>JALOLF010000102.1 GCA_025456085.1 Acidimicrobiales bacterium
TGGTGGGCGTACTTGGTGGCGAACGGCTTGCCCGTGCGGCCGTGGGTGACGACCATCCCCCGTTCGAAGCGGCCCGAGCACACCCGGATGAAGGCGATGCGGTCGCGGTGGGCCGGGTCCATGTTGGCCTGCACCTTGAACACGAAGCCCGAGAAGGGTGCGTCGAGGGCCCGTGCCGCGCCGTCGGCATCGCGGCGGGGCGCCGGCGGGGGCACCAGGTCGATCACCGCGTCGAGCAGCTTGCGCACCCCGAAGTTGGTGAGCGCCGAGCCGAAGAACACCGGCGTGGCCTCGGCCTGCACGAAGGCCTTGGTGTCGAAGGTGGGGTGGATCTCCTCCAGCAGGGCCAGGTCGTCCTCGGCCTGGTGCCAGACGTCGCCGTCGAGGTGCTCGGCCGCCAGGGCGTCGAGGACCTCCTCGGGGGCGATGGTGGAGCCGCGCGAGGTGCGGGTGAAGCGGGTGTACTCCCCGGTGTTGCGATCGACGACCCCCCGGAAGTCGCCGGCGATGCCCACCGGCCAGGTCAGCGGTACCGGCGTGATGCCGAGGGTCTGCTCCACCTCGTCGAGCAGCTCGAGGTTCTCGCGCCCCGGTCGGTCCCACTTGTTGACGAAGGTGAGCAGCGGTAGCTCGCGCTGGCGGCACACCTCGAACAACTTGAGCGTCTGGGGCTCGATGCCCTTGGCGGCGTCGAGCACCATCACCGCGGCGTCGGCCGCGGCCAGCACCCGGTAGGTGTCCTCGGAGAAGTCGCGGTGGCCGGGGGTGTCGAGCAGGTTCACCACGCAATCCCGGTAGGGGAACTGCAGCGCCGCGGACGTGATGGAGATGCCGCGCTGGCGCTCGAGGGCCATCCAGTCCGAGGTGGCGCCCCGCCGGCCGGCACGCGCCTTGACCGCGCCGGCCTCGTTGCTCAGGGCGCCGCCGTAGAGGAGGAACTTCTCGGTGAGGGTGGTCTTGCCGGCGTCGGGGTGGGAGATGATGGCGAACGTGCGTCGCCGCCCCGCTTCGGCCCGGGGGTCGTTCACAGCGCTCCCAGGGTAGTGGCGGGGGTCGCCGATCTCGGCATCACCCCTTGTGGCTGCGCAGGGACCGCGCGACCATCACGTCGCATCGCCGCCGCGACGGCCCGCGAAATCGGTCGAGAGGTCGAGCCGTGACCACCACCCATCCGCAGCGCATGACGGTCGACGAGTACCTGGTCGAGGCCGAGCGCCGCGGCTGGGGCAGGTGTGTGGAGCTCGAGGACGGGATGGTCGTCGAGCTGGCCGCCGAGCACTACCTGCACGTCCGATCCGTGCAACGGGTCCAGGAGGCCCTCGTCGACGTCTTCGGGTTCCAGCGGGTGTTCGCCTCGGGCACGGTGCGGCTCGATCTGTGGACGGCGTACCAGCCGGACGTGTTCGTCCTCGACGACCTCGATCTGCCCGACCTCGAGCCAGTGCCGGTGCGGGCGTGCCGTCTCGCCGTCGAGGTGGCGGTCAGCTCCCTGCGCCGCGACCTGAACGCCAAGGCCCGCCACTACGCCGCCGCCGGGGTGCGCGAGTACTGGGTGATCGACCCGTCCGCGGACGCCGGCGTGCTGCTGCGCCACGTGCGGCCCGTGGACGGCGCCTACCGGCTCGTGCGCCGCTACGAGGTGGGCACCGGCGCCGAGCGCCTCGACGCGGCCGAGGTGCTGGCCGACCCGTCCGAGTAGTCGTCCGTCGCTCGTCGCAGACGGGCTACTCCAGCGCGTCGTAGCAGGCGTTGATGAGGTTGAAGCTGCGCACGTCGCCGGCGAGGCCGAGGTCCATGCGGTTCATGAGGTAGCCGAAGGCCAGGTCGGCCTCGGGGTCGGCCCAGCCCACCGAGCCGCCGGCACCGAAGTGGCCGAACGACCGGGGTCCGCCCAGGGCGATCAGCGTGGAGTGCAGCATGAAGCCCAGCCCGAACTGCACGTCCATGCCCATGAGCACCCGGTTCGGTCCTTCGGTGAGTTGCGTCGTGGCCTTGGTGAGCTGCTCGGGGGTGAGGACGCGGATGCCGTCCACCTCGCCGATGCAGGCCGAGTACAGCCGGGCCAGGGAGCGGGCGTCGCAGATGCCGTTCGCCGCGGGGACCTCGGCCGCGTGCATGGCCCGGGAGTTCCAGATGTCGGCGTCGGCCAGCGCCCCACCCGGTGCGAACAGCGCTTTGCCCAGATCGGTGTCGGGGCCGAGGAAGGCGGCGATGAGCTGGCGCACCGGGTCCTCGCCCGGGTCGCGCAGGTCCTCCATGGTGATCCCCGAGGGCAGGAACGAGATCAGCGGGGCGACCCGGCTCTCGTGCTCCTCGGGCAGGCCGATCCAGCAGTCGAGCCCCAGCGGCCCGGCGAGCTCGTCGGCCAGGTAGGTGCCCACGGAGCGCCCGGCCACGCGGCGGATGACCTCACCGACCAGCCACCCGTAGGTGGTGGCGTGATAGCCGTGCTCGGCGCCCGGCTCCCAGTTGGGGTGCTGGTTCTGGAGCGCCTCGATGACGGGGTCCCACGACAGTGCCTCCTCGGCGGTCAGCTCGCCGTCGACCCACGCCAGTCCGGCCTGGTGGGAGAGCAGGTAGCTGACCGGGATCTCCTCCTTGCCGTGGCGGGCGAACTCGGGCCAGTAGCTGGCGACCGGGGCGTCGGTGTCGAGTCGTCCCTCCTGGGCGAGCTTGTTGGCGCACATCGCCGTCATGCCCTTGGTGGTCGAGAACACCAGCGCCAGGGTGTCCTCCTCCCAGGGCCGGCCGGTCTGTTGGTCGGCGACCCCGCCCCACAGGTCCACGACCTTGTGGCCCCGGTGGTAGGCGGAGAAGGCGGCGCCGACCTCGCTGCCCGACGCGAAGTTGGCGGTGAAGACGTCGCGGACGCCCTCGAAGCCAGGTGCGGTCCAACCCGAGATGTTGCTCATCGATCCCCCTCGGCCGCGGAGGGTACACGCGTCGGCGACGGGGTCGGTCACGCCGCCTGGGGCGAACCCGTCAGGCGCACCGCTCGCACCGCCCGATGAGGTCGAGGCGGTGGTGGGTGGGGCGGAAGCCGGTCTCGGCGCTGACCTGGTCGAAGGCCCGGGCCAGCGACCGCTCCAGCGTCGGGGAGATGGTGAAGTCGCGCACGGCGCCGCATCGGGTGCAGATGAGGTGATGGTGGTGCTCGGTGAGGTCCTCCGCCAGCTCGTAGCGGGCGGATTCGCCCTCCACCACCACCCGGTGCACCACGCCGACCGCCTCCAGCACACCCAGGTTCCGGTACGTCGAGCTCTGTGCCAGGGCGACGTCACGGCGCAGCAGCTCGGGCAGGCTGACCGGGCCGCCGGCGCCCACGAGGAGCTCCACCAGGGCCCGGCGGGCGGGCGTGTAGCGCTGGTGGTCGCGTCGCAGGCGCTGGGCGACGGTGACGTGCAGGTCGGCCTCGCCGGGCAGGGAGGACATGGTTGCAGCCTAGGGTGTCGCCTGTGCCCGTCCCGGACCGCCCCGAGCCAGTCGTCGAGCGCCCAGCGGCGCCCCCCATCGGCCCCACCGGTGTCGCGTACCCCGGTGCGCGTCGACCCGACCGGAGCCGGTGGCTCGACGTCGGCGGCCTCGACCTCGCCGTGTACGAGTGGGGCGATCCGGACGCGCCCGTCATCGTGCTCGCCCATGGTGGGTTCGACTTCGCCGGGACGTTCGACGTGTTCGCGCCTCTTCTGGCCGACGGCGGCTGGCGCTGCGTCTCCTTCGATGCCCGCGGCCACGGCAGCAGCGACCACGCCGTGCTCTACAGCTGGGCGGCGGACCTCCGTGACATCGTGCGGGTGCTGGACGAGGTGAGCCCACAGCGCCCGGTCGTGCTGCTCGGGCACTCCAAGGGCGGCGGCGTGTCGCTCGACCTGGCGCACGCCCAACCCCACCGGCTCTCCCACCTGGTCAACCTGGACGGCCTCCCGTCGCGCAACAACTGGCCCGACCTGGCCGATCACGACCGCACGAAGATGCTCCATGGCGAGATCACCGGCTGGCTCGACCACCGGCGGGCCGTCGCCGACAAGCAGCGTCGGCCCGGCACCCGGCGGGAGCTGGCCGAGCGCCGTCGGCTCATGAACCCGCGCATGGACCTGGCGTGGCTCGAGTACCTGGTGGGCGTGGGCGCCGTGGAGCACGCCGACGGCTGGCGGTGGCGCATCGACCCCAGTCTGCGCCTCGGCGGGTTCGGGCCGTGGCGCCCCGAGTGGTCCATGCAACGCCTCCCCGGCATCGGTGTGCCCTTCCTCGGCGTGCTGGGCCTGGAGCTCGAGGTGATGGGCTGGGGGACCCTTCCCGAGGACGTGGAGCCGAACCTGCCGCCGGTGGCGGAGTTCCACGCCCTCGAGGGCGTCGGCCACTTCGTCCACATCGAGCAGCCGGCGTCGATCGCCGAGCTGGTGCTGTCCTTCCTCGACCGGCACCCGGTGCCGTCGTGAGCCCGGAACCGGTCTGGCTCCGCCACGGCAAGGCGCGTCTGGCGCTGCACCGGCTCCGCGAGGGCCATGGGCGGCCGCTGCTGCTGCTGCACGGGCTGGGTGAGCGCACCCCGGGCGCCGTGCCGGCGTACGTCGCGGGCTGGCCCGGTCCGATCCACGGACTGGACCTGACCGGTCACGGCGACTCCACCGTCCCCGTGGGGGGTGGGTACACCGCCGAGATCCTGATGGGCGACGTCGATGCCGCCATCGCCCACCTGGGATCGGCGACCGTGCTCGGCCGCGGCCTCGGTGCCTATCTGGCGCTGCTCATCGGCGGGGCCCGTCCGGAGGCGGTCCGCGGCGTCGTCCTCACCGACGGACCCGGACTGGTCGGTGGAGGCATCCGACCGTCGTCGCCCAACATCGTGACGGTCACCGACGCGACCGGGCGCAGCCCCGACCCGTACGCCCTGGCCGAGCTGTCCCGCGACGTGCGGCCGCCCGACTACGCGGTGGAGTACGTGCGCCAGACGATGCACGGCTCGGCCCTCGAGCACCCCATCGCCGTGTGCGCCCTCGTGCGCCCCGAGTGGCTGGCCGCGGTGGTGGCCGAGCCCGGCGTGGTGGTGTGCCCCCTCGACGAGGCCCTCGCCCGCTTCGCCACCGTCACGTGAGACCGCCGGCGCCTCGACCCGTCAGGACCCGACCCGGCGAGCGAGCAGTCCCGACAGCTCCTCGGCCGGCGCCGGTCGGGCCAGCAGGTAGCCCTGCACCTGGTCGCAGTGGAGGCGCCGCAGACGGGCCAGTTGATCCTGGGTCTCCACGCCCTCGGCGGTGGCCTGCAGGCCGAGGGTGTGGGCCAGGGTGACCACGGCCGTCACGATCGCTGTGTCGTCGCCCCCGTCCTCACCGGTGTCGCCGAGCCCGTCGACGAAGCTGCGGTCGACCTTCAGGGTCTCCACCCGGAAGCGCCGCAGGTAGGCCATCGACGAGTAGCCGGTGCCGAAGTCGTCGATGGCGAGGCGTACACCGAGGTCGCGCAGGTCGGCCAGCGCGGTGGCGGCAGCCTCGGTGTCCTCCATGAGGGCGCTCTCGGTGACCTCCAGCTCGAGCTGGTCGGCGGGCAGCTCGCTGAGGACCAGGGCCGAGCGGACGGTGGCGAGCAGGTCGGGGTCGGTGAGCTGGCGGGCCGAGAGGTTCACCGAGACCCGCAGGGGGCCCAGCTCGGGTAGCTCCTGGTGCCATCGCCGCACCTGTTGGCAGGCCTCGCGCAGGACCCAGGCGCCGATGGGCACGATGAGGCCCGTGTCCTCGGCGATCGGCACGAAACGACCGGGGGCGAGCAGACCCTCCGTCGGGTGCTCCCAGCGCAGGAGCGCCTCGACCCCCACCACGGCCCCGTCGGCCAGCGCGAACACGGGCTGGTAGTGCAGGCGGAAGGCGCCGTCGGCGAGGGCCCGGCGCAGCTCGTTCTGCAGGCGCAGCCGTTCCCGCACGTCGTCGTGCAGCCGGCTGTCGAACAGCTCCCAGCGGCCTCGACCCCGTGCCTTGGCCCGGTACATGGCGGCGTCGGCATCGCGCAGCAGGTCGGTGGCGTCGCCGACCTCGGCGTCGGGGAAGGCGATGCCGATGCTGGCGCCGATGTGCACGTCGTTGCCGTCGAGGACGAAGGGCTCCGAGATCGCCTCCAGCACCCGCTCGGCCAGCTCGACGGCCTGCTCGTGACCGGAGAGGCGGGTCGACAGGATGACGAACTCGTCGCCGCCGAGGCGCGCCAGCAACTCGTCGTCGTGCACCACCGACCGGAGGCGATCGGCCAGCAGCACCAGCAGGGCGTCGCCCTGGTCGTGGCCGAGGCTGTCGTTGACGAGCCGGAAGCGGTCGAGGTCCACCAGCACCAGCCCCAGGCTCGAGGCGTCGGCGCGTTCGAGCTCCCGTTCGAGCAGCCGGCGCAGGAGCGGCCGGTTGGGCAGGCCGGTGAGGTCGTCGTGCAGGAGGGGGTCGATGTCGCGGACGTGCACCACGATCCCCGCCACCCGTGGGTCGTCGACCAGGTTGCGCATCGAGATCTCCGCCCACCGGTACCGGGAGGCGGCATCGCGCACCCGGGCCTCGAAGGTGAGGATCCCCGCGGGGGTGGCGAAGAGGTCGACGAGGCGGTGGCCCAGGGCTCGTCGATCGTCGGGATGGAGGAACGACGGGCTCATCTGCCGGCCCGTGAGCTCGTCGACGGGTCGACCGAAGAGGTGTTCGACGGCAGGGCTGGCGTAGCGGACCTGCTGGTGGGTGTCGAGGAGCAGGACGGCGTCGGAGCTGTGCTCGAGCAGGGCCCGGAAGCGCTCCTCGGACTGGCGCAGCAGCTCCTGCGCCTCGTGGCGGTCGGTCACGTCGCGCACGCTGATGAGGATGCCGGCGACCTCCGGATCGCCCAGCAGGTTCAGTCCCCGGGCCTCGATCCAGCGGGTCTGCCCGTTGCCGGCGGCGACACGGATCTCGACGGTGGCGTGGCTGCCCGGCGCGTCCCGCAGCTCGTCGAGGGCGCGCAGCGTCGCGGCTTCGTCGAGCTCGTGGATGAACCCGAAGGCCTGCACCCCCAGCAGGTCGGTGTCCGCCTCGCGTCGGTGCAGCGGCCCGCCTTCGGGCCCGGCGTAGTGGATCTCGCCGTCCGGGCCGATGAGGTAGACGCCGTCGGAGCTGATGGCCTCGAGCGCGGCGAACCAGCGTCCGTTCGGTGTGGCTGACCGGGACGGGGCACCCGTGGCCGGCGACGGTCGGATCGGGCTGGTGGGCGTGGTGGCGCTCGGGTCGGTCATGGGCGTTCCGGTCGGAACCGGCATCGTAGTGGCGCGCTCACCAGGTCGGCCGCGTCGCCAGCAGCCCGTCGATGTCGTGGGCCGAGCACGGACGGGCGAGGTGGAACCCCTGGCCCTGGTCGCAGCCCAGGCGGCGCAGCTCGGTCAGCTGGGCGGCGGTCTCGACCCCTTCGGCGACGGCGCGCAGGCCGAGGTTGTGGGCCAGCGTGATGATCGCTGTGACGATGGCGGAGTCACCCGGGTCGGTACCGAGGCCGTTCACGAAGGACCGGTCGACCTTGAGCCGGTCGACGGGGAACTGGCGCAGGTAGCTGAGCGAGGAGTACCCCGTGCCGAAGTCGTCGACCGCCACCGTCACCCCCAGCGCCCGCAGGCTCCCGAGCGCCTGCGCCGAGGCCGCCACGTCCTCCATGAGGACGCTCTCGGTGATCTCCAGCTCCACGAGGGCGGGTGCGGTGTGGGTGTCGGCCAGGATGCCCGCCACGTCGGTCACGAGTCCCGCGTGGGCGAGTTGGCGACCGGAGAGGTTGATGCTCAGCCGCACGGGAGGAGTCGAGGCGGTCGCGGACACCGCCGCCGTCCAGCGGCTCAGCTGTCGGCAGGACTGCTCCAGCACCCACAGGCCGATGGGGACGATCAGCCCGGTCTCCTCCGCGACGTGCATGAAGTCGGCCGGGCTGAGCAGACCCCGGTCGGGGTGCTCCCAGCGCAGGAGTGCCTCGAGACCGGCGATGCGTCCGGTGCCCAGGTCGACGATGGGCTGGTAGAGCAGGCGCAGCTCCCGGCGATCGACGGCGCGCCGCAGCGCCTGCTCGATGTCGAGGCGGTCCACGGCGCTGGCCCGCATGGCGTTGTCGAACACCTCCCACCGTGAGCGGCCCCGGGCCTTGGCCCGGTACATGGCGGCGTCCGCGTCCCGGATCAGGTCGCCCGCCTCGAACCGGGACCCGGCGTGCTCGGGCAGCGCGACGCCGATGGAGACGCCGATGAAGACCTCGGCGTCGCCGACGCGGAACGGCTCGAGGAGAGCGGCGATGATCCGGTCGGCCACGGGTAGGGCGTCGCGGCCGTCGCGCAGGTCCTCGCACAGCACGACGAACTCGTCGCCGCCGAAGCGGGCGATCGTGTCGCCGGGTCGCACCACCGTGTGGAGGCGACGAGCGATCGCCCGCAGGAGCTCGTCGCCCACCGCGTGGCCGAGGCTGTCGTTGACGACCTTGAAGTGGTCGAGGTCGCAGAAGAGCACCGCCAGACGGCTGCTCCGGCGCCCGGCGCGCTCGATGGCGTCGCCGAGGCGGTCGAGGAGCAGGGTGCGGTTGGGGAGGCCGGTCAGCGGGTCGTGCGTGGCCTGGTGCGCCAGGCGGGATTCGAAGGCCTTGCGCTCGGAGATGTCGTGCAGCACGCCCGAGAAGAACTCGATGGCTCCGTCGGCGTCACGGTGCACGATGATCTGGCACAGCACGGGTGTCTCCCGGCCGTCGCCGTGGCGCAGCGTGAGCTCCCCGTGCCACATGCTGTCGCGCTCGAGGGCCGGGAGGAGCTCCGCGGCCCAGCGGTCTTCGTCGTCGGCGGGGAACAGGTCGAGCATCGTCAACCCGTCGAGGGATTCGGTGGGAGCGAGCCCCACGAACCGCCTCGCCGATGCGTTGCAGTAGAGCAGCTTGCCGGCGGCGTCGGTGATGCCGACGAGGTCGTGGGTGGCCTCGAAGAGGTCCGTCAGTCGCTCCCGGTCGTGTTCGGCCCGCCTGCGCCGCGAGATGTCCCAGGCGTGGACGAGCACACCCCCGATGCGGGGGTCGTCCACGAGGTTGCGGATGTCGAGCTCGACCCACCGGTAGGCGCCTGCGGCGTCACGGACCCGGGCTTCGGTCTCCAGGACCGCTCCCGGGGTGGCGAAGAGCTCGGTGAGCCGCGTCACCAACACGACGTCGTCGGGATGGAGGATGGCTGCTCGACGGGACTCGTCGAGCAGGTCCTCGGGCCGGTATCCGAAGATCTGCTGCAGCGCGGGGCTGACGTAGGTCAGGCGACCACCGTCGTCGACGACGAGGGTGGCGTCGGTGCTGTGCTCGAGGAGCGCCCGCACCCGGTCCAGCTCGGCCAGCGCCCCGGCGAGCTCCTCACGCGCTCGGCGCAGCTCGGGTCCTCCGCTGACGTCACCGTCGTCCGGCCGGGCCGTGGCGTCGTGCACGGAACCCGAGCGTAGGGGCTCGGTGAGCTCACCACGTCCGGTCGGCGACGTAGCGGGCCAGGCGTTGCAGCGCCTCGCGCGCGCCGCCGGGGAGCTCCACGGTGTCGATGGCTCGCACGGCCTGGTCGGTGAGCTGCTCGATGCTCTGCTCGATCTCGTCGTGGGCGCCGCAGGCCACCAGCAGGGCCTGCAACTCGCGGACCTCCTCGTCGCCGAGATCCGGCGCGCCGACGCGTGCCAGCAGGGCGGCATCGGATCCCGAGCAGCGCTGCGCGGCGATGGCCAGCAGCGGTGTCGGCTTGCCCTCGCGCAGGTCGTCACCGACGGGCTTGCCGGTTCGTGTGGTGTCCCCGAACACGCCCAGGATGTCGTCTCGGAGCTGGAAGGCCTCGCCCAGCGGCGCGCCGTAGGCCGACAGGGCCGGCCGCAGACGGGTGTAGCCGCCGGCCAGGGCGGCACCCACGTGCAGGGGCCGCTCGATGGTGTACTTGCCCGACTTGTAGCGCGAGATGCGTCGGGCCGTCTCCAGGTCGGTGCCCCCCCGCACCGTGCCCAGCACGTCGAGGTACTGCCCGACGTTGATCTCGATCTTGAGCTCCTGCCACAACGACCGGGCCTCGTGGGGGACCTCGAGCAGGAGGCGGTCGGCGTAGACCTCGGCGAGGTCGCCGGCCAGGATGGCGATGCCCTCGCCGAACCGCCGTGGCTCGCCCCGCCAGCCGTGCTCGCGGTGCAGCCCGGCGAACTCGGTGTGGATGGTGGCCTGCCCTCGTCGGGTGGCCGAGCCGTCCATGACGTCGTCGTGCATGAGGGCGAAGGCGTGGAGGAACTCGAACGCCGCGCCCACGTCGACCACCACGCCGTCGTCGGGCCGGCCGCCCGCGGCCACGAACCCCCAGTAGCAGAAGGCCGGACGGAGTCGCTTGCCGCCGCTCATCACGAACCGGGTGATGGAGGCCAACGGCTGGGCCAGGTCGGGGTCGAGCGGCTGCCAGCGTTGCTGCTCGTCGTCGAGGACAGCGGCCAGGCGGTCGCGGACCCGCGCCGCGATCACCTGGATCTCCGCGGGGGTGGTCTCGGGGGCGGCCGGCTCAGGGAGCCTCGGATCGGCCATCGCCCCCATCCTCGCGGTCCCGGCCCGTCGGCTCCGAATCGGGCCCGGTATCCCCGAGGGTCACGACGATGCGCTCCACGTCGAGCTCGACGGCGCGGAGCCGGGCTCGACACCAGGCCAGCAGGTCGGCTGCCCGGGCCACCCGGGTCGTCAGCACGTCGACGTCGAGGTCGTCGCCCTCCAGCTCGGCGAGGATGGACTCCAGCTCGCCCAGCGCGTCCTCGTAGCGCTCGACGGGCGGTTCAGCGGCCACCGGCCACCTCCTCGACCCGGCTGGTCAGCACCCCCGTGGCGAGGGTGGTGTGCAGCACGGCACCGGGCGTCACCTCGTCGACGTCCCGCACGACCCGGCCGTCGGCCGTGCGGGTGATCGACCAGCCGCGCTCGAGGGCCCGTCGGGGATCCAGGACGTGCAGGCGGATCGCGGCCGTGGCGAGGCGCTCGTCGGCCCTCGTCGTGGCCCGTCCCGTCGCCTGGCGCAGCTCGGCGGTGCGGTGATGCAGCTTCGCGTCGTGGGCGCGGAGCTGCCAGCGTGCGGCCGCGGCCGCCCGGTCGGCCCGATGGTCGACGGCGCGGGTCTGGCGATCGACGGCCCGGGTGGCGCGCGTGGCGATGCCGTTCCACGCGGCTTCGGTGCGGTCCCGGGCGGACACGACCCTGGACACCAGGGCGGCCGCGCAGGCCGTCGGCGTCTTGTGGGCCTGGTGGGCCACCTCGTCGGCGATGGAGCGGTCGGTCTCGTGGCCGATGCCGGTGAGCACCGGGACGCCGAGCCCGGCGACGGTGCGTGCCAGGTGCTCGGAGTCGAAGGTGGCCAGATCGGTGCGGGCGCCCCCACCGCGCACCAGGGCGACGATGTCGACACGGCGCGCCTCGAGCGTGCGCAGGGCGTCGGCGATCAGCCGGTCGGCGCCGCTGCCCTGCACCCTCGTGGGCACGAACAGCACCTGCCAGGGCAGCCCGCTGCGCTCGAGCTCGTGGAGGACGTCGGCCTCGGCGGCGCTGCGTTCGGCCGTGATCAGGCCCACCCGCAGGGGCGCCACCGGGAGGGGCAACGCGGCGTTGCGGTCCAGCAGGCCGTCGGCGGCCAGGGCGGCCAGGATGCGGGCTCGATCGGCGGCCAGGCGGCCGAGGGTGAAGGCCGGATCGATGGCGCTCATCCGCAACTGGAGCTGTCCGGCCGGGCCGTACACGCCCAGCCGACCCCGGATGCGCACCCGCACGCCGTCGCTCATGCGGACCGCGCCGCCCGCGCGCAGCTGGGCGTTGACGCGTCGACGGGCGCCGTCGAACAGGACCACGGAAAGTGCCCCGCGGGGCGGCCGGCCCGGCTCGTCGGGCTCGACCAGTTGGAAGTAGACGTGGCGCCGTGGCGAGCGTCGAAGCGAGGAGAGCTCGCCCTCGACCCACACCTCGTCGGGGAAGCACACGCTCAGGGCGAGATCCACCGCGGCGGTGAGATCGGGCACGGACCAGGTCCGGTCGGGCATCCCGTGACCGTACCGGATGGGACGGATGCCTCAACCGGGGCCGCCGGATACCGATAGGTGACCGGTCGACCGAGGGGACCATGACCATCGACGACGCCCCATTCCCTGCGATGACCTCGCCGACGGTGTCCGCCGGCGAGACGGCGCTGCTCGGCGTGTTGGCCGAGGTCGCGGGTCACACCCACGACGCCATCGTCATCGCCCGCGCCGCAGGGCGGGAGGCGCCGGTCGTGGCCTTCGTCAACGGTGCCTTCTCGGCGCTGACCGGCTGGACCCACGACGAGGTGGTGGGCCAGCCCTTCGGCACGCGTGCCGGTGGCCTGGCGGCGGCGCAGATGGCCGGGCTCACCGAGCGCCTCCGCGGCGGTGAACGGCTGGCCTTCGACGTGGACCTCCACCGCAGCGACGGCTCGACGTTCCCGGCCGCGGTGCGGATGCTGGGCACCCACGCCGGCGGTGGTGAGGACTGGTTCGTCGCCATCGCTCGTGACCGCACCGCCGACGACGCCGCGGCCCTGCTCGACGATCGCGAGGCGTGGGCCCAGGGCATCATCGACGCCGTCGACGACATCATCTTCGTCGCCGACGCGGACACCCGGGTGCAGTGGGTGTCGCCCTCGATCACCCGTCTCCTCGGCTACCGGCCCGACGAGGTGGTGGGGGTGGTCGGCGGCGACTACGTGCACCCCGACGACCTCTCCACCGCCTTCGCCGGCTGGGCCCACGTGATCGAGAAGGTGAACACCTTCCAGCCGAGGCGCGTGCGGTTCCGCACCGCCGACGGGTCCTACCGCTGGATGGAGGCCAAGGCCACGAGCCGCCTCGACGACCCCGCCATCCGGGGGGTGATCGTGACCCTGACCGACGCCGCGGACCAGGTGGCGTACGAGACGCTGCTGGCCGAGCAGGCGTCCCTGTTGGAGGCGATCGCCCAGGGCAAGCCGCTCGAGGTCACCCTGCAGCAAATCGCCCGGATGGTCGAGCGCGCCCTGCCCGGCTCGGCCTGCGCCATCGGCATGCTGGACGACGACGGGATCATCAGGGTGCGGGCGTGCGGGCCGAACCTGCCCCGTCGGGTCGTCCAACGCCTCGACGAGCTCGATCCGGACAGCGAAGCCTGTCGGGAGCTGCGCCGCTCGCAGGACCGGTCGTTCAGCTACGACCTGCGCCGCCACGAGCTGCTGGGACCGGCGGGGCTGTTCGAGGAGCTGGGCCTCGGTCGGGCCGACGCCGTGGCGCTGCGCGCCGCCGGAACCGGTGAGCTGCTCGGTGCCATGACCGTGTTCCACCGACCCGACCGCGAGCTGGACGAGGCGGGCTGGGAGCTGGTGACGCGGTCGGTGAACCTGGCGGCCATCGCCATCGAGCGGCGGGTGTTCGAGTCGCGCCTCGAGTTCCAGGCCTTCTACGACCCGCTCACCGAGCTGCCCAACCGGGCCCTGCTGCACGTGCGGGTCCAGCAGGCGATCGAGCGGTCGTCGCGGACCGCGAGCGGTGTGGCCGTGCTGTTCATCGACCTCGACCGGTTCAAGGTGGTCAACGACAGCGTCGGCCACGCGGCGGGCGATCGGCTCCTGTTGCAGGTCAAGGCACGCCTGCAGGCGACGGTGCGCCCGGGCGACACCCTGGGGCGGTTCGGCGGCGACTCCTTCCTGGTGGTGTGCAACCGCATCGCCGAGGAGGCCCAGGCGACCCGTCTGGCCGAGGAGCTGATGGCGGCGGTGTCCGAGCCCTTCGAGCTGGGCGGCCACGACGTCTTCGTGACCATGAGCATCGGCATCGCGCTCGGCCACGACCCGTCGGCCACGCCCGAGGATCTGGTCCGCAACGCGGATGTGGCCATGTACCGGGCCAAGGACCAGGGCCGCGACCAGTACGTGGTGTTCCAGGAGCAGCTCGATCTGCGCACCGTCGAGAAGCTGGCCCTCGAGCAGGCGCTCCGGGCCGCCATCGACCAGGAGCAGTTCGAGCTGCACTACCAGCCGGTCGTGGGGCTGCTCGACGGCGCGGTGGCCAAGGCCGAAGCGCTCGTGCGCTGGCGGCGACCCGGTGACGGCCTCGAGCTGCCCGGCTCGTTCATCCCCCTGGCCGAGGAGAACGGCCTGATCGTGCCGCTCGGCTGGTGGATCCTCGAGGAGGCCTGCCGGTCGATCGCCGCCTGGCCGCGTCTGACCGACGGGAGTCGGATCGAGATCGCGGTGAACCTCTCGGCCCGCCAGCTCGCGGCGCCCGATCTGGTGCCCGTGGTGGCGTCCGCCCTGGAGCGCCACGGCATCGCGCCGGGGAACCTGTGCTTCGAGGTCACCGAGAGCGCCCTGGTGCACGACGTGGCCGGTGCCCGCAGCACCCTGCAGGAGCTCAAGGCCCTGGGGGTGCGGCTGGCCATCGACGATTTCGGCACGGGGTATGCCACCCTGGACTACGTGCGGATGTTCTCGATGGCCGACTACCTGAAGATCGACCGGTCCTTCGTGGAGGGCGTCGATCGGGAGGGCTCGCACGAGGCGGCGATCGTGAGCGCCGCCGTGGCGCTGGCCCACTCCTTCGGGTTCACCACCGTGGCCGAAGGCGTCGAGACCAGCAGCCAGGCGGACGTCCTGCGCGAGCTCGGGTGCGACCTCGCCCAGGGGTACCTGTTCAGCCCCGCGATCCCTCTGGGCGAGGCGGTATCGCTGATCCGGGCACCCGGGATCGCCTCGTGAGCGTCGTGCTCGA
>JALOLF010000103.1 GCA_025456085.1 Acidimicrobiales bacterium
GGTGATGTGTTGCTTGGTCGCTTCGCATCGTCCCAGGTAGCGGGGCACTTGTCGCGTCAATCCAGACGCGCTCGCCTACCAGGCTGCAATATCAGGGTCAGAGGAGCGGATGACAGGAGCCGAAGCCCTCGGATCGTTGGGGACCCCTGAGGGGCGGGCAGCGGCGGGCTACAAGCCCTGTGCGAGGCCGATATCGGCATCCCGGGATGGCGCCGTCGTCCCTTCGACGGCTTCGGTCTCCACGAGGCCGCGGCGTCGTTCGGTGGCGCTGATGCTCCAGTCGTGCTCGGGGCCGGCCTTCTCGATGGCGAGGCCCTTGCCGGCCTGGCGGCCGAAGGCATCGCGTACCAGGTCGACCGGGTCGGTCGCATCCCGCTGGGGCGCGTGGGTGAGGTCCTCGTCGACGCCGTGGCTGCCGACGGCGTAGAGGACGTTGGCGGTGCGGCCGCGGCTGAGGGCGACGTAGCCGGCTTCGCGGTAGAGGTCGTCGGTGCCGAGGGTGAGGCAGCGGTCGACGGTCATGCCCTGTGCCTTGTGGATCGTGGTGGCGTAGGCGTGGGCGATGTGGCCGGCGTCGAGGTACTCGACGGGTAGCACGCGGACGCCGGCGTCGAGGCGGACGCGCATCGAGCGCCGCTCGGGGTCGACGTGCTCGACGATGGCTCGGTCGCCGTTGCGGACGCCGAGGCGGTAGTCGTTGCGGAGACAGACGATCTCGTCGCCGGCCTGGTACGGGCGCTTATCGATCTCGAGGACGGGTCCCCAAAGCTCCCCGTTGGTTTGGCGGAGGCGGCGGGCTCGGCCGTTGAGGTCGTCGACGTCGCTGCGACGGATGGCGATCATGGCGACGTCCTCGCCCTGGCGGCGCCACTCGTACCAGTCGTCGGCCATCATCTGGCGGACCTCGATGGTGTCGGCGCCGGTGACGAGCCGGCCGTTCGCCTCGAAGGCGTCGAGCCCGCGGTCGACGTCGCCGCAGCGCAGGTCGTTGAGCGCGACGCGTTCCCACGCTTCGACCTGGCGGTGGTTCTCGGTGAGAGACACGGGGTCGAGGAGCCGGTTGAGGGCGGCGAGCATCCCGCCCGCTTCGATCTCCGGGAGCTGTCTCGGGTCGCCGACGAGCACGACCTTGGCGCCGGTCTGCTCGGCGGCGTCGAGGATCGGGGCGAGCTGGCGGGTGCCCGCCATTCCGCTCTCGTCGATCACGAGTACGACTCGGGGATCGAGGCGAAGTCGGCCCTTGGCGAGGTCGTCGGTGAGGCGTGTGAGCGTTCGGGCAGGGATGCCCGAGGACGCCTCCAGCTCGCGGGCGGCCTTGGCGGCGACCGTGGCGCCGTGCACCTGGAAGCCGGCTGCCCGCCACGCGTCGTGCGCGGCGTCGAGCCCGTAGGTCTTGCCGGTTCCCGCCGCCGCGGCGACCACCACGACGCCCTCGCCGCCCCGGCAGAGCCGCTCGACCATCGCCGCCTGGTCCTCGCCGATCGTCGGCCTGTCCGCGAGCACGCCGGCCACGATCGTCGGGTCGACGAGGCCGACGCCGTCGAGCTGGCGGTTCAGCGCGCTGGTCACGAGCCGCTCTTCGAGGCGCAGGAGCTCGGCGGTCGAGTACTCGACGGCGTGCGTGTGGTCGCGCTTCTCGGCCACGGGGATGACATCGGACCGGGCGAGGAACGCGTCGGCGACCTGCTCGATGACATCGACAGGCGCGCCGTGGGGGAGACCGTCGGCGATGGCTCGCAGGACGTCGAGGCGACCGAACGTGCTCTGCTTCTCGGTGACACCGTGGGGTCCGGCGAGGTCGTCGAGCAGCCGCCGGAGGGTGAACTCGTCATGGGGGAGCCGGGCTCGCCGGCCGACCACGTCGACCAGGTCGGCGGGGTCGAAGCCCACCTCGGCGGCCTTGGCCGCCCACACGTCGCGGATGGCGCCTTCGGTCGGTGCGGCCTTGTCGGGACGGGTCTCGAGGGTGGCGATCTGGGCGGCTCGGGCGGTGCGGAAGCCGGTACGGTCCAGGTGCTCGAGGATCTGTCGGCGCCGCTCGGAGAAGGCGTCGATGACGGTCCGGTCGATGCCCTCGATGTCGGCGGTGCCCTTCTCGACGGGTCCCCACTCGACGCCGAGGCGCCAGGTGAGCTCGTGACGCAGGTGCGCCTGGTACAGGTGGCCGGCGGTCTTGGCGTGGGTGAACAGGAGCCGCCCGTCGAGGGTGCGCCACTTGCCGTCGGCGCCCCGGGCCACGTTGGCGACCAGCACGTGGGTGTGGAGGTGCGGGTCGCCGGTGCGGCTGGTGCGATGCCGGAACATCGACGCCACGAACCCGTCGACGGGCTCGGACTGCAGGCCGCCGTGGCCCTTGCGGGTGGCCGCGGCGTGTGCTTCGAGGAAGCCGAACGCAGCGGCCACGGCGGCGTCGTGCGCCTCGCGAACCGTCCGTGACACCTCCGGGGAGCCGAACGCGAACAGCAGCGACACCGACTTCGGTGCCCGCCAGCACAGGTCGAACCCGCGCACCGTGCGGTTCGTGAACGACCCGAGCGGTTCGCCGCTGCGGGGGTCGAAGCCGCTCCACACGGCACGCAGATCGTCGGATCCGACCTCGCCGTCGAGGCCCAGCTCGGCCGCGGCGGCGGTGCCGGCCCACCACCCGGGGGCCTCGCCCACACCTCGGTAGTACTCGTCGACGCCCTGCGCGACGGCGTCGAGGTAGTAGCCCTCGGCGGCACCGGCGATCGGGTTGATGCCCAGCACCGGTCACCCCTCGCCGTCGGTCGTGCGAGCGACGGCGTCCGTTCGGACCGTGTCCGGGCGGGACCCTGCACGGTCGGCGTGACGAACCGGGTACGGGTTGGCCGGGACCGGTCGGGACCGGGCCCGGCGGGCACCCTGGTGCAAGTTTGTGGTCGTCGTCATGGGGATACCTGAGCGAGAGCAGGTCGAAGCGAGTCGACGGCGTGGGCCGGGCACGGCGGGACCGGACAGGGCGGTCAGAAGGGCCGGGAGGGTCGCAGGCCGTCGCGTGCGGTGAACGACCCGCGGGGCGCCGGCGGCGGTGGGAGGTCCGGTCGAGGAGGTGCGACGACCGGGGGAGCCGCGGCCAACGGAGCGACGTGAGCGGCGGGGAGGCGGAGACCGGCGGCGCGCAGGTCCACGACGTAGTGCCCGCCGGTGAACCGCCCGGAGAACCCGTGGCGGGACTCGGCCCGCTCGATCAGCCCGACGTCGGTGAGCTGGCGCAGCGCTCGTGCGACGGCGTCCTTCGAGCGACCGACCGACTCGGCGATGGTGCGGGCGCTCTGCTCGGCGACGGCCTGGCCATCGACGTGCTCGGCGCGCAACGCCAGCTCCTCGAGCACGAGCCACGCCGTCGGCTCCAGCATCGACCGCACAGCGAGCGCCCCCTGGGTGAGCACCAGCACCGGCTGCTCGGCACGCGGACCGCTCACTTCTCACCCGCCCAGGCGAGCTCGCCGGCGACGAGCCGCTGGAGCATCGCCTTCGGTGCCCGCAGGCTGCGGCCCACCCGGATGACCGGGAGTCCTTCGCCGGTGCGCTCGTAGCGCTTCGCTTCGGCGTACGCAGTGGTGCGGCTGATGCGCAGGAACCGGGCTGCTTCGGCGATGGTGAGCAGCTCCGGACAGTCGTCGAGTGCCAACGCGGCCTCCTCGGGTCGAGACGGCGCGATCGATGCCGTCTCTGATCCAACCCACCCCGAAGTGGCCGCCGGTCGCACAGAAACCCCCGGCGTGTGACGAACATCACCGCTGCGGTCGTCGTATCCCATCGCTGCCTCCGTCGTCACGACGGCATCCGACGCGTGCCGTCACCTCCCTAACCCACTGCTGGGACGCCAACGCGTCGCGGAGTTCTTGGCCCGCCGTGCTGATGCTGGGCAAGAGCGACCCCGGCACCGCGTGTGCCACGGTGACTGCGATGCTGGTCAGCAAGCCGCTCGTCGTGATCGCTGCGCGGGTCGTCGTGGCCTGCGTGCTCCCAAACATCACGTCGCTCGGACCCCAGCGCGGCGACTCGCCGAGCGGGCGGAGCTTGCCGGTCGCGCGCTCGTCGCGGATCGAGCGGATCACCGGCATCGAACCGGTGCGCGCAGGTCGACACATCTCGGAGGGACGTGGGCCTTCGGCGACTCTGCGAACCTGATCGCCCGATTCCCGAGACGGCGTGTCACAAGTGCGACGTGGTGGCGGCTCTGAAAGGGTGAGTGACGATCCCCGACACAACCGATGAGGTGGCGGCCTTCGAGCTGTTCGTGGCTGAGGTGGAGCCCAGACTCCGGCGCGCCCTGGTGAGCCGGTACGGCCACCACGACGGGCGTGACGCGGTCGCCGCTGCACTGGCGTGGGGGTGGGAGCACTGGAGCGAGGTGCGTGCGATGGACAATCTCGCGGGCTACCTGTACCGGGTGGCGTGCAGCAGGATGCGAGGGCGCAAGGTGCGTGTCGTGTTCGACGGCCCGGACGGCAGCGGCATGCCCGATGTCGAACCGGCCCTGACCGCTGCGCTCGCTCGCCTGTCTGAGCACCAGCGGGTAGCCGTCGTGCTGACGGTGGCCTTCGATTGGACCCTGGCCGAGGTCGCTTCCTTGACGGGCGCGTCGGTCTCCACGGTGAACACGCATCGACGGCGTGGCCTCACGCGGTTGCGCAACGACCTCGGTGTCGACCTCGGGAAGGGGCTGGCATGAGCGAACCCGTCGATCCTCACGAGGGGCGAGATCAGCTTCGACGGCTGATCGACGCGGCACCGCCGGTGACGGCCGACGAGGCGCGTGCCATCGCGGCGAGTGACCCGACGCTCGGCGCGCTGGCGGCGATCGACGCTGAGGATGGCGGCAGCGGCCGCCGTCGACTTACCCCGGTGCTTCTCGCCGCTGCGGCTGCGCTTCTCGTGCTCGTCGGCGCGGCGCCGCTCGTGTGGCCCGACGGCGACGAGGACACCGACGTCGCCACCGGACCACCGACCAGCACGGCGCCCGGCCCCGCTGCGACCGTTCTCGCGCCCGTCGGTGACGATCCCCTCGTGAGCTGTGACCCCACCGACGGCGGGTGGTACCGCGTCAGTGCGTGGTCCAACCCGGTCGGCGCCGAGAACGCCGACGACCCCGTTTCCACGGCGTTGCGGAACGGCCTGACCTTGAAGTCCGCCCTCGAGACGGCCAACTCCGTGGAGCCACTCGTGCCTGGGCTGCCGACCGACACCTGGCGCCGGCTCGCCGAAACCGACACCGAGGTGTTGTTCGGGGCCGGCGAGCTCGATCTCGACCAGGTTGCCCTCGACGAGCTCGGACCGATGGTCTCGATCGCCAAGGTCGAGCTCACCGACGGCACCTGGCGACTCGCCGAGCAACACGGCGGCAGCTGCAACGACCTGTGGGTGCATCCCGGCGAGGGCCACTCGGTCGCCCGTTGGTGGATCGCCGACGAGGACCTCCCACTTCCGTCCGACACCACCGAGCTCCCGGTCAGCATCCCGTCGTGGGCGATGCCGTGCGGACCCTCGGTCAGCGCCGAAGACGTGCTCGGACCAGACGTCGTCGAGACCGACACCACGGTCACGGTCCGTATCGCGTACGCCGTCCCGCAGATCGACGCGAGCGACAACGGCGCGTGCGACATGGGTGGCGTGGGGGACCACGCGGACGACCCGCCGATCATCGTGAACGTGCAGCTCGCGGCCCCGCTCGGCGGGCGAGCCATCCTCGACGGCAACCGGTACCCAGCGCCCACCATCCGCAGAGAGCCCCAGCCGAAGCGGCAAGAACCTTCGTCGCCACCATGAGTACCGCCTTCCCGTGGGACAGCGAGCTTGGCCGGCACCCATCCGATCGGTCCCGGCTTCAAGGGCGGCCAGCCCAGGAGTCGCCGCACATAGGCGAACGCTTCCCGCGGGGTCTCTCGTCGAGCGTTGGCCAGTGCAACGAGAGGGAAACCGGCAAGGTAGGCGTGAGCTCGTGCGGCCCTGTCGACATCGGCGGAGGTGTTGACCAACAGCTCCTCGGCACCGGCTGCATCGACGATCGTTCCCGCGATGAGGCTCAGCGCCACCCTGGCCAGTTCGGCGTTGCTGCTCATCCCGGAGGCTTCGCATTCGGGCGGCGCCGTGGCCGGGTCCCGACCCGGCGGTCGGGGGCTGTGCCGATGCGTGTATCGCTACAGTGACGTCGGTGAAGCGCCATGAGTGCGTACGCAGGGCGCCGGAAGCGGGGATGCTCACCCGCCAGCTGCTGCTCAGCATTGCACTGGCCGGAGCCGTCGTCCTTGTCGGTTGCTCGAGCGATGGCGGCACCACTGTGCAGGCCACCGGCGACGACGGAACGGCAGCCGGCGAATCGTCTGGTGGACCGCCGGCCGAGGACCGCGCCCTCGTGGGCGTGGTCGGGACCGAGGTCCGGGCCTTCGGCATCTACATGGTCCTCGACGACAGACCCCTCGTCTGCTTCTCCGGGCCGCTCGAGTCGAACCCGCCGTCCTGCGGGCAGTTCGTGCGCCTGACCGAAGAGCTGGAGCTTCCTCCCGACCTCGAGGTCGAGAAGTGGGACAGCGGGCCCCATACCGCTCTGGTCAGCGAGGCGGTGGAGGTTCACGGCACGGTCTCCATGACCGCCGACGGTCCAGTGATGAACGCGTCGGAGATCGCCGCTACTCAGCGAGGGCGAACCCAGACCGCGCCAGCCGTGGAACGGGCCGCGAGCGGGCCGCCGGCGGTGAGCGCCGCGGCCATCGCCGACCCAGACAGCAAGGAGTACGCCGACACGGTCAACCGCGTGGCCGCGGCCGCGCCGGTCGGGACCCTGCTCGACATCGGAGCGTCAGGTGACTGGCTCGTAGTCACCGTGGTGTGGGCGGACCAGGCAGTCGTCGACGCGGTGCTCGCGTCGCTCTCCCCTGACCTGAACATCCGGATCGACAGCTGGTTGCAGCCACTCCAGCCATGACCGTCCAGGAGCTCCGTGAAGCGCTGTGTGACATGTGAGGTCACGGACACGCCGTGGCGACCGATCCGGCGTTATGCCCGTGCTCACCTCCGCTACCGGCTGCAAGGGTGAGCCTCATGCGCTGGATCGGTGAGGGAGAGCAGGTGTTCAGCGTGCGAGTCGACCTGATCGCTCCCGACAGATCGAGCTCATGGGTCTCGCCCTTGGCCGAGGCCCTCGTAGCGCTCCTGCCGCACACGAACGGGACCGACCGCTCTCTGGTCGGAGTCGACCAGAGACGGGGACACGAGGGGTCGCCGGTGGCCGGGCTGACCTTCATGCTCCGTGCCGACGGCTATGGACCGGCGGCTGAGCTCGCCGTTGCGACCGCACAGGCTGCGGGCGCTGCCGCCGGCGTCACGGGGCGCGTCTTCGATGTGGTGCTCGTGCCGGAGGACACCTTCGTGCTGCCGGAGTCGGAGCGCGACATCCCCATGCCGGACTGACACACCGAGCCGGCGCTATACGCAGGATCACCAAGACGCACAGGTTGGGCCAGGGACCCGGCGAGTCACGGACGGAACGAGGGCAGAGCCACTGGTCGCCGGTGGGCAGTTGAGTCCGCCGCCCGGACAGCAGCCTTGGGCGCCTTCAAGCGCGATCCTGGGGCGCCCGCCGTCGGGCCACGATGCCGGTCTAGCGCCGACGGGAGTTGTCGCGGGCCGCTGCAATGATGCCGCCGAAGGCGGGCCGGGTACGGAGACGGGCGAAGTCGGGGTCTCGGCGGAGCATCCGCACGTCTGCCCAGCCGTCGTCGACCGCCTTCTGCAACCAGACGAAGGCGTCGGCCTCGTCGCCTGCTCGCGCCAGTGAGCACGCCGTGTTGTACGCCCAACAAGGGTCCGATCCACGATAACCAGCGACACCGAGGTCCGCGGCCTGCCGGTAGAGGCTCGACCGGTGCAGCATGACGTGCCTTATTGGATCAGGCAGGTCATCGACCCCGATGGACAGGGGTGCCGGCGGCGAGATGACCAGTCCGTTCTCCAGGTCGTAGCCGAGACGACCCCGCCACCACGTGCGAACCACCTGCACTTGGCGGACGAAACCGACTCGAGTGTCCAACCGGAACAGGCGCCAGCCGGACTCGGCTTCCAGGCGCCCCACCTTCCGACTCCACACCACAGCCACCACCAGCGCAGCCGACGCCATGAGCGCGCCCACCGCCACTCCGAAAGGCCCCGTGGCATAGCCCACCGCCGCCAGGAACAAGCTGCTCGGCACCGACACGACCACCCACACGGGGAGCCGCAAACGCCGCCTCGAACGAGCGGCGACCGGGTGCCACCACACCAGCCTGGTCGGCGCCTCGGTCAGCTGACGCCGCGCTCTGCGCACCATGAGCGCCGCCGCCCCCCACCCCACGGCCAGCCCTGCCACCACGCCGCCGACCAGGAACGGCGGCCACGGCACACGAGCCCCGCTGAACACCCCACCTACAGCCAGTGCGAACCCGACGAACGACACGAGGACCCAAACTTGCCGATGTTCCCAGCCCACCGGTGTCGCCACGGCCCGTTGCCGAGCACGCGAAGCACTCGCACCGGTATCGCTCAGCTCGACACCCCGGAGGTCCCCTCCCCGTGTGTCAACGGCGCCGTCAGCACCGGTGTCGGATCCACCCTCCACATCGTCCCCACCAAGGACCTGCTTTGCCACGCTGCGACGATACCCCGATGGAGGGAGCGGAGCCCGAGGAGCGCACCACTGAACCCGCCCACGCATGTGCCCGTCCCATACGTGCCGGTAGGTGACAGGCTCCCGATACGCCCGCGGTGGTACGTACGTGGTTTCACAGGAACTGACGAGTGCCGGCGACCGCTGTGGCGCTTCGACGGTGTGCTGCTACTCGTCGGCTGCCTTGGCCAGCAGCTGGTTCCATGCCTGCACGGCGTGCGGCAGTGATGGCCGTACGTTGTGGCGGTAGCCCTCGGTGGTGCGGGTGTCGACGTGGCCGGCGAGGTCGGCGACCTTCACGAGGTCGTCGAGCTGGTCGCTGACGAGCGACACGAACGAGTGGCGTAGCTCGTAGGTCGTCCAGTCGTCGCCGAAGTCCGCGTTCTTGCACAACCGCTGGAACGCCCGGCGCAGGTTCGACTTCGTCATGGGGGTGCCGTTGCGGGTGCAGAACACGATGCCCTCGCCGTCGTAGAGGCCGAGCAGCTTCTGCTCGTCCCGGTGCCGCTGGAGGGCGGCGACCAGCAACGGGTGCAGCTCGATCCGTCGCCGGCTGCGGTTCGTCTTGGGTGGGCCCTGGCCGACGTATTTGTCCTTCACCTCGAGGGCGGCTTCGGCCACTTCGATGGACGGCGTCGCCGAGTCGATGTCCACATAGGGCCAGCGCAGTCCCGCGAGCTCGCCGGGACGCAGCCCGCACATCAGCCCGGTCAGCCACATCGCCGGCCGGGGATCGGCGGGGATCGCCTCGGTGACGAGCACGCGGGTCTGCTCCAGGGAGAAGCTCCTGCGCTCCTTCGGCGGTCGCTTGGCCGGCAACAGCACGCCCGCAGCCGGGTTGGTCTTGATCGTGCGGTTGCGCACGCCGTGCTGGAGGGCCTGGTTGAGGTAGTTCCAGTTGCGGTCGATGGTGCTGGTGGCGTGGGTGGCGACCATCGCCTCGAACAGCTCCTCGATCCGGCGGGTGGTCGTGCGGTCGACCTTCAGCGAGCCGATCTTCGGCAGCACCGACGCGCCGAGGAGCTGGTGGGCGTTGGCGATGGTGTTGGCCTTCTTGAGGCGCGCATGGCGCGACGCCCGGGTCGGCGACACGTTGGGGCAGCCGTCGGCGAACCACGCCTCGATCACCTCGGCGAAGGTCGCCTGCCGGTTCCGGGCCGGATCGGGGGACGCCGCCTGGACCCGCAAGGTGAGCAGTTCGTCGAGGTCGGCCTGGGCGTCGGCCTTCTCGACGCGCTCGACCTTGCGGCGCGACCCGTCGGGGAACCGGACCCATGCCATCCACCGCTGCTTGCCCTCGTTCCACCGCACGGTGGGTCGCTGTGCCAACGCAGCCTCCGACGACGTAGCCGATCACTTGCTTGGCTACGTCGACGTAGCCAGGAGCGAAAAGGCTACGTCCAAACTGGCTACGTCGGCCATCCGGAGGCGAGTTGCTGCGACACGCACACCCTCTGACCTGCACTTCTACGGTGGAGCTGATGGGACTCGAACCCACGACCCCCTGCTTGCAAAGCAGGTGCTCTAGCCAACTGAGCTACAGCCCCGAGACCGGCTGCCGGGGCAGCCCGAGGAGACGACAGGCTACCGCCCGCCGTCGGCCCGCCGACAACGCGCCGGCCGATCCGGACTTCGTGCGACACTGACCCCGACGGGCCGCTGCCCGCGGAGCAGGAGGTGCGAGCGATGCCCGACGAGCCGACGACCACCACTGCGGACGAGCAGCTCGAGTGGCATCGGGTGGCCGAGGTCGACGACCTCGACGAGGGCAGGGTCCGGACGGTCGCCGCCGGCATCCACGCCGTGTGCCTGACCCGTCACGAGGGACGTTACGGCGCGCTCGACAACCGTTGCCCCCACCAAGGGGGCCCGCTCGGCGAGGGCTCCATCGAACAGGGCCTGCTCCGCTGCCCCTGGCACGGCTACGACTACGACCCCGTGACCGGCAGGCCCCCGCCGCCCTTCGACGACGCGCCCCGCTCCTATCCCGTCGAGGTGCGTGGCGACGGCGTCTACGTTGCCGTCCCGACACCGCGACCCCATGTGCGCACCGTGTCCGACGTGCTCGTGGAGACGATGGTCGCCTGGGGGGTCACGCACGTGTTCGGGATGGTGGGCCACTCCAACCTGGGCTTTGCCGACGCGCTGCGACGCGCCGAGCAGGCAGGGCTGCTCACCTATGTCGGCATCCGCCACGAAGGCGCGGCCAGCTTCGCCGCCTCGGCCTACGCCAAGCTCACGGGCCGGTTGTGCGCAGCGTTCGCCATCGCCGGGCCCGGCTCCACCAACCTGCTGACCGGCCTGTACGACGCGAAGCTGGACCGGGTGCCGGTGCTGGCCATTTCCGGCCAGGTGCCGTCCAAGGTGCTCGGGCGGGGGGCCTTCCAGGACGTCGATCTCCACGGCGCGTTCCGCGACGTGGCGGCCTACACGGCGACGGTGCTGCCCGGCTCCGACCCCGCCGAGCTCATGGGTCGGGCCTGCAAGACCGCGCTGGTGGAACGGGGCGTGGCCCATCTGGTGCTCACCGACGAGGTCCAGGTGCTCGAGGCGCCCGGCAGACCCGCTGGTGGCCCGGGCGGGCGGATGGCGGACACCGCCGTCGCGCCGCCGGCCGATGCGCTGGCCGCAGCCCGTGACGAGCTGCGTGGGGCACGCCGGCCGGTCGTCGTCGTCGGCAACGGCGCCCGGGACGGCATCGCCGAGGTGGTGGCGCTGGCTGAGGCGCTCCATGCGCCGGTGCTCACCACCTTCAAGGCCAAGGGGCTGGTCCCGGACGACCATCCCCTCGCCGGTGGGGTGCTCGGTCGGTCGGGCACCCCGGTTGCGTCGTGGCTCATGAACGAGGCCGACCTGCTGGTGGTGTTCGGCGCGTCGTTCGCCAACCACACCGGGATCGCCCCGTACAAGCGCATCGTGCAGGTGGACCACGACCGCATCCACCTGGGTCGGTTCCATCCCGTGACGGTGCCGGTCTACGGCGACGTGGCCGTCACCGCCCGGCTGTTGGGCGGTGACGCCGCGCCCGGTCGTGTCGACCAGCGCGCCGACGTCGCAGCCCGCTGGGCCCTGTGGCGCGCCGAGAAGCGGCGCCGGCTGTCCGACGACCGCGGTCGCGGCGTCTCCTCGGCGGCCGTCTTCGACGCGCTGAGCCGGCTCGTGCCCCCCGAGGCGGTGATCGCGGTCGACGTCGGCAACAACACCTACTCCTTCGGTCGTTACTTCGAGACCGGTGGCCAGGCGGTGCTCATGAGCGGCTACCTGGGTTCGATCGGCTTCGGCTATCCCGCCGCCATGGGAGCCTGGGCCGCGGTGCAGGCCGACGGTTCCCGGC
Organism: Acidimicrobiales bacterium; assembly: GCA_025456085.1. Classification (GTDB taxonomy): domain Bacteria; phylum Actinomycetota; class Acidimicrobiia; order Acidimicrobiales; family Acidimicrobilacustridaceae; genus JALOLF01. The sequence goes on from JALOLF010000103.1 coordinate 12,000, forward strand.
GCAAGGTCGTGGCCGTCACGGGTGACGGCGGCTTCGGGCAGTACCTGGCCGAGCTGACCACGGCCGTGCACCACGGCATGGACATCACCCATGTGCTGGTGAACAACGACGAGCTGGGCAAGATCTCCAAGGAGCAGCGTGCCGCCGAGCTCGACGTCTGGCAGACCGGCCTGCGCAACCCGGACTTCGCCGCCTACGCCCGCCTGTGCGGCGCGCTCGGGCTGCGGGTCACCCACGCCGACGAGTTGGACGGGGCCATCGCCGAGGCGTTGGCCCACGAGGGACCCTCCCTCGTCGAGGTCGTGGCCGACGTCGAGCTGGTCTGATCCGCCGGGTCGGTCGGTCCGTTCGAGCGGAACCGGTCGGGCCGGGCCGCTCGTCCGGGGAGTGATCGAGGTGTGGCTCGGCCGCGCCCCGGCCGGTGCGGCGGGGCCGTGTCGGCGTCGACGACATCGCGTAGCCGGCTATGGGAATGCGGTCGCGCCCGAGTCTCTCGTCCGTCTCCTGCCGGGCCTGCTCGGGCAACCGGACGTCGGAAACCGGCTTCCGACGTGAAGTCAGAAAGCCGTCAGGAAACCGGTCGGATCGCGTAACACGCGGAACACCGTCGGGTAACCGGGCCTCTTTACGGTCATGTTGGCGTCAGACGGCGAGTAGCCGGCTGATGACTGGTTCCGGCGACAGTGCCGTCGTCGGACAGCCCGGAGGACGTACCCCCGACGTCCCCGGGGTTGACCGACAGCTGTCGCTGAGGCAGCGATCAAGGAGGAGACATGGTTCACATGGTCACCGCGGTGATCAAGCCGCATCGTCTCGAGGAGGTGAAGGACGCCCTCAAGGGGGTGGGAATGCAGGGCATGACCATCACCGAGGTCAAGGGCTTCGGCCGCCAGGGTGGCCACACCGAGACCTATCGAGGCGCCGAGTACACGGTCGACTTCCTTCCCAAGGTGAGGGTCGACGTGCTCTGCGACAGCGCGGACGTGGAGAAGGTGGTCGACACCATCTGCGAGTCCGCCCGCACCGGGAAGATCGGCGACGGGAAGATCTGGGTCAGCCCCGTCGATCGAGTCGTGCGCGTGCGCACCGGTGAGCGAGACATGGAGGCTCTCTGATGAACCGCACGCGAGAACGTGGATCCCGGCGGAGCCGACTGGCCGTCGGCGCCGGTCTGGTCGTGGCGTTGACGCTGCTGCCGACGGTGGCGGCGTTCGCCCAGGGCGGCGAGGAGGCGCCGGCCGAACCGGCGGCCGCCGAGTCGCTGAACGCCCTGCTGCAGCAGACGAACCTGCTGTGGGTCGTCATCGGCGCCGCGCTGGTCATCTTCATGCAGGCCGGCTTCGCCCTGGTCGAGACCGGCTTCTGCCGGGCCAAGCACGCCGCCCACGTGGTGAGCACGAACTTCGCCATCTTCGGCCTCGGCTTCGTGGCCTTCTTCCTGGTGGGCTTCCCGCTCATGTTCGGGGGCTACAGCTACGTGCTCCCCGGCTACGACTACGGCTACACCGAGGCGTTCGGCAGCAGCCTCATCGGCTCGGGTGAGTGGACGTTCCTGTGGGGCGGCGGCTGGGCCGGTACCTGGTTCGACGGCGACAACCTGGCCTTGAGCGCCCCCATCGCCGGCTTCTTCCTCTACATGGTGGCCTTCATGGACACCACGGCCACCATCCCCACGGGCTCGATGGCCGAGCGTTGGAAGTGGAAGAGCTTCGTGCTGTGGGGCCTGTTCTGTGGCGCCCTCTACTACCCGCTCTTCGGCGGCTGGACGTGGGGTGGCGGCTGGCTGGCCCAGCTCGGTGACTCCATGGACCTCGGCAACGGCTACGTGGACTTCGCCGGCTCGGGCATCGTCCACGCCATGGGTGGCATGGCAGCCCTCACCGGTGCCATGGTGCTGGGCCCCCGCCTCGGCAAGTTCGACAAGAACGGCAAGCCGAGAGCGCTTCCCGGCCACCACATCCCGATGGCGATGCTGGGCACGTTCATCCTGCTGTTCGGGTGGTTCGGCTTCAACGCAGCCTCCACCTTCGCGGCATCCGACGTGCAGTTCGCGGTGGTGGCGGCCAACACCGCCATCGCAGGCGCCTTCGGAGGCGTGACCGGTATGTGCTGGATCTGGTTCCGCACCGGCAAGCCGGATCCGGCGATGATGGCCAACGGCATGCTCGCCGGTCTGGTCGGCATCACCGCTCCCTGCGCCTTCGTCGACCCGTGGGCTGCGGCCGTGATCGGCATCATCTGCGGCCTGGTGGTCATCGAGTCGGTGTTCTTCGTCGAGCGGAAGCTGAAGCTCGACGACCCGGTCGGCGCCATCTCGGTGCACGGCGTGTGTGGTCTGCTCGGCGTGCTCTTCGTCGGCATCTTCGCCAACGGCAACTACGGCGCCGGGTGGAACGCGACCGAGAGCTTCGTCGACGGCGAGGGCGTCGCCAAGGGCGTCACCGGCATCCTCTACGGCGATCCGGAGCAGCTCATCGTGCAACTCATCGCCCTGGTGACGATCATCGTGGTCGGCGGCGGGCTCTCCTTCGCCTTCTTCAAGATCCAGAACTCCCTCACCAAGGGCGGGATCCGCTCCGACGTCGGTGAGGAGGAAGCCGGTCTGGACCTCCCGGAGATGGGCGTGCTCGCCTACCCGGACTTCGCCGGCA
>JALOLF010000022.1 GCA_025456085.1 Acidimicrobiales bacterium
GTCCGGCTGGTCGGGGGGGGCGGGGCTGTCGGGGTGGTCCGGCTCGTCGGGGGTGTCGGGGCTGTCGGGTTCGTCCGGCTCGTCGGGGGTGTCGGGGCTGTCGGGCTCGTCGGAGTCGTCGGGGGTGTCGGGCTCGTCGGAGTCGTCAGGGATCGGGATCTCGAGCCCGTCGCACAGCTCGGGGTGCACCTGGCAGATGTTCTGGACCAGGGGCGGCTCCTCGACCCACGGTGGCTCTTCGATCCCGGGCGGCACGTACGGGGTCATCTCGTCGGGGGCGGGGCTGGCGTAGGCCGCGCCCGCCACGAGCGGGAAGGCGGCGGCCGCGAGGGCGGTGGCGATGAGAGCGGGTCGCTGGCGGAGGTTCATGGGGATTCCTTCCTGTTCGTCCCGGCCGTGCCGGGAGCGCTCGTCCGTGTCGTCCGCTCCGGCTCTCCGGGGTGGACACGAGTCCTGACCAGGGGTGGGGCGTGCGCTTACGGCGGGGTCGCGTGTCTGTGGTCACAGCGTCGTAAGCGCGCCGCCGCATCGCGGTCAGGAGGGGCGAGGCCACCGGGACCCGGTGCGCGAACCGGAGACACCGGAGATGGACGACAATGCGAGCAGCCCTATGGACTCCGATGCGACGCCGGCCGTGGACCCCGCTCGAGCGGCGGTCCGCGTCCGCGACGCCCGACTCGTCGCCGCGGTGCGTGCCGGCGACGAATCGGCCTTCGGGCAGCTCTACGACGCCTGGTTCGACCGGGTGTTCGATCTCGCCCAACGGGTGGTGCACGACCCCGACACCGCCGCCGAGATCGCCCAGGACGCCTTCCTGTCTGCCTGGCGGGGACTGCCCGGTCTGGAGCAGCCCGAGTCCTTCGGCGGGTGGCTGCTGCGCATCGCCCGCAACGCGGCCTACAACCGCAGCCGCAGGGAGCAGCGCTCCCGGCCGGTCGACGAGCAGGAGCTGGCCGTGATCGAGCACGCGGGCAGCGGGGCGGCGAACGCGCCCGACGGGTTCCGGGTCGAGGACCGTCTCGCCCGGGCCGAGTCCCCCGACGTCGCCACCGAGGACGCCGAGGTGGCAGCGCTCGTGTGGGAGGCCGCCGAAGCGCTGGGCGAGCGGGACCGCGAGGTCCTCGACCTGCAGCTGCGTCACGGGCTCACGCCGGCCGAGATCGGCGAGGTCGTGGGCATGAACCGCAACGCGGCCAACCAGCTCGTGCACCGGCTGCGGGGTCGCCTGCAGAGCGCGGTCCAGGCACGGGTGCTGTGGCGTGACGGCCAGCCGGCCTGCGCCGTGCTGGGGGAGCGGCTCCGTGCCGCCGGCATCGAGCACTTCGGTGCCGAAGCCGTCCGGGTGGCCGAGCGCCACGTGCCGGGGTGCGAGCAGTGCGAGCAGCGACGTCGGTTGCGGCTGCAGCCCACGGTCCTGTTCGGTGCCACGCCGCTGCTGTTCGTGCCGGTGCTGTACAAGCAGCAGGCCGCGGCGGCGCTGGCCGGCGCGGGGGTGCCGATGGGCGGCTCCGCGTTCGCTCCGGGACTCGGCGGTGCCCCCACCGGGGAGGCAGGTGCCGACGGGGCGGGCGAGGGCGGCTTCGGCGCAGGCGACCCGGTGGCCACGATGGCGATGCCGGCGGTGCCATCCCCGGCGGCGCCCGCAGCCGCCCCCCACGACGAGGCCGTCGCGGGCCCCGTCGCCCGGCGGGGGCGGGCGGTGCTGATGGGACTGGCGGCGCTGGTGGTGCTGGTGCTCGTGGGCTTCGGGATCGTGGTGGTGGGCGGCGACGACGAGGCGGTCGAGACGGCGGGCCCCCCGACGTCGGTCCCCGCCGACGCGACGTCCGTCACGACCCCGTCGACGTCGGTGCGGTCCTCGACGGCCTCCTCGAGCGATACCGCACCTCCCCAGACCGCCCTCGACGACACGGCGCCGAGCTCGTCGGCCGTGGAGCCGACGGTCACGACGCCGTCCACGGACAGCCCCCCGGTGGTCGACGAGCCCACGACGGACACCACTGCGAGCCAACCGCCGGCGCCGCCGACGGTGGAGCTCGTCCTGTCGCCGAGTGAGGCCAACCCCCGTTACCTCGTCCGGGCCGCGACCGTCCCGGTGCCGCCACCGACCCTCACGTGGTCCGTGGTCGGCGATCCCGCCGTCGCCGCGGCGGTGGAGATCACCGGTGCGAGCGGGGGCGGGGCCGGGGTGGTGCTGTCCACGGCCGAGGCGGGAGCACTCGTCGTGTGTCCGGGCACCGTCGACTCCGCCGGGTGGTGCATCTCGGCCGCCGGCAGCTACGACTACACGATCACGGTCTACGACGAACAGGGCGGTGTCTCCCACACGCAAAGCGCCACGCTGACCATCGTCCAGGCGATCCGGTAGCGACGGGTGGCGTCGGGACCGACCCGGCCGAGCGCCGACCGGTAGTCTCTGTCGTCGCGATCGGTCGTCCCTCGGCGCAGAGTGGCGACACCACACAAGGAGGAAGCGCACCGATGAAGCGCATCGCACTGCTCGGCCCGGTGCTGGCCGGCCTGCTCGTGTTCGCCCCCGTTCCGGCCGGAGCCGGTGTCGGCCCCGCCAGCGACGTCTACGTCGTGCACGGCATCGGCACCGACCTCACGGTCGAACCCCCGCAGAACCCCGTCGACGTCTACTTCAAGACGCAGGCCGCCACCGAGTGGGACCTGCTGCTCGACGAGTTCGTGTTCGGCGAGATCGCCGGCCCGGTCCCCGTATCCGAGGGTGACTACAACGTGCTGCTGTGCACGTCGGACGACGTCGCCGACCCCCTCGACACCATCACCGCCTGTCAGGACAACGGCACGAGCAACGCCGTCAACTCCAACGCCGGGTCCGCCGTGTCGGTCCCCGCGGGTGAGAACAACATCACCCTCGTCGCCTCGTTCGGTCTGGAACGACCCACCGTCGTGCCCTTCGTGAACGACGTCACCTGCGTGCAGCCCGCAGCGTCGGCCCGCCTCGCCGGTCTGCACGCGGCACAGGCCCAGACGGCCACCGTGACCGCGAACGGCGCCACGGCCGGCACGCTCGACTTCGGTGACTCGTTCGACGTCGACGTCCCCGCCTTCCCGCCGAACCGCTACGACCTCGGTGTCTCCGACGGCGCGGCGCTCCTGCTCAACATCGACGACTTCGAGCCGGCGCCCGACACGCTGACCAACCTCATCGTCGTGGGCTCGCCCAACGGGTACTCGGCGATCGCCCAGGAGATCCCGTTGGCGGTGTGCGAGCAGCCCACCACGACCACCACGACGACGACGGCCCCGCCTCCCACCACGGCCACGCCGCGGCCGGTCGCGGCGACTCCCCGTTACACGGGCTGATCCCGGCCCCGGTCGCGTCGCCCCGGGCGGTGTGTTCCAGGTGACGACCCTGCGCGTCGCCGCGGTGCAGCTGACCTCGACGCCCGACGTCGAGCGCAACCTGGCCTCCGCCGCCCGGCTGGTGGCGGAGGCCGCCGACCGTGGGTCGCGGCTCGTCGTGCTGCCCGAGATGGTGCACTGCACCGGACCGGGCGAGGTGCTCCGGGCCAGTGCGCAGCCCCTGGACGGCCCCTTCACGGCCTGGGCGGCGGCGCTGGCCCGGTCACACGGCGTCTGGCTCGTGGCGGGCAGCTTCATCGAGGCCGCTCCGGACGGGCGCCGGCACAACACCTGCTGCACGTTCGACCCCACGGGGGCACCTGTCGCGGTGTACCGCAAGGTCCACCTCTTCGACGTGCACGTCCCTGGCGCCCAGTTGCAGGAGTCGGCCACCGTGAGCCCCGGCTCGGATCTGGTGGTGTTCGACGGGCCCCGTCCCGACGGCGGCCCCCCGGACGGGGGCGGGTCGCCGCGGCCCGGAGCCATCCCACCGGTCCGCCTCGGGTGCAGCATCTGCTACGACCTGCGCTTCCCCGAGCTGTACCGGGTCCTCGCGCTGGAGGGTGCCGACGTGGTGGTGCTCCCGGCGGCGTTCACCGCCGCCACCGGCCCCCCGCACTGGGAGATCCTCCTGCGGGCCCGGGCCATCGAGAACCAGGTCTTCGTGATCGCGGCGAACCAGGTGGGGCGCAGCACCGAGCGACTGGCCTGGCACGGCCACTCGATGGTCGTCGATCCCTGGGGGCGCGTCCTGGCGGAGGCGGGCGGCGAGGAAGGCCTGCTCGTCGCCGACCTCGACCTCGCCGAGCAGGCGCACATCCGCGCCACCCTGCCCAGCGTGGCGAACCGGCAGCCGGCTGCCTATCGCTGGCCGTGAGCCGGCTCGGCGGTTCGGCGCCCGCCCTCGTGTGGGCGGTGGGATCGGATCGCGCTTGCGTCCGGCCCGACTGGTCGCGAGCGTGACGGGATGGAACGACCGATCGAGTCCCTCGACGCCGACTTCGCCTGCTTCGCGTGCTCCCAGACGAACGAGCGCGGCCTCCGGCTGCGGTTCTGGGAGCTCGACGACGGGGTGGTCGAGTGCCGGTGGACCGCCCCGGCACACGTGTGCGGCTTCGAGACCGTCGTGCACGGCGGCATCCAGGCCACCCTGCTCGACGAGACCATGGGGTACGCCGTCAACCTCGCCGCCGGTGGCGGCGAGGTGAATCTGGCGACGGTCGAGCTGCAGGTGCGCTTCCGTCGACCCTGCCCCGTGGGCCTGCCGATCGTGGTGCGGGCCGTCGTCACCGGCCGCGACGGACGGGACCTGACGGCGGAGGCCGCGATCCACGACGAGGCGGGCGAGCGGCTCACCGTCGGCACGGCCCGGTGGCGGATCCTGGACGGCGAGCTCAGCGCTCGATAGCCACGACGGGCGCCGCCGGGGCAGGGGCCGTCACTGGCCACGCACCAGGCTCGCCAGCAGCTGCACGGCGTCGTCGAGGCGGGACACCACTCGGCCCCCGTGCCGCTCCACGAACCACTGCACCTGCAGGTTCACCGCGGCGGCCTCGTTGTCCCCGCCGGGACGCACGTCGGTGCGCAGCCCCACCACGGGTAGACCCCTGGCAGCGGCGTAGCCGATCTCGGCGGCCGTTCCCGAGTCGACGTCGGTTCCGTCGAGCATCGCCAGCACGCCCACGGCCGCCTCGATCAGGTCCGCGTTGCGACCGCCCACGGCGGCGTTGGCCACGCGGAGCGCCCGGTGCCGCTCCACGGGGTCGGTGATGGCCAGCGCCGTGCCGATCGGGTCCTCGGGGTGGGCCCACGGGTCCAGCGGGTCGAGCCCGGCGGCTCGCAGCGCCGGCAGCAGCACCTCGTCGTGCCACCGCCGTCCCGGCTCGGTGAAGCCCTGGGGGCCGGCCACGTAGACGGAGACCATGCCTGCATCCTCGCGCCGGGTAGCGTCGCAGCGCGGCGCGTGCGGGAGGTCCTGCGCCCCGCCGCGGAAGGGGGGCCACGCGGCCATGGGCGATCCCGTCTACCGAGACTCGAGCCGGTCGGTCGAGGACCGGGTGGAGGACCTGCTGGGGCGAATGACCCTGGCGGAGAAGGTCGCGCAGCTCACCTCGGTGTGGCTCACCTACGACCCGGCCCGCGGCCGGGTCGCGCCGAGCGACTTCGCAGGGATGTTCGGACGCGGCTTCGACCTCGACGACGCGCTGCGCCACGGGATCGGTCAGATCACCCGACCGTTCGGCACGGCACCCATCAGCGCGGCCGACGGGGTCCGGTTCGTCAACGATCTGCAGCGCCGACTCGTCGAGCAGACCCGTCTGGGCATCCCCGCCATGTGCCACGAGGAGGCGCTGAGCGGTCTCATGTGCCGCGGCGCCACCTCGTTCCCGTCGCCCCTCAACTACGCCGCCACCTGGGATCCCGATCTCATCCGCCGTGTCGGCGACGTCATCCGGCGACAGGCCCGCTCCATCGGCGAGCACCAGGTGCTGGCCCCGGTGGCCGACGTGGCACGCGACCCACGCTGGGGGCGGATCGAGGAGACGCTGGGCGAGGACCCGTACCTGGTGGGCCGGCTCGTGACGGCCTACGTCGAGGGGATGCAGGGTGAGGACCTCCACACCGGTGTCGTGGCCACGTTGAAGCACTTCGCCGGCTACTCGGCGAGCGAAGGGGGGCGCAACTTCGCGCCCGTCCACATCGGCACCCGTGAGCTGACCGACGTGTTCCTGGCCCCGTTCGAGATGGCGGTGCGCGAGGGCGGCGCCCTGGGGGTCATGCACGCCTACACCGAGCTCGACGGCGTGCCCTGCGCTGCCAACCGGTGGTTGCTCACCGACGTGCTGCGGGACCGCTGGGGGTTCGAGGGCATCGTGGTCGCCGACTACGGCGGGGTGGGCTTCCTCTACCTGATGCACGGTGTGGCCGAGGCAGCGGCCGACGCGTCGGCCCTCGCGCTGCGGGCCGGCGTCGACGTGGAGCTCCCCACCCCGGCCGACTTCCCCACCGGGGTGCCGGCCGCGATCGAGCGGGGGCTGCTCGACGTGGACGACGTCGACCGGGCCGTGCGCCGTGTCCTGCGCCTCAAGGTGCGCCTGGGGTTGTTCGAACGACCCTACGTCGACCCGGCGGGCATCTCGCTGGACACGCCGTCGGACCGTGCGCTCGCGGCCGAGGTGGCCCGACGGTCGATCACGCTGCTGGCCAACGACGGCACGCTGCCCCTCGGCGCCGCCGGTCTCGGGCGGATCGCGGTGCTGGGCCCGAACGCCCACGTGGTGGAGGCGCTGTTCGGCAACTACAGCTTCGAGAACCACCTGGTGTTCACCCACTTCCCGGAGCTGGCGGCCGAGGCGGTGGGTCACGTGCCCACGGTGGTCGAGGCCGTCGAGGCCCGACTGGGCTCGGGCGCCCACGTCATCCACGAGCTCGGCTGTCCCGTCACCGGCGGCGACCGCAGCGGCTTCGCCATCGCCGTGGCGGCGGCCGAGCTGGCCGACGTCGCCGTGGTCGTGGTGGGCGACAAGGCGGGGCACTTCAAGATGGGGACGGTGGGCGAGGGCACCGACACCGCCGACCTCGGACTGCCCGGCCACCAGGCGGCCCTGGTGGAGGCGGTCCTCGACACCGGGACGCCCACCATCGTGGTGCTGCTGAACGGACGACCCTTCTCGCTCGGCGTCGTGGCCGAGCGGGCCGCGGCGGTGCTCGAGGCGTGGTTCCCGGGCCAGGCCGGCGCCACCGCCATCGCCGAGGTGCTGTTCGGTGACGTGAACCCGGCCGGGCGCACGGCCGTGACGTTCAGCACCGGGGCCGGCGTGCAGCCCTTCTCCTACGCACACAAGGGCCTCGCGGTGGGGATGCCCCGGCTGGACGGCATCGACCCGGTCTTCCCCTTCGGTCACGGGCTGAGCTACACGAGCTTCGGCTACGGGGACCTCGTGGTTCGTGACGCCACGGCGGACGGGCCGCCGGGGGAGGCGACGACCGACGGCGTGCCGGTCCCGGTCGACGGCGTGGTGGGGGTGTCGTGCACCGTGACCAACACCGGCACCCGCGCCGGGGACGAGGTCGTGCAGCTCTACCTGCGCGACCCGGTGGCCAGCGTGACACGGCCGGTGCAGGAGCTGCGGGGCTTCGTGCGCCTCGGGTTGGAGCCCGGTGAGGAGGCGAGCGTGGTCTTCGAGGTGCCGGCGGACCTGTGTGCCTTCACCGACGTGGGAGGGCGCCGTGTCGTCGAACCCGGCGTCATCGAGGTGCTGGTGGGCGCGTCGAGCGCCGACATCCGACTGCGGGGCCTGATCCGTCTGGTGGGCGAGACCCGCGTCCTGGGCTCGGACAGCCGGCTGTCGAGTGCGGTCCGGGTCGAACGCCTCGACGCTCGCCGGGGGCCCTGACCGGTCAGCTTGTCAGGAGGCCGTCACCGGCGGATTCAGGCGCAGTACCCGCCCCAGGGAGCCGTGCCCTGCCAGCGGTACAGCGCCAGGGCCATGGCGTCCTGGTCGCCCGGGGAGGCCAGGTTCGGCGGCACGCCCACCAGGTCGGTGCGGCCGGCGTACCGGGCAGTGTTGTCCCAGGTCGAGCGGGCGAACTGGTAGGCGCCGAAGTACAGGCCGTTGGACGACACGACCGAGTAGTTGCCACGCGACTCGCGGTAGCGCACGCACGCCAGGAAGGCCGACGCGTCGGAGGTCACCGGGGCCACCGTCGTGGGCGGGGGCGGGGGCGGAGGTGGCGCCGTCGTGGTCGTGGTGGCGGGCCTGGCCGTGGTGGTGGTCGTGGTGGCGGGCCTGGCCGTGGTGGTCGTGGTGGCGGGCTCGGCCGAGGTGGTCGTGGTGGCGGGCTTGGCGGCGGTGGTGGACGTGGTGGCCTTGGCCGTGGTGGTCGTGGTGGCGGGCTTGGCCGTGGTGGAGGTGGAGCTGCCCTTGCGGGCGGAGGTCGCGGTCGACGACTCGCCGGTGGCGCTCGTCGCCACGAGGTCGTCGCTCGTCTCGGTCACGGTGGGATCGGCGACGGCCGCTTCGCCTCCGACCGAGATGTCGATCTCGTCGTTGCCTGCGACCAGGGCCAGGCCGCCCACGGCGAACGCGGCCAGCAGCAGGAGGAAGATGAAGGGGCGGGAGTGGTTCTTCACGATCGGCTTCTTCTCGGGGGTCGGACGCACTGCCTAGCGGCGAAATGCGAATGCAACAAAAGCCTCGCCCCCGCAACAACCGTCACGGGAGCGAGAACCGGCAGTTCACCGGCCCTTTTCGGCGGTCGTGTGAAGAGCGTCACAGAACTGACAACTCATGACTCTCGTGCCCTCCTGTGCAGGAGGCCATGGCAGCGAAATGCTGTAGCTTTCGGGCGGTGGACGACAACGGGGAGGACCGGTACGCACAGGGTGCCGACGGCCCGTCGCGAACCGTGCCCGAACGCCGCGACCGGACCCGCCCCGAGCAACGCCCGGCGGAGCGCGTCCTGCTCGACGGCTCCGGCGCCTACCGCCGCGACCTCGACGGGGTGTGGCGCTACACGGCGGACGGTACGGCGGTGCCGGGCGCCGTCGACGTCGTGCTGGGGGACCTGTACGACCCGGCGACCACCGAGGACCCGAACGGCCGTCCCGTCCGGGTGGTGCCCCGGGCGTGGATCCTGCGTCGCCCGGGCCATCCCCTGCTCTGGGTCCTCGACCACGCCGAGCCGGGCGTGCGGCGCGCGCCCGTGCTCGTGCCGGTGGAGGCGTGGGAGGAGCGTGTCGCGCAGCCGGTCGGACTGCTGGCACCGGAGCTGCACCCGTCGCAGTTGCTGGGGATCGACGACGTCGCCGCGCTCCTCGACGTGACGGCCTCGACGGTGCGGGCCTACCTCACCCGCAACCAGCTCCCCCCACCGGTGGCGAAGGTGGGCGGGTCGCCCGTGTGGTCCCGACCCGTCGTCGAGCGGTGGGCGTCCGGTCGGCGTACCCGGCGGCGGGTCAGGCCAGACCCATGATCTCGCTGACGCCCGCCCGGTGACCGGTGGTCACCCCGCCGTCGACGACGATGGCCTGACCGGTGACGAACGACGCGTCGTCGGAGCCGAGGAACGCGACGACGGCGGCGATCTCCTCGGGCCGACCCATGCGGCCCAGCTGGCTGGCGTCGGTCAGGCGTCGACGGGGCTCGGCCATCACGTCGTCGTCGAACACCGAGGTGAGCAGCGGCGTCACGATGAACCCGGGGCACACCGCGTTCACCCGGATGCCGCGCCGGCCGTAGTCCATGGCCATGTTGCGGGTGAGCAGCACGACCCCGCCCTTCGACGCGTTGTAGACGCTGCCTCCCTCGGTGCCCTCGATGCCCTCGATGCTGGCGATGTTCACGATGGCGCCGCCCCCGGACTCGAGCATGGCGGCCGCGGTGTGCTTGCACAGCAGCCAGGTCCCGGTGAGGTTCACCCCGAGGACGCGGTCCCACTCCTCGCGGGTCAGCAGGTGGACCGGTCCGCCCCCGGCCACGCCGGCGCAGTTCACCAGCAGGTCGACCCGGCCGTGTGAGGCCACGCAGCCCGTCACCGCGGCGGCCACCGCCTCCTCGTCGCGGACGTCGAGGACCCCGAGGCTCGAGCCCGGTGCCGACGCCTGGACCTCCGCCCACGCCGCCGGCACGTCGCGGGCCACGTCCAGACCGACGACCGTGCACCCCTCCTGTGCGAGTCGGGTGGCGCAGGCCAGGCCGATGCCCGATGCCGCGCCGGTCACGATCGCCGTCTTGCCCTGCAGTCCGCGCACGTCGTCCCCCTCGGTGGTGGTGCGGGTGGTGGGGCGCCGTGCCGGTCGCCCAGGAGGGCGAGCGTAACGTGCAGCCATGGATCCTTCGTCGGAGCCGAGCCCGCACCTCGAGCACCTGCGCCGCGCCGTCGTGCTCGCCCGGTCCACGGCCGAGGAGCGTGCCGGCGGGCCCTTCGGTGCCGTGGTGGTCCGTGACGGCGAGGTGATCGGCGAGGGTGCCAACCGGGTGGTGGCCGAGCGGGACCCGACCTGGCACGCCGAGGTCGCTGCCATCCGCGACGCCTGTCGCCGGGTGGGGAGCCACTGGCTGCGGGGCGCCGTGATCTACGCCAGCAACGAGCCGTGCCCCATGTGCGCGGCGGCCATCCACTGGGCGCACCTGGATGCGGTCGTCTACGCCGGCAGCCGCAGCGATGCGGTCCGCTACGGGGGCTTCGACGACGGTGGGCTCTACGAGACGCTGGCCCGGCCGCCGTCGCAGTGGGCGGTGCCGGCCACACAGCTGCACCGGGATCTCGTGCTCCCCGTGTGGGAGTGGTTCTCGGCCTATCCCGAGCGGGCGGTGTACTGAGCCGGCGCCGCGTCCCCACCGAGCGCACGCCGGCGCCGTTCGATCCTCACCACGGCGGGGCCAGCGACAGGTCGTCCAGCGCCGTCGGCGGTCCCACACGGCGGAACCACTCGATGCCGTAGACCTCGGCGAAGGTGGCCTCGTCGATGTCCACCAGGGGCGAGTCGGCCGGGATCTGGCTGGTGTGGGCGAGCATGGCGGCGCGCTTGTCGGCCAGCACGCGGCGCACGTCGACGGTGCAGTCGATGAGCACGCTGGGCAGGCCCAGGTGGGTGGCCGCCAGCCCCAGACCCTGTCCGGCCGGGTCCAGCTGCGGGGCGTACGGGGTGTCGGCGTCGTCGAGAGGACCGATCTGCAGCCGGATGGCTCCGTGCGCCTGCTCGACGAGGTGGGTCTCGACGAAGTGGAGGTACTCGCGGTCGACGGTGGCCTCGTAGACGGTCGGGACCCCGGCGCGCACCGCCGCGGCGTGGCCGACGCGGTGCACCTGCACATGGTCGGGATGCCCGTAGATGCCGTGTTCGTCGTAGGCCACGAGCGCCGTTGCCGAGTGGGCCCGGGCGAGTCGGGCCAGGCGCTCGGCCGCCTCCTCGACGGGCGCGTCGGCGAACACGAGCGCAGCGTCGGTGCGCTCCGTGGCGGCGGGATCGCCGGTGGCGGGCAGGCCCGAGTCGGCATAGCCCAGGAACGCCACGTCGGCCACGCCCAGCACGGCGGCCGCGGCCCGGGTTTCGTCCTCGCGGTGGGCGCCCAGGTCGGGTGACGAGGTCCGGGAGGCTTCCCCCGCCTCGCCCCGGGTCGCCACGACGAGCACGACCCGCCATCCCTGCTCGGTCAGCAGTCGGATCGTGCCGCCCGTGAAGATGGCTTCGTCGTCGGGGTGGGCATGGAAGACCAGCACCGTCGGTGCGTCGGGCGGCGGCGCGTCGCGTGCGGTGTCGTCAGGTGGGGCAGCGCTCACCGGCGCAGGATCATGAGGTCGTCGCGGTGGCCGCGGCGCGCGCCGCACGCGAGGCGGCCACGAGCGACGGGCCTCCCATCAACACCGACCGGGTCACCGCCCACGTCCGCGACGACGGCGGCAGGTTCGGCGTGGCCCGCCAGGTGAACCCGGCCTCCACGCAGTGTGTGGCGACCGCGGCGGCGAAGATCCAGCGGCGGGTGGTCGTGGTGAGCGGGAGCAGCCGGTCGGTGAGGGCGCCGGCTCGCGTCGAGGCGCCGAGCACCGCCATCATCCCCACCAGGCCCCAGCTCCAGGTGGGGACCCGTCCGGCGCTGGGTCGCCCGGCGTCGGCAGCGAGCAGCTCCTGCACCCCCTCGTCCCACGACCGGGGCGACCAGCCGAGCTCTCCACGAGCCTTGGCGTTGGAGTAGTTGGCGTTGTTCTCGCGGGTCAGCGCCCAGTAGTCGGCGACGGGCGCGCGGTCGCCGGCGAGCTGCGCGGCCCGGGCGACCACCGGGTCGAGGCGGGCGAGCGAGCTGGCGGGGAAGCAGCGCGGCGGCCGCTTGCCCTCGGCCGTGTAGACCGCAGCCAGGAGCTCCTCGAAGGGCATCGGGTCACCGACGGCCAGGTAGATCTCGCCGTCGCGGCCGTCCTCGGCTACGCGCAGCAGGGCGTCGGCGACGTCGTCGGCATGGACCGGGCCCTGGTACACGTCGCCGGGGGCGAACACCGGCACACCCAGTCGGGTGAAGGCCATCACCTGCTTGGCGAGCGAGAGCGTCTTGTCGTCGTCGGGGGCGTAGATGCCGCCGGGGCACACGATCCGCACCGACTGCCCGCGGGCCGCGGCGTCGAGCGCTGCGAGGAGGCCGTCGCGCTTGGTGCGGGCGTAGGCGAAGGAGCCCGGCGCGTCCGGGAAGTAGGTCTCGTCGCACGCCGAGCCGTCGTCGGGCGTGGAGCCGAGTGCCGCGATGGAGGCCGTGTGCACCACCGGCACCCCGGCCGACGCCGCTTCGGTCAGCACGTTGACCGTGCCGTCCACGTTGACGGCGCGCATGTGCTCCGGATGTGCGTCGGCGGCGACGACCGCCGCCAGGTGGAACACGACGTCCGCTCCGTCGAAGCGGCCGGCGAGGCTCGCCGGGTCCGTCACGTCCACGACGACCCGCTCCACGGGCCGGTCGTCGAGGGCGCAGTTCGCGGCGAGCTGCCCTGCGGTGTCCAGGACGGTGACCGCCCAGCCGCGGTCCAGGAGCAGCGCGGTGAGGTGGACGCCGAGGAATCCGGCGCCGCCGGTGACGACGGCATGACGAGTTGGCGCGTGCTGGTTCATCGGTCAGCGATCTGACCACGTTCGGCCCGGCGACGCCAGCGGGCGTGTTCCCGATAGGGTCCGCTGTCATCGTCTGACTCGGGGGGTTCCTGTGAAGCTGCGCGTGCTGGCCGTCGTGGTCGCCCTGCTCGTCGTCGCCGCCTGTTCGGACGACGAGACGACCGCCGACGCCACAGCCACCTCTGGCGGCACGTCGGCGCCCGTCACGGAGTCCGTCACGGAGCCCGAGGAAGGCGGCGCGGCGACCCCGGCGGCGTGGGAGGAGCACGTGCCCGGCGGCGACTGCCAGTGCGCCGACGGCAGCGAGTACCGCTTCTACAGCCGCGCCGGTGATCCCGAGAAGGTGATGCTCTACTTCCAGGGCGGCGGGGCGTGCTTCAGCGCCGACACCTGCCGCTTCGACAGCGGCACCTACATCTCCGCCATCACGCTGTCCTTCGAGGGAGGCGACGGCATCGACGCCTCGGGCATCTTCGACTTCGCCGACGAGTCGAACCCCTTCCGGGACTGGACGATCGTGTTCGTGCCGTACTGCACCGGCGATGTCCACATCGGCGACAACGTGCACACCTACGGGGAGGACCTGACGGTCAACCACAAGGGCTTCGTCAACGCCAGCAGCGCCCTCGACCACCTGGTGGCCACCTACCCCGACGCCACCGAGGTGCTCGTGACCGGGTCCAGCGCCGGTGGCGTGCCGTCTCCGCTGTTCGGTGGCCTCGTGGCCGACGAGCTGCCGGATGCCCGGGTCTCGGTCCTGGCCGACGCCTCGGGCGCCTATCCCGACAACCCGCCCGTGAACCTGGCCATCGGCGGGTTCTGGGGGACCTTCGAGAACGTGCCCGACTGGCCCGAGAGCGCCGGCCTGGCACCCGAGGACTACAGCATCCCCGGGCTCTTCGTGCAGACCGGCCTGCACAACCCGGCGGTGCGCCTGGCCCGGTACGACAACGCCTACGACGAGGTGCAGCAGTCCTTCACGGCGCTGTCGGGTCTGTCCACCGACGACCTGCTGACCCTGATCGAGACGAACGAAGCCAACATCGAGGCCGCGGGCGTGCCCGTGGCCAGCTACATCGCACCGGGGGACGACCACACCATCCTGCTGTCCGACGCCGTCTACACGCTCGAGGTGGGCGGCGTGCCGTTCCTGGACTGGCTGACGCGCTTCCAGGCGGGCGAGGACGTGGCCGACGTGCGTTGCACCGACTGCGCCGCCCCGGCAGCCACCACCGACGGGTAGCCGGCGTCCGGACGGCCACGGGGTCGAACCCGGAGACCTCGTTCAGTACAGGAAGGGGAGCTGGTCCCGGGGTTGGTAGCCCTCCTCGACCGTCTCCACCATGGCGCCGTAGGTGCTCGGACCGAGGAACCAGGCCTCGATGGCGTGGCGGTCGTTGCCCATGTCGGGGTCGACGGCCGTGCGGTGCAGGCACAGCTGGTCGAACAGGAGGGCGTCGCCCGGGTCGAAGACCGGCCGCACGATGGTGCCGTCGGCGACGGCCACCGCGTCCTCGTGGTTCACACCCCACGCCGCGAAGGAGCCCTCGCTCGTCACGATGTGGTCGAGGCGACGTCCCACCACGTCGATGCCCGGCGCCTCGTCCCCGCAGCGGGTCAGGGCGATCCACACGTTCAGGGATCGGATCCTCGGCCCCATGAAGGCCCCGTCCTGGTGCCAGCCGCCGGTGTTGGCGGTGCGCTCCACCCGGCGCAGGGTGACCTTCCGGGCCAGCAGGAACGGCGGCTCGCCGAAGTAATCGGACAGCAGAGGGCGCAGCCGGGCGTCGTCGAGGACCTCGATCAGGTCGAACAGCGCAGGCGGCGAGTCCACCGCCTGCACCGCGCCCCGGTCACGCTTGCCGGGGCGGTCCCCCCGGGTGTCCCGCTCGCAGCGCTCGAACCATCCGGCCAGATCGGCGGGCGCCTGGCCCCCGTCACGGGTGGCATCGAAGGACGCGAACGTCCGGTCGATGTCCTCGGAGAGCCGCGACGACTGACGCTGGTCCAGCAGCCCCCGCACCAGGAGCGTGCCGTGGTTGACGATCGCGCTGCGCAGCACGTCGGTGGTGAGCCGGTCGCGACGCACCTCCGGGATCACCGCTCCGGGGAACAGGTCGGGGACGGTGTCGGGCCACGGCGGTGGTTCGGGCGGTTGGGTCGCGTGGTCAGCGGCCTCGAAGCGCAACTCCAGCACGCGGCGCTCGAGGCGTCGGTCTCGCAGGCGACGGTTCTCTGCGGTGAGGAAGCGCACCGCCTCCTCCCAGCGACCCTGGTCCGCGAGCGTGTCGGCGCGGGCCAGGGCTCGTCGAACGCCCCGGTCGGCGAGGATCCTCACCTGCATGGGCGGAATCTACACAGCGTGCCGCCGGACCGAGCGCCTCGCCCATGTTGGCGTCGGTGCTGCGCTGCGAGCACCATGGCGACGTGAGCACGGCGGGCCGGTCGCCGAACAGCGACCACGACTCCTGGGTGCGGCGTGACGCCGCGGTGGTCTGGCACGGCTTCACCCAGATGGCGGCCTACGCCGACAACGCACCGGTGATCGTGGACCGGGCCGAGGGCCGTGAGCTCGTCGACGTCGACGGCCGGCGCTACCTCGACGCCATCTCCTCGTTGTGGGTCACCACGTTGGGGCACCGGGTGCCGGAGCTGGACCGCGCGCTGCACGACCAGATCGACCGGGTCGCCCACTCCACGCTGCTGGGCAACGGCAATCGCGTCGTGATCGAGTTCGCGGAGGCGTTGGCGGCCCGCGTGCCGGTCGACGATCCGCACGTGCTGTTCGCCTCCGACGGCGCGGCGGCGGTGGAGCAGGCCCTGAAGATCGCCTTCCAGTACTGGGCCAACCTGGGGGTGGTGGGCCGCACCCGGTACCTGGCGCTGGGCCAGGCGTACCACGGCGACACGGTGGGATCGCTGTCCGTGGGAGCGGGCGGCTTCGGCACCGACCTGTTCGATCAGCTGCGGTTCCCCGTGGCCCGCACTCCCGGCTACGACGACCCCCGGTGGGCCGATCGGGCCGTCGCCGCACTCGCCGAGCACGCGGCGG
Organism: Acidimicrobiales bacterium; assembly: GCA_025456085.1. Taxonomy (GTDB): domain Bacteria; phylum Actinomycetota; class Acidimicrobiia; order Acidimicrobiales; family Acidimicrobilacustridaceae; genus JALOLF01. The sequence continues at coordinate 16,026 of JALOLF010000022.1, forward strand.
AACTCGCCGCCGTGGTGCTCGAGCCGCTGGTGCAGGGCGCGGCCGGGATGCTGGTCGCCGATCCCGCCGACGTCGGGCGGGTCGTCGAGGCGGCCCGGGAGCTCGACGTGCTGGTGATCTGCGACGAGGTGGCGACCGGTTTCGGTCGCACCGGCACGTTGTTCGCCAGCGAGCAGTGCGGCGTGCGCCCCGACCTGCTCTGCCTGGGCAAGGGATTGACCGCCGGCTACCTGGCCCAGTCGGCGACGGTGGCCGACGGGCGGGTCTACGAGGCGTTCCTGGGCCCCGACCTGAGCGAGCGCACCTTCTACCACGGGCACTCCTACTCCGGGAACGCCCTCGCCGCCGCCGTGGGCCTGCGCCACCTGGAGCTCCTGGAGGAGTGGGACGTGCTGGCCAACGTGCGGGCACGGGCCGAGCAGCTGCGCGGCCTGCTGGCCGAGCGCATCGCGGGGATGGTGCCGGTCGGGGCGGTGCGCCAGCAGGGGCTCATGGCCGGCGTCGAGCTGACCCCGCCGCGGGAGGACCTCCGGTGGGGGCGGCGGGTGTGCGCCGCCGCCGTGGCCCGGGGCGTGCTGCTGCGACCCCTCGGCGATGTCGTGGTGCTGATGCCGCCGCTCACCAGCACCGACGCGGAGATCGACCGCATCGTGTCGGTGCTGGGCGAGGCGATCGCCGAAGGTGCCACCGTCGCGTGAGGGGATTCGACTGGCTGGCCTGGGCGGCCGAGGAGTGCGAGCAGGTTCGGGTCGCCGGACGGTGGCGAGCGCCGCGTCCTTTCGACGCGGCCGGCCCGGCCGGTCGTCTGGGTGAGCCCGACGGCGCCGGTCCGCCGAGAGCACCGGCCGCGGTGCGCGAGGTCGTGTCGTTCGCGTCGAACGACTACCTGGGTCTGACCCGACACCCGGCCGTGATCGCGGCGGCCCACGAGGCGCTCGACCGCTGGGGTGCCGGATCGGGTGCCGCCCGGTTGGTCGTGGGATCCCGGCCCGTGCACCACGAGCTCGAGGCGGCGCTCGCCGGTTGGAAGAAGGCCGAGCAGGCGGTGCTGTTCCCCACCGGGTTCGCGGCCAACCTGGGGCTGCTCACCGTCGTGGCCGGCGCCGGTGTGCTGGTCCTGTCCGACGAGCTCAACCACGCCTCGATCATCGACGGGTGCCGGGCCGCCCGGGCCATGGTGGAGGTCGTGCCCCACGTCGATCTCGGCGTCCTGGCCACCCGGCTCCGCGCCGCGCCCGGTCCGACCGTGGTGGTCACCGACAGCGTGTTCTCGATGGACGGCGACGTCGTGGACCTGCCGGCCCTGGTCGAGCTGTGCGCCGCCCACGGCGCCCTGCTGGTCCTCGACGAGGCCCACGCCGTGCTCGGTCCCGAGCTCGACCGGTCCGCCCTGTCCCCCGGGGCCGCTGTCGCCCAGGTGGGCACGCTGTCCAAGACCCTGGGATCCCTGGGTGGGTTCGTGGCTGGACCGAGGGCGCTGTGCGAGCTGGTCGTCAACCGGGCCCGCCCCTACATCTTCACCACCGCCACCACCCCCGCCGACGCCGCCGCAGCCCTCGCAGCGGTGCGGATCGTGGACGGCGTCGAGGGCGACGAGCTGCGTCGCCGACTGCGGGCCAACGTGGAGGTGCTGGCCCCCGGGCACCCCTCGCCGATCATCCCCGTGGTCGTGGGCGAGGAACAGGCGGCGCTCGCCGCCGCGGCGGCGCTGCTCGAACGGGGCCTGCTGGTGCCCGCCATCCGCCCGCCCACCGTCGCCCCGGGCACGAGCCGGCTCCGGGTCGCCCTGTCGGCGGCCCACACACCCGGGCAGGTCGCCGCCCTCCGCGACGCCCTCGACGACCTGGGGCTCCGTCCGTGAGCGACCGCCCCGACCGCCTGGTACTGGTGGTCGGCGTCGCCACCGAGATCGGCAAGACGTGGGCGGCCGCCGCGACGGCGCGCCGATTGCGGGCCGCAGGCCGGGCCGTCGCGGCCTGGAAGCCGGCGCAGTCCTTCGAGCCCGGCGACCCCGACGCCGGCGTCACCGACGCCCAGGTGCTGGGCGCCGCGACCGGACAACCGGCGGGCGCCGTGTGTCCCCCGCACCGCTGGTACGAGGTGCCCATGGCACCGCCCATGGCCGCCGAACTGCTGGGTCGACCCCCGATCCTGCTCGACCACCTGGTCGGCGAGGTCACCTGGCCGCCCGGGATGGAGATCGGGCTGCTCGAGGCTGCCGGCGGGGTGCGTTCGCCCCTGGCCGAGGACGGTGACGCCGTCGATCTCGCCCACCGACTCGATCCCGACCTGGTGCTGCTGGTGGCCGATGCCGGGCTCGGCACCATCAACGCCGTCCGCGTGTCGCTGGCACCCCTGTCCCCGTGGCCGGTACTCGTGCTGCTCAACCGGTTCGCGGTCGGCGACGAGCTGCACGAGCGCAACCGTGCCTGGCTCCACGAGCGCGACGGCGTCCGCGTGGTGAGCGACGTCGACGCCGTGGTGGCTGCGCTCACCGCTCCTCGACCCTGACCGCTCCGGCGCACCCCGTCACGGGGGCGGGTGTCGGGACCCGCCCCGATCGAACCGGGACGGGAGCCGGTCGAGCGTCGTGAGCACCTGGTCGAGTCGCGCCGCCGGAGGCCCGCCCACCTCGACGGTCGGCACACCGGTGTCCACCAGCACGGAGCGGAAGCGGTCGGTCATCCGGTCGCGTAGGTGCTCGCCGTCGCGCAGCCCGTCCTGCTCGAAGATCACGCCGTCGGGCGTGGTGAGCACGTAGAGATCGGGCCGTCGGGAGCCGTCGATGGCACGGGCCACCAACCAGGGGGCCGGTGCGCCGAGATAGCGCTCGTGCCACACCGACGTGGCCGCCAGGTCGGTGTCGCACACCAGCCACGGCCCCCGCTTCCCGGGCGGACGGTCCGACGCGGCCCAGCCCGCCAGGACGTCGTCCTCCAGCCGTGCCTGACCGTCGGCGATACGCCGGAAGTCCGCGGCCGTCCAGGACACGTCCCAGATGGAGCCCGCCGCCGCGGCGAGCGTCTCGGTGTGGTGACGCCCGAACTCGGGAACCCACGGCGCGTCGAGCGTCGCGGCCAGGTGGCGGGCCAGGGTGGTGGTCCCGGTGGACTCGGCGCCGACCACCACGACCCGTCGGGCCAGTCCGCCGCGGACCACGGGGTGCAGCGCCCACCAGTGGCCGGTCAGATCCCGGCGGACGGCCGTGGCGGAGACGGGGCGCTTCGACCGAGTCGGATCGAACGGGACGTGGCCCGCCCCGAGCTCGGAGGCGAACCGGGGTCCGTAGGGCTCGGAGGTCACGACGAGGTCCCACGGCCCGAGTCCGGCCGCCCGGAGGTGCCGGGCCCAGGCGGCCGAGCACGCCGGTGGGCAGGGTGCCGGCGCGTGCCAACCGCAGATGTCGGCGACGATCCGGATGCGCGCCGTCGGGTGCACGGCGGCGAGCCAGCCTGCCCGCCGCGTCGCGTCGGGACGCTGCCCGGGGAGGTCGCACACGATCACCTCCACGGTGGCGGCCACCCGCGACGCCTCGTCGATCAGGGCGTGGTGGCCGACATGAGGCGGCAGGAACTTGCCGATGACCAGCGCCCGGCCCGTCGCCGTCGTCATGTGGCGAACCTCGCCTCGAGCGCGGTGAGCCCGGCTCGCTGTGCGCGCCAGGAGCCGGTCCACTCGCGCAGTCCGAGGCCGGCCAGCACGAGGTACAGCACGTACAGGGCGGCGAAGAGGTGGGCCCCCGACACGACGTAGAGCGCGATGGCCGAGACGTCGACCGGGACCAGCCACAGCCACCACGCCTCGATCCGCTTGACGGTGAGCAGCGCTTGCGCCGCCACCGAGGCGGCCACGATCGAGGTGTCCCACAACAGGGTGTCGCCGGGACCGTGCAGGTGCTCGAAGACCCGCCACAGGACGATGGTCCCCACCACGCAGGCCGCGCCGAGCGCAACCCGGCCCCGCGCCGTCAGCCACGACACGGGCAGGTCGGTGCGGTCGGCGCCGCCGCGGATCCACAGCCACCACCCGAGCACCTGGACAGGGACGTAGTAGCCGAGGTGGAGCCAGCCCTGCCCGACGAGATCGATCCGGAAGAAGAACACCCCCATGGCGACCACGCTGACGAGCCCCAGCGGCATGCACAGCACGTTCTGGCGTCGGGTGATCCACACGCACGCCAACGAGGTGACCGTACCGAGCACCTCGAGCCCGGTGGGTGTGTAGCCGGTGTCGAGTCGGTGCGTCACGGCCACGTACGCGGCGGTGATCGCCATCGCCGCCGCCCGACGATCGGCGTCGGTCCCCCACCATGGTGTCCGTCCGGTTGCCGTGGCGGCCGTCGATGCCGCCGCGGTGCTCATCGCGTGCCCCGACCCGTGCCGGCCCACGGCCCGTGCGGGCCGATGGCGAGCCCGTACAACTCCCCGGCCAGCGCCACGAGCTCGTCGCGGGCCTCGAGACGGGGGCCGGTCCAGCGAAGTGGCAGGGCGGCGAGGCCGAGGTGGGCACCGACGTAGGCGCCCGCCATGGAGGCGACGGTGTCGGCGTCGCGACCTCCCATGGCCGCCTCCACGATCACGGCCTCGGGGTCCTCCGGCCGACGCAGGAAGAACCACAGCGCCGCCGGCAGGCTCTCCAGCACGAAGGCGCCGTTGTAGAAGTGGGCGAGCGCGTCGTCGATCTCCGCGTCGAGCCAGGAGGGCACCTCGGCGAGGCGGTCCACGAGTCGGACCGGTTGGCCCGTCTTACCGGGGCGCCGTGGCCAGTCACGCTCGGGCTCGCCCGGATCGGCGAGATCCTCGATCACGTCGACGAGTCCGTCGACCAGTTGGTCGACCCGCAACGAGCCGGCGGGGACGGCAGCCAGCGCTGCGACCAGCCAGGCGTGGGCGATCGCCGACACCACGGCCATGGGGTGGGCGTGGGTGACCACGGCCGCCAGCGCGGCGTCGACGCGGAGCTGGTCGACGTCTGCGATGTGCGCCAGCCCGATCGGCGCAGCCCGCATCGCGGCCCCGTTGCCCGCCGAGTCGACCCCGGCGCGCCACCACGGCTCGTCGCCCAGGCGTCGCACGGCAGCCCTCGTGGCGCGTCCCGCGCCCCGTGCGTCGGGTAGCCAGGCGACCAGACGCGCTGCGAGGTCGGCGGGGTCGATGCGCCCGTCGTTGGCGGCCAGGCAGCGCGCCACCTCGAGGGTGAGCTGCGTGTCGTCGGTGAACGTGCCGACCGGCCCACCGCTCCAGCCCCGCCACGGCCGGAAGTCGTCGAGCCGCTCGAACCGAGCCAGCACCGCCGCGCGGCTGCGGGATTCCGCCGGTCGGCCCAGGGCGTCGCCGACCGCGCCACCGACGATCGCGCCGCGGTAGGCGTGGAGCAGGTCGGGTCCGGGTGTCGGCGGCCACGGCAGCACACCTCCGGCGTAGGGATCGGGCAGGAGTCGTCGCTCGTGCAGCAGTGCCATCGCTGGTCCGGTCTCGCCCATGGCCACTCCTCGGCGGTTCAGGTCGTAGTGACCGTAACTATCGAGCAGGAAAGAGTCAAGATGACTTCTGTCCGGTCCACCCGGCACCGGTCTCGGCGCGCCGCCGACGAGGGCGCCGTCATACCCCTGCCGGGGGTGCATCGACGCCCTCGTCGAAACGGCGGGCCAGCAACGCCCGGTTGTAGCGCTGCAACATCACCGGGTAGGCGTTGAACAACACGTTCCACGCCGCCATCCAGCGGGCCGTGGACCGCCGACCGGTGGCGAGCGCCACACCGGCGCCCCCGAGGGTCGCCGCGAAGCAGATGGTGTGGCTCGCCTCGGCGATCCGCATCTGCCGGTCGAGCTCGGCCACCCGGGCCGGCGTCGGATCAGACGGCAGGTGCAACCGGGGGTTGAACACCGCGATCGGCCCCCGCCGCAGCGCCATCTTCACCAGCCGGACCCCGGCCAGCTCGTAGAGGCGCGCTCCGTCCTGCTCGAACCGGCGGAGCCGGTGCATGCGCTCGGGGAGCCGGGGTGGTGCCACCCTGCTGACCGTGCCGAGCCACGTCATGGGAGCCCACGCGGCGACGAAGGCGAAACGCCGGCTCCCCGTCCCGAACCAGCGGGCCGCACCCACCAGCGCCCCGAGCGCCACCGACGTGGCCATCACGACCGTCAGCACCGATCGGCGCCGATCGCCGGCGGCAGTCGGCTCCGTCGTGTCGCCTCGGGCGCTTCGTGCCGCGGGGTCGTGCTCAGCGACCATCACCCCTCCCTTCCACGACGCCAGCGCCTGCCGGCGCTCAACCGATGGCGCCGGTCGTCCCAGGCGTGTCGGTGACGGGCACGGACAGGTCGTCGCCGTCCTCGGTCAGCAACGTGGCGTAGATGACCACGGGCTCTGCCGTGTCGTTGGCGCCGAAGTGGGCCATGCCGTCGATCTCGGCGACCGTGTCCCGCGGGCCGAGCGTGGTGGTGCGCGGCCCGGTGACCTGCTCGGCCGTCCCCGTCGCGCCGCCACGGTGCACCGTTGCGGTGCCGGTCTCGACGGTGTACGTCAACGTGCCCGACTCGATCTCGGCGAGCTGGATGCCCGGGTGCTCGTGCGGTGACAGCCGGGCACCGGGTGCGATGGTGTAGCGCGCCAACGTGAGCGTGTAGCCGGGTGCGCCGGGCGGATCGACCTGCTGGGCGAGCACGTCCTTCACCACCGGCACGGCGGTGGTGGGCGTCCCGGTGTCGTCGGCGGTCGCCGTCTGCTGGCTCGCCGTCGAGTCGGTCGTGCCGGACGAGCAGCCCGCGTCGGTCATCGCCACGACGACGACCGTACCGATCAGGAGACCCCGGATCCTGTCCACCGGACCGCAGCGTAGACGGGGGTCGGATGCCGTGAACGATCCACCGGCAGGCCGTTCCCCGATCGTGCAGCGGGAGCTGTCGGGGATGCCGGCCACCCTCCCGGACCCGATGGGTCCCCATCGGTCGCCGGCACCGGGCCCGTCGTCGAGGTGGGCGCCGACCCACCTGATCGTGCGCGAGGGGGGACTTGAACCCCCACGTCCTTGCGGACACAGGAACCTGAATCCTGCGCGTCTGCCAATTCCGCCACTCGCGCAAAGCAGCCCGGTCAGGCTAGCCGATCCCGTACCGCTGCCGGCAACGTGACGACTCGGCTGCCTCCGGCGTCGTCACGCCCGTCGCTAGAGTCTCGCCGTGGGTCTCAAGGGCTTCGAGCGTCGTCTGGAGAACCTCGTCGAGGGCGTCTTCGCGCGCGTGTTCCGCTCCAGCCTGCGGCCCATCGAGCTCGGCCGCCGCCTGGCCCGGGAGATGGACCTCAACCGCTCCATCGACCTGAAGGGCCGGCCGCTGGCCCCCAACGCCTTCACCGTGCGGCTCAGCCAGCCCGATCTGCAGCGCTTCGCCGAGATCGGCGACTCCCTCACCCGAGAGCTGTGCGACGCGGCCCGCGAGCACGGCCGCGACCAGGGCTACAGCTTCATGGGGCCCGTGTCGGTCGACCTCGTGCTCGACCCGGGCCTGCGCGAGGGCGAGTTCCAGATCGACGCCCGGCTGCGCCAGGGGCCCGGCGGCGTGGGCGCCGGCTCGGTGCTGCTGCCCAACAACGAACGCATCGTGCTGGGCGACCGGGTGATCAGCATCGGGCGCCTACCCGAGTGCGACGTGACCCTCAGCGACGCCAACGTGTCGCGGCGCCACGCGGAGATCCGCCCCGAGGGCGACACCTTCGTGCTCGTCGACCTCGGCTCGACGAACGGCTCACGGGTCAACGGCGTGCGGGTCTCGCGCCGTGAGCTCGTGGACGGCGACGAGATCTCCTGTGGCAACTCCCGCCTGACCTTCCAGGCCTCCTGACATGGTCCCGGTGCGGCGGGCCGCGGGGCCGAGCGGTCGGCGGCGACCACGGGTCCTCGCCCGGGGAGACACCCCGACCGGCGTGTCGGCGACCGGTAGTCTCGCGTCCCAGTGTCGGAGCAACTCCTCACCATCCTCAAGTTCTGCCTGCTGGCGCTCGTCTACCTCTTCTTCTTCCGCGTCCTGCGAGCCGTGTGGGCAGAGCTCAGACCACAGCCAAAGCCCCAGCCCGTGGCGGTGGCGGCAGCCGGTGCCGCGCCCGCCGGCTCCCGCAAGGAGCGCAAGCGGACCGGCCGGCAGCTGGACCTGGTCGTGGTGGAGCCCGTCGCCCAGCGCGGCCGCCGCTATCCCCTCGGCGACGAGCTCACGGTCGGTCGGGCGGCCGGCTGCGGCATCACCGTCGACGACACGTTCGTGTCGCAGATCCACGCCCGGGTGTTCCGTCGCGACGGGAACCTGTACGTCGAGGACCTCGGCTCGACCAACGGCACCTGGCTCAACCGCAACAAGGTCGCGGGGCCGATCCTGATGCGCAAGGGCGACCGCCTGCAGGTGGGCAGCACGGTGTTGGTGGCGGAATGATCCGCTTCTCGTGGGGAGCCGCCGGCGACGTCGGCCAGGTGCGCTCGGTCAACCAGGACCACATCCTGACCGACGACGGGCTGTTCGCGGTGGCCGACGGCATGGGGGGCCACCGCGGGGGCGAGGTGGCCAGCGAGGTGGCCATCACCGCCCTCCGGGAGCACTTCACCGAGCACACCACCGACGCCCTGGTCGACGCGGTGCAGTTCGCCAACGAGGCCATCGTGGGTCGTGCCCGGCACGAGGAGGACCTGCGTGGCATGGGCACCACCATCTGCGCCCTGGCCCAGGTCGACTTCGAGGGCGAGCCAACCCTCTCGGTGGTCAACGTGGGTGACTCCCGGGCCTATCTGCTCAAGGCCGGCGAGTTCCACCTGGAGCAGATCACCGAGGACCACTCCCTCGTGGCCACGCTCGAGCGGTCGGGTCAGCTCACCCGGGAGGAAGCGGCGCAGCACCCGCAGCGCAACATCCTCACCCGTGCCCTGGGGATCGACAGCCGCGTGCTGGTCGACTCCTGGGAGATCCTCCCCGTGGAGGGCGACCGCTACCTGTTGTGCTCGGACGGGCTGTTCAACGAGGTCAGCGAGGCCGCCATCGCGGCGGTGCTGCGTCGTCTGGCCGATCCCCGGGACGCCGCCCGCGAGCTGGTCCGCATGGCCAACGAGAACGGCGGTCACGACAACATCAGCGTCGTCATCGTCGACATCGTGTCGGTCGGCGGCGAGGTCGTGGCCGACGAGGTGGTCGACGACGCCCGCGACCACCCGGAGGGGTCGGCCGATCGCATCACCCGGGTCGTGCACGGCGTCGAGCGTGAGGACGGCCAGGGCGACGGCCCCACCGCCGCCGACATCGAAGCCGAGATCGTCGCTGTGGCCGCGAGCCGCAGCGGGATGGCGGCGGCGCCGCTCATGCCCCCGACGTCGGAGCAGCCCGCCGTCGAGTTGCCCGATGCCGCCGAGGCGACGGACTCGTCGGCGGCCCACGCGACGGGCGGTGCGGTCGCCTCGCCGACGGCAGCCGGCGAGCCCCACACGGTCACCGTCGAAGCTCGGGATCTCGCCGCGGCCCTGGCCGACGTGCCGCCGTCACCGGTGTCGTCGGCGGAGCCGGCCGCACCCACCGGGTTCTTCTCCGACACCCCACCCCGCCGGCGGCTCGTCACCTGGCGGGTCGTGGTGTTCGTGGTGGCGTTGCTGGCGGTGTTCGGAGTGGCGGCCGCCGCCGTGAACTGGGCTGCGACCAACAGCTTCTTCGTGCAGGCCGACGCCGCCAACGGCGGAGCGGTCACCGTCTTCCGGGGCCAGCCCGGTGGCCTGCTGTGGATCGAGCCCGAGGTGGTCCGTGCCGACGAGCTCACGCTCGAGCAGGCCCCCGAGGAGTTCCGGACCGACCTGGAGAACGGGATCAGCTTCGACTCCGAGGCGGAGGCCGAGGCCTACATCGACACCGTCCGGGCCCGCCAGGTCGAGTTGGCCGTGGAACAGTCCCAGGCCGGAACCGACGACACCGGCGGATCGCTGGGTGGCGCGGTCACCACGACCACCACGGTGCCACCCGGCACGGTGCCCGTCGACAGCACCACCACCACGGTCGACCCGGCCACGATCGGGGGCTGAGGCGCCGTGGGCCGCAGCAGGCGCACCACGGAGCTCGGTCTGCTGGTGCTGGTGGCCATCATCACCGTCTCCGCCTACACGTTGGCCAGCCTCGGGACCGACGCCACCATCCCGGCCAACATCGGGACCTTCCTCGGTGTGGTGGTGGCCGGCCTGCTGCTCGCCCATGTGGTCGTGCGGCGCCTGGCGCCCAACGCCGACCCGACGCTGTTGCCCCTCGCCGGCCTGCTCAACGGCCTGGGCTTCGTCACCATCGCCCGGGTCGACGAGGACCTCGCCTGGCAGCAGGCGCTGTGGACCGGTGTCGGCCTGACCGCCTTCTGCGGCACCCTGGTGCTGATCCGTCGGGTCCGCGTCCTCGAGGGCTACCGCTGGACGTTCGCCCTGCTCGGCGTGGTGCTGCTGCTGTTGCCGATGGTCCCCGGCCTGGGCAAGGAGATCAACGGCGCCCGCATCTGGGTCGGTCTCGGTCCCATGAGCTTCCAGCCGGGTGAGGCCGCCAAGCTCTGCCTCGCCGTCTTCTTCGCCTCCTACCTGGTGGAGAAGCGCGAGCTGCTGGGCATGGGCACGTGGAAGGTGGGCCCGCTCCTGCTGCCCGATCCGAAGCACCTCGGGCCGGTGCTCGGCGCCTGGGGCATCTCGCTGGTCGTGATGATCGTCGAGAAGGACCTGGGCTCCTCCCTGCTGTTCTTCACGTTCTTCCTGGTGATGCTCTGGGTGGCGACCCAGCGCCTCTTCTACGTGGTGCTCGGCTTCGGTCTCTTCGCGGTGGGCGCCTACCTGGCCTGGACCCAGTTCGCCCACGTGCAGGAGCGCGTCGACATCTGGCTCGACCCGTGGTCCGATCCCAAGGGCAGCGGCTTCCAGGTGGTCGAGGCCGCGTTCGCCATGGCCTTCGGCGGGGTGACCGGCACCGGACTGGGTCTGTCGGGGCGCATCGCCATCCCTGCCGCCGAGAACGACTTCATCTTCGCCGTCATCTCCCAGGAGCTCGGTCTGCTCGGTGGCACGGCGATCCTCGTGGCCTACCTGTTGATGGTGGGCGCCGGCCTGCGGATCGCCATCCGCACCGACGTCGCCTTCGAGAAGCTGCTGGCCGCCGGCCTCACCACGCTGCTCGGGGTGCAGGCCTTCATCATCCTCGCCGGTGTCACCAGGCTGTTGCCCCTCACCGGTGTCGCGCTGCCCTTCGTCTCCTACGGCGGCACCTCCCTGCTGGCCAACTACGTGCTGGTCGCCCTGCTGCTGCGCATCAGCGACGACGAGGGTTCCCGCGCCGCGCCGCGTCCCCTGGCGAACGCCACCGCCGGATCGGCGCCCCGGTGAACGAGCGCATCCGCCGCCTCGGCATCGTGCTCATGGTGCTGTACGCGGCGCTGTTCGTGCGCCTCAACGTCATCCAGGTCGCCGAGCAGGAGGACCTCAACGAGCACCCGGAGAACGCCCGACCCATCCAGCGGGAGTTCAACCGGCCCCGCGGCACGATCGTCAGCGCGGACGGCGCGCTGCTCGCCGAGTCGGTCGAGGTCGAGGGCGCCACCTTCGATCGTCAACGCGTCTACCCGGAGGGCGAGCTCTTCGGCCACGTCACGGGCTACTTCTCCTTTCTCTACGGTGCATCGGGGGTCGAGCAGCAGTACAACGACGAGCTGACCGGCAACACGCTCGAACAGCAGCTCGAGGGCCTGTCCGATCTCCTCGCCGACGAGCAGAACACCGGCAACCTGCGTCTGACCGTCCGCAAGGACGTCCAGACCGTCGCTCGGGACCAGCTCGGTCAGCGGCAGGGATCCGTGGTGGCCATCGACCCCCGTACCGGGGCCCTCCTCGCCCTGTGGAGCTGGCCCGCCTTCGACCCCAACCTGCTGGCCACCGTCGATGCCGCCGCCGCCACGGAGGCCTGGGACTTCTACGAGCAGTTCCCCGGCAAGCCCCTGCAGGCCAAGGCCTACCAGGAGCGCTACTTCCCGGGCTCGACCTTCAAGACGGTCACTGCCGGCGCCGGCCTGCGATCGGGGAAGGTGAGCGCCACCGAGCCCGACTACCCCGTCACCAACAGCTACCTGCCGCCCCAGACGACGCAGCCCATCAGCAACTTCGGCGGCTCGTCCTGTGGTGGTGACCTGTTCGAGATCATGCCGGTGTCGTGCAACTCGGCCTTCGCCGAGATGGGCACGGAGACCGTCGGTCCCGACGACATGATCGACGGCGCCGAGTCGTTCGGCTTCAACGCCGAGGTTCCCATCGACCTGCCGGACCCGGCGGAGTCCGCCTTCCCGACCGACTTCGAGGACAACCTCCCCAAGCTGGCCCAGGCCTCCATCGGCCAGAACGACGTGCAGGCCACGCCCCTGCAGATGGCGCTGGTGGCGGCCGCCGCCGGCAACGACGGCGAGATCATGAAGCCCCACGTGCTCGACGAGGTGCGCGACAACGAGGGCAACCTGGTGGAGCGCTACGACCCGAGACGCTGGAAGGAGCCGCTCTCGGCGGGCGACGCGGCGACGCTGCGCGAGGCCATGATCCGCACCGCCGAGGACGGCACCGCCACGGGCCTGCTCATCCCCGGCTTCGAGGTGGGCGGCAAGACCGGCACCGCGCAGCTCGGCACGGACCCGCCCCGCTCGCACACCTGGATCATCGGGTTCGCCGGCCCGCCGGGCGGGGAGGCCACCGTGGCCGTGGCCGTCGTCGTGCTCGACCAGCCGGCCAGCTCCGACTTCACCGGCGGCAAGATCGCCGCCCCCATCGCCAAGGCGGTGATGGAGCAGGCCCTCACGGGCTCGGGTGCCGATGCCGGCAGCGACGAGAGCCCGACGGAGGGTCCCGGGCAGGACGAGGGCGCGCTGGCTCCCGGAGACGATCCGTCGCTCGGCGCCGACTCGGGTGCCGTGGGGCGCCACGACCTGCCCGTTAGTGTTGAGGGCTATGTCGGAACAGGCACCTACCGTCTTCAAGGAGCGCTACGAGCTGCACCGCAAGCTCGCTCGCGGCGGCATGTCCGACGTCTACCTCGCCCGCGACCTCGTGCTCGACCGCCCGGTCGCGGTCAAGGTGCTGTTCCCGGAGTACGCCAAGGACGAGTCCTTCGTGGAGCGCTTCCGGCGTGAGGCCCGGGCCGCGGCCAAGCTGACCCACCCCAACATCGTCTCCATCTACGACTGGGGCGAGGAGCTCGACACCTACTTCATCGCCATGGAGTACGTCGAGGGCCGGAGCCTGGCCGAGATCATCCGGGCCGAGGGCGCGCTGCCCCCCCGTCGAGCGGCGGAGATCGCCGCCGACGTCGCCTCGGCACTCGGGTTCGCGCACCGCAACGGCGTCGTGCACCGTGACGTCAAGCCCGGCAACGTCATGATCGATTCGGCCGGTCACGTGAAGGTGGCCGACTTCGGCATCGCCCAGGCCTTCTCGGGATCAGAGCAGGCGAACCTGACCAAGGCGGGCTCGGTCATGGGCACCGCCACGTACTTCTCGCCGGAGCAGGCCCAGGGTCGACCGGTCGATCCTCGCAGCGATCTGTACTCGCTGGGCGTGGTGCTCTTCGAGATGGTGGTCGGCCGGGCCCCGTTCCAGGGTGACACCCCTGTGGCCATCGCCTACAAGCACGTCCAGGAGCAGCCCCCGCTGCCCGAGACGCTGGGTGTGGACGTGCCCCCGCCGCTCGAGGCCATCGACATGAAGCTGCTGGCCAAGGACCCGGCCCAGCGCTACGAGTCCGCCGAGGAGCTGCGGACCGACCTGCGTCGGTTCCTCGACGGCCAGCGGGTGAGTGCCCCGCCGGTCGGCTACGCGGCCTCCGTGGCGGCGGCGGCCGCCGGCACGGCCACCCAGGCCGTCCCGGCGGCGACCGCGGTGAGCGCTGCGCCGCCCCGCACACCGACGCCGGCCACTGGTCCGAGCGCAGTGCCGTACGCGGAGTCCCAGGAGCCGCGCCGGCGCACGGGCTGGTTCGTCGTGGCCCTCGTCGTGCTGCTCGCCGCCATCGCCGGTGCACTCGTCTACATCGGGGCGAACCTCGACGACGACGACGTCGCGCAGCTCACGGTGCCCCCGGTGCGCAACAAGTCCGAGGCCGACGCGACCACCGAGCTCGAGGCGGCCGGGTTCAAGGTGACCGTCAAGCGGGAGGCCAACGACCAGGTCGAAGCGGGCATCGTGTTCGCCCAGGACCCGCCCGGCGGCAGCACCGCCGACGAGGGCTCGGTCGTCACGATCTCGGTCAGCGCCGGGTTGGGCGACACCGAGGTCCCCGACGTCATCGGTCAGGCGGAGGCCTCGGCGCGGTCGCTGCTCGAGAACTCGGGCTTCGTCGTGGAGACCAGGCAGCAGGCCGACGACGTCGTGCCGAAGGGGACGGTCATCTCCCAGAACCCGAACCCGGGCGAGATGTACGAGAAGGGCTCGAAGGTCACGATCGTGGTGTCGAGCGGCAAGCGGACCGAGGCCATCCCACCGCTCGCCGGTCAGTCGGCCACGACGGCGTCGAACACGCTGGGACAGCTGGGCTTCACGGTCGCCACGCTGGAGGAGTTCTCCTCGGTCGTGCCCGACAACGTGGTCATCCGGACCGACCCCCCGGCGGGGACACAGGTCGAAGTGGGCTCCTCGGTCACCATCGTCGTGTCCAAGGGGCCGCAACCCACGACGTCCTCGTCGACCACCTCGACCTCCTCCTCGTCGACCACCTCGACCTCCTCCTCGTCGACCTCCTCGACCTCGTCGTCGACCTCCTCGACGTCGTCGAGCGTGCCGGCCAGTCCGTGATGCTCATCGAGGGCTCGGTCCACCTATCGGCGGAGAAGTGTGGACAAGCACGCCTCCGACGGGGAAGAATGGCGTACTGTCCTGGGCCTGAAGGCGGGCGGGGCGTGGAGGTTCGTGACACAATGACAACCGTGCGACTGCGCAGCCTCCTTCTCATGGTGCTCCTGGCCGTCCTGACGCTGGCTGTTCTGCCGGGTTCGGCGCAGGCCCAGACCGGTACGACGGTTGATCCCCGTTGCCTGGAGCCCGGCTACGAGGACACGCGGACCGTGACCGTGAACGATCCCGTCGTCGATCCGGGTCAGACCGTGACCATCTCCGGCTCGGGCTTCCTGCCCGGTGAGACGGTGCGCGTCCTCGTCAACGGCGCCCAGGTCGGCACCGCTCTCGTCGACGAGCAGGGCAACTTCACCTTCCAGTACACGATCCCGGCGGGCACAGCTCCCGGCACGGTCCTCAACGTCTCCGCCGTCGGTGTCTGCGGCACCGGCACGCTGACCATCACGGTCACGCCCACCACCAGCACCTCGACCGGTGGTGGAGGTGGCGGTGGCGGGGCCGGCAGCACGACCGGCGGCAACCTGCCCCGGACGGGCAACGACGACACCGTGTGGCTCCTGCGGGGCGGCGCCCTCCTGGTCATGGTGGGCGGCATGCTCGTGCTCGCAGCCCGCAAGCGCAATCGGCACGGCCACGCCCCGGGCGTGGCGTAGAGGATCGGCGAGGGCATTGTCGCAAGACGTGGAGGGCACCGGGATGGCACGGACGACAACGCGCAACGCTGGCGCCCTGCGGGTCGCTCGGGCTCTGCTGTTCTCGTTCGCGGTGCTCGGTGTCCTGGTGGCCGGCGCCGGCGTGAGCCAGGCGCAGACGAATCCTGACGACCCCCGGTGCCAGAACCAGGGGTACAACGTCGTGGTCACGGTCACCGTCGACGACACCGTCCCCGTGGCGGGCCAGACGGTCACCATCACCGGAACCGGGTTCCTGCCCAACGAGGTGGTGACCATCTACGCCAACGGGTTGGCCGTCGGCACGGTGGAGACGTCCGACACCGGTTCCTTCACCTCGAGCTACACGGTGCCGGCCGATCAGGCCGTGGGCACGCAGATCGTCATCCAGGCCGTCGGGGTGTGCGACGCAGCGTCGCTGACCCTCGACATCGGCCAGGCAGGTGGCGGTGCGGGCGGTGGCCCGGGTGGCACGACGGGCGGGGGGCTCCCCCGTACGGGTAGTGACGTGGGTTGGCTGATCCGGCTCGGTGTGCTCCTCGTCGCCGCTGGTGGCGCGGTCGTGCTCTACACCCGCAAGCGCCGCGGCTCGACCGTCACGGCCTGACCCTAGCCGATGGCCTGTGCCCTTGACCTGCACCTCAGGTAGAGGGTCGGGGGTCGTGGGCGCGGCGATCAGGTGATCGGGTCCAGGCGACGCAGGAAGTTGCGCACCATGTCGTGCCCGCCCACGGTCAGGATCGACTCGGGGTGGAACTGCACCCCCTCGACGTCGTACTCCACGTGGCGTAGGCCCATGACGATGCCGTCATCGGTCTCGGCGGTCACCTCCAGGCAGCCCGGCACGGATGCCCGGTCCACCACGAGGGAGTGGTAGCGGGTCGCCTCGAGCGGATCGGGCAATCCCTCGAACAGCCCGACGTCACGGTGGTGCACGAGCGAGGTCTTGCCGTGCATGACCTGCGGGGCGCGGACGACGTCGCCGCCGAAGACCTGGCCGATGCACTGGTGTCCCAGACACACCCCCAACACCGGGCGCCTGCCCGCGAAGTGGCGGATCACGGCGTTCGAGAGGCCTGCGTCCTCTGGTCGGCCGGGCCCCGGGGAGACCAGCACCCCGTCAGGGTCGAGCTCGATGATCTCGTCCAGGGTCAGCGCGTCGCACCGGTGCACGACGGGTTCCGCCCCGAGCTCGCCGAGGTACTGGACGAGGTTGTAGACGAACGAGTCGTAGTTGTCGACGACGAGGACACGTGGAGCCATCGGCGGGCGAGGGTAGCGGGCACAGCCGGCGCCCCCAAGTCCGATGGTGTCGGAGTCCGCCGATCTCGCCGCAGGCGCAGCAGCGCGCTCGGCCCGGTGAGCTAGCCTGCTCCCGTGGCCGACAAGCCGACGAAGAGACCGACCAAGCGCAAGGTGGAGGGCGGAGGGCGGGTCACGCCCAAGGGCGGCACGGCCCCCATCAAGAAGATCCCCAGAGACGAGGGTCACGGCTCGCCCCACGCGTCGACGCGCTACACGCCCCCGTCGACCCGTTTCGAGGATCTCCCGAGCCCGACGTGGGTGCCGGTGCTCATGTTCACCCTCTTCGCGCTGGGGTTCTTCACGATCTTCCTGAACTACGTGTCGGTGCTGCCCGGCGCCCCGAGCAACTGGTACCTGCTCGGAGGCCTGGGGTTCATCCTGGGCGGCATCATCACGGCGACGCAGTATCGCTGAGCGCAACGCAGCCGCTGGGCTGCGGCCTTCGCGACGCCGGTCTCCCGTTCGGCGTCATCCACAGGGCTGCCCGGGCAGCTCGGGCGCGGTTCGGTGGCGATCCGGTGTCGAGACCGTCGATTCGATCGCTGGATCGTCGGTCTCGTGAACCCCGGATTGCCCGTGTGTTACAGCACACACAGATATCCACAGGCTGTGGAGCATCGATGCCGGTGTGCCGAGTCGGTCTGGCGAGCACGGGTGGCGGCGCTCGGGGGGCGTCGTCAGTCGATCGGGGCCACGAGATCCATGTCCTCCTGGCAGTGCCTCGGCGGCTCGGGATCCTGATCGGGGGCGACCGTCATGCGCACCTCGGTGCCGCAGATGGCGCACCGATAGGCGATCTTGACCTTGCGCAGCTCGCCCGCCGGCGGTGGTTCCGGGATCGGTCGGGCCAGCCCTCCGAGCATCATCCAGCCGACCCGGAAGATGAGCCACGCCCCGAGCGCGGCGACCAGCACCGAGAGCGCCCCGTGACCGGCGAGCAGCGCGATCACGGCGGCGATGACGATGACGACGAGCAGGATGCGGTTCTTGTCCATGAGGTGCGTGGTCGTCGGGGAGACCCGGGATCAGCCTAGAGGGACTGCAGCGCGCGACCCACGGCCCGGACGCGACGGTGGGCGCCCCCGGAGGGGCGCCCACCGTCGAGCTCGTCGGGTGCGGGAGGTCAGTCCAGCCGCTCGATGATGGTGGCGTTGGCCAGGCCACCGCCCTCGCACATGGTCTGCAGGCCGTAGCGACCACCGGTGCGCTCCAGCTCGTTGAGCAGGGTCGCCATCAGCTTGGCACCCGAGCCGCCCAGCGGGTGGCCCAGGGCGATGGCGCCGCCGTTCACGTTCACCTTCTCCATGTCGGGGCGCAGCTCCTTCTCCCAGGCCAGCACCACCGAGGCGAAGGCCTCGTTGATCTCGACCAGGTCGATGTCGTCCATCGACAGGCCCGAGCGCTCCAGCGCCTTGTGGGTGGCGGGGATGGGGCCGGTGAGCATCGTGATGGGGTCCACGCCGGCCAGGGCGAAGGTGTGGAACCGGGCCCGGGGCTTGAGGCCCAGCTCGGCGGCCTTCTCCTCGCTCATGATGAGCATGGCGGAGGCCCCGTCGGTGATCTGCGAGGAGTTGCCGGCCGTGACCTTGCCGTCCGGCTTGAAGGCCGGCTTGAGCTGGGCGAGCTTTTCCAGGGAGGTGTCGCGGATGCCCTCGTCGGCGGTGACGATCTCGTCGGTCTCGATGAGCTCGCCGGTCTCCTTGTCGCGGGGCTTGGCCTTGACCGGGACGATCTCGTTGTCGAATCGGCCCTCGTCGCGGGCGCGGGCGGCGCGCTCCTGGCTGCGCAGGCTGTAGGCGTCGAGGTCCTCGCGGGTGAGGCCCCACTTGTCGGCGATGATCTCGGCCGACACGCCCTGGGGCACGAGGCCGCCTCGGTCGGCGTAGCGCAGGCCCATGTGGTCGCCGAAGGGGAAGCCGACGTTGGCGACCATGGCCGAGGCGCCCATGGGCACGAGGCTCATGACCTCGACGCCGGCGGCGACGACGACGTCGTAGGCACCGGCCATCACGCCCTGGGCGGCGAAGTGGGCGGCCTGCTGGGACGAGCCGCACTGCCGATCGACGGTGGTGGAGGGCACCTCTTCGGGCCAGCCGGCGGCGAGCACGGCGTTGCGCCCGACGTTGAGCGCCTGGGCGCCGACCTGCATCACGCAGCCCATGATCACGTCTTCGACCAGCATCGGGTCGAGGTCGTTGCGCTGCGCGAGCGCCTTGAGCACCTCGCCGGCGAGGTCGGCCGGGTGCCAGCCCGAGAGCTTGCCGTTGCGCTTGCCGCCGGCGGTACGGACGGCGTCGATGATCACCGCTGAGCCCATTGAACGTCTCCTGGAGGGTGCTGCCCTCGGGCCTGCGGTCCGCGGTGCCCGGGGTGGTCGATGTAGGCCTGTCCGGTCGATCGAGAAACTAGACCGGACGGTCAAGTCTGCTCGGGCCGGTCCCGCAGCGTCAACCTGACGCGACGGCAGGGGTCGATCCCCGGGCGAGGGCAGAAGTAGGCTTCGGTCGTTCGACACGGCACGACGTGTCCGTTGTCACTAGCGTTGGGGGCGGTGCGCCACCGCCGCTGGTGCCGGATCGAGCGGCCGCCACCACATCGACGACGAAACGGGGGAGCCATGCCCGAGTGGGTGCCGAGCGACGAGATCATGCGGGTGGTCGAAGGCCAGACCGTGCCCTCGGAGTTCCTGCGCATGGTGCGCGAGCACCGCGACGCCGTCGCGCTGCGCTGGAAGAACGACGACGACACCTGGGGTGAGTGGACCTTCGGTGAGTACGCCGACGAGGTCGCCAAGGCCGTGGCCGGCTACCGGGCCCACGGTGTGAGCGCGGGCGACAAGGTCCTGCTCATGATGCGGAACATCCCCCAGTTCCACGTGCTGGACATGGCGGCCTACTTCTGCGGCGCAGCCGCCGTGTCGATCTACAACTCCTCGTCGGCCGACCAGGTGCTGTACCTCGCCAACCACGCCGGCGCGGTGCTCGCCGTGGTCCAGGACAACGGCTTCCTGGAGCGGTTCCTGAAGGTCCGCGACGAGCTCGAGACGCTGCGCACGCTGGTCGTCCTCGAGGACCCCGATGGGCTGGCTCCGTCCGACGTGCTGGGCATCGACCGGATCATGCAGCACGGCGTGGCCGACCTGGACGAAGCCGTGGGCGCGTGCCGGCCCGACGACCTCGCCACGATGATCTACACGTCGGGCACGACCGGGCCGCCCAAGGGGGTGATGCTCACCCACCGCAACATCACCTTCACCGCTGAGAGCCTGCGCCGCTGCCTGCCGTTCGAGACCTACGTGGGCAAGCGGGTGGTGTCCTACCTCCCGATGGCCCACATCGCCGAGCGCGTCACGAGCCACTACTCCGGGGCGTTCTTCGGCTACGAGGTCACCACCTGCCCCGATCCCACGGCCATCGCCACCTACGCCCGTGAGGTGCACCCGAACTTCATGTTCGGCGTGCCCCGCGTGTGGGAGAAGATCTACGCCGGTGTGAACGCGGCGCTGGCCGCCGACCCCGAGAAGGGCCGGCAGTTCAACGAAGCCGTCGAGGCGGCCAAGCCCATCGTGGCCGCCATGGACTGGGGGCACGCCACCGACGAGCAGTTGGCCACCTATCAGTTCCTCGACGAGGTCGCCTTCCGTCCGGTGCGCCAGCTGGTCGGCCTCGACCAGTTGGAGGCCGGTGTGACCGGCGCCGCGCCGATCCCGGCCGAGATCCTCGAGTGGTTCCGGGCCATCGGCATCCCGCTGTCGGAGATCTACGGGTTGTCCGAGACCAGCGGCCCCATGACGTGGACGGCGACCAAGGTGAAGCCGGGCACCGTCGGGCCCGCCATCCCCGGTTGCGAGGTCACCCTGGCCGACGACGGCGAGATCATCTGCCGCGGCGGCAACGTCTTCGAGGGCTACTACAACGAGCCCGCCAAGACGGCGGAGGCCATCGACGACGACGGCTGGTTCCACTCCGGTGACATCGGGGTCATCGACGAGGACGGCTACGTGAAGATCGTCGACCGCAAGAAGGAGCTGATCATCACCGCCGGGGGCAAGAACATCAGCCCCGCGAACCTCGAAGCGGCGTTGAAGATGATCCCCCTCGTCGGCCAGGCCATGGCGATCGGCGACAAGCGGCCCTTCGTGAGCGCCATCGTGACCCTCGACCCGGAGATCGCGCCCGCGTGGGCCAGGGCGCAGGGCATCGGCTTCGAGACCATGGAGGACCTCGCCAACGACGCCGTCGTGCGGGAGGAGGTCGAGAAGGGCGTCACCGAGGTGATGAGCCAGTTCAACAACGCCGAGCGGGTCAAGAAGGTCAAGATCCTGGGCGAGGAGTGGCTGCCCGACAGCGACGTGCTCACGCCGACCTCGAAGCTCAAGCGACGGGGCGTGCTCGCCCGCTACGACAGCGAGATCGAAGGCCTCTACGCGTAGCCGGCGCGACATCGCACCGTGACGGTCCGGCCCGTGGTCCGAGCCGCGATGCCCGCCCGTCGACACGATGTCGTTGACGGGCGGGCATCGGGCGGGCAACCATGGCGTGCATGGCTGACACCCCGGATCTCAACGAACTGCAGGACCGCATCTTCGAGCTCGTCCGCAAGAGCCAGGACGCCATCCTCGACGCCTCCCGGACCTTCACCGAGCGCGTCACGGAGTTGAGCCCCGTCACCAGCGAGCGGCTGGACTCCCTCATCGACTCGGCCTTCGACATGACCGAGCGGGTCCTCGAGACCCAGCGCGACTTCGCCAAGTCGATCGTCGAGACGGTCACCTCCCAGCTGCCGGGGGGTGGCGAGTCGCCTGCCCCCGACGAGGAGGCCTGAGCTGGCGGGTCTCGAGGGCGCTGATCTCCTCGTACCCGACGGCACGCCGCTCGCCGAGGCCTTCGAACGCACGACCGATCTGGGCATCGGCGCGCACCCCGACGACCTCGAGCTGATGGCCCTGGCACCCATCGGCGGGTGCCGACACGACCCGCTCCGATGGTTCAGCGGCGTGGTGTGCACCGACGGCGCCGGCGCCGCTCGGGCGGGTCGCTTCACGTCGCTCGATCCCGTGGCCTACGTCGAGCAGCGTCGCCGCGAGCAGCGTCACGCGGCTGAGCTGGGTGGCTACTCGGTCATGGTGCAGCTCGGCCACCCGAGCGACGCGGTGCGCAGCGACGAGGGGTTCGAGCGCCTGGTCGACGAGCTGCACGACGTGGTTGACCGGGCTCGGCCCATGAACGTCTACACCCACAGCCCGACGGACAAGCACGAGACCCACGTGGCGGTGGCGGCGGCGACGATCACGGCGTTGCGTCGGCTGGCGCCCGATCGCCGACCGTTCCACGTGGTCGGTTGCGAAGGCTGGAGAGGGCTCGACTGGCTCGGCGACCACGAGAAGGTCGTGTTCGACACCTCCGCGCTGGAGGACCTCGGCCGCGAGCTGGCCGGCGCCCACGAGAGCCAGCTCGCCGTCACCGCCTATGACCGGGCCGAAGCAGGTCGGCGTCGGGCCAACGCCGTCTTCTCCGATCCGCACCAGCCGCAGAAGGCGGCGGCCGCGGCGGTCGCCATGGATCTGTCCCCCCTGGTGCACAATCCCGACATCGATCCCGTCGAGTTCGTCGTCGCGGCGGTGGACCGGTTCCGCCGCGACGTGCAGGGCGGCCTCCGGCGCTGGTTCCCCTGATCGGCCGATCCGTCGTCCGAGCTCCTCTCGCCGCCGGCTCCGAGTGGGCGGCGCCCCGGTCGGGCCGACGCAGCGCCGTGCAGTTACCTAGGATGCGCCCGTGACAGGCCTCCAGCCGGGCGCGGCAACGCTCACCGTTCTGTTCACCGATCTCGTCGACTCAACAGCCATGCGCAGCCGGTTGGGCGACGACCAGGCCGACGATGTCCGCCGTGAGCACGACGAGCTGATCCGACAGCACGTCGCCGGCCAGCGGGGCACCATCGTGAAGGGACTGGGAGACGGCGTCCTGGCCGTCTTCCCGGCTCCGAGCGAAGGGCTCGCGGCGGCCGTCGGCATCCAGCAGGAGATCGCCCGGCGCAATCGGCAGGCCCGCGTTCCCATCGCCCTGCGCATGGGGCTCAGCGTGGGCGAGGTGCGTGTCGACGCCGACGACGTGTTCGGCACGCCGGTCGTCGAGGCGTCTCGGCTGTGCAGCGCGGCCCAGGCCGACCAGATCCTGAGCGCGGCGATCGTGTGCCGGCTCGCCGGCTCCCGCAGCGGTGCGTCCCACCGTTCGGTGGGCGACCTCGAGTTGAAGGGCCTGCCCGAACCCCTGTCGACCGTCGAGGTGCTGTGGTGGGAGACCAGCGCTGCGCCCAGCATCCCCCTGCCCGACATGAGCCCGGCCGGGGTGCCGTATCCCTTCATGGGACGCAGCGTCGAGCGCTACGCCATCGCCCATGCCTGGCTGCAGGCGCGCACGGCCGCCGCCCCGGTGGTGTTCGTGTCCGGCCCTGCCGGCATGGGCAAGACCCGGTTCGTGGCCGAGTTCGCCCGGACCGCCCAGAACGAGGGCGGGATCGTGCTCTACGGCCATTGTGAGGACGGCTCGGGCATCACCTTCCAGCCGTTCGTGGAGGCGGTCCGTCACTACCAGGCCAACGTGCCGCCCGGACAGATCGCCCAGCAACTGGGACGGGGCGCCGCCGACCTCGGCCGCCTGGTGCCGGAGCTGGCCGACGTGCTGCCCGCCTCGGCTCCCGCCGCGGTGTCCGCCGACCCCGATGCCGAGGCGACCAGGGTGTTCGATGCCGTGCCGGCCTGGCTCGAGGCGGCAGCGCTGGACGAGCCGATCCTGCTCGTCCTGGACGATCTGCACTGGGCCAGCGCGTCGACCCTCGATCTGCTGCGGCGGGTGCTGCGCTCCGACGCCCCCATGCGCGTGCTCGTGGTGGGGACCTTCGACACCGACGCGGTCGGTGACGAGCATCCACTGCGCGGGCTGATCGACGAGCTGCGAGCCGAGGGTCGGCCGGTCGAGCACATCGAGCTGGCGGCCGTGGGCGACGACACGGTGGCGGGGATCGTGGAACACGTGCTGGGCGCGCCCCTGGGTGAGCAGGGCGCCGCACTCGTGACCGCGATCGGCGACGCAGCGGGCGGCAACCCGTTCGTGGCGGGCGAGATGGCCCGCACCCTCGTGGTCCAGGGGCGGCTGCGGGAGGAGGGCGGACAGCTCGTTGCGCCCGATCCCGCCGACCTGGGTGTGCCGGCGGCCGTACCCGAGCTGGTCGACCGCCGTCTGGCCCTGCTGCAGCCCGCGACGGTCGAGCTGCTGCGTCGGGCATCGGTGGTTGGTGCCGAGTTCGAGGTCGCCCTGATCCGCCAGCTCACCGAGCTCGACGAAGCAGCGACGCAGGCAGCCCTCGACGAGGCGGTGGCCGCCGGGTTCGTCACCGAGCTCCCGAGCACCCTGGTGACCTACGCCTTCGCCCACGGCCTGCTCCGCCAGGCGCTCTACGACCTGCTCGACGCCACGCAGCGAGGTGAGGCTCACCGGGACGTGGCCGCCGCCATCGAGCGCCAGGCCGGAGCAGGATCTCGAGACGACCGGTACGTGGCCCAGCTCGCCGCGCATCTGGTGCGCTCGGGCGTCCCCGACGACAAGGCGGTCGAGTACACCCGCCGGGCCGGCGACCGGGCACGAGATCAACTCGCCGTCGACGACGCGGCCGTCTGGTACCGCACGAGCCTCGAGCTGCGCGGTCAGCTGGGCATGGCGGACGATGCCGCGGCCCTCGATCTGCTGTTGTCGCTGGGCGACGCCGAGCGGCGCACCGGTCAGCTGGCGGCGCGTGCGACGCTGCTGCGCGCCGCAGATGTGGCGCGGGCGTCGGACGACACCGCAGGTCTCGCTCGTGCCGCGCTGCTGTGCAGCCGGCCGGTCGACACACTGATCGCCCGCCGCGACCCGGAGCGCCTCGCCGTGCTGCGTGATGCGCTCGCAGCCATCGGCACCGACGACAGCCCGACGCGGGCGCTGCTCCTGGCCGACCTCGCTGCCGAGCTCACCTGGACGCCGGGTCCCGAGGACCGCTTCGCCCTGGCGGCGGAGGCCGTTGCGGTGGCGCGCCGTTCCGACGACCCCACCGTCGTGTCGCAGGTGCTGCAGCGACGGCTGGGCACCATCCAGGCACCGGGCAACGACGCCGATGTCAGGGCCCTGGCCGATGAGGTCCTGTCCCTGGCCGACGAGCTCGGCGACCCGGCCCTGCGGTACCGCGCGGCACGTGCCCACGCCGGCCTCGCTGCCGCGGCGGGCGACCTCGAAGCGCACGATCGCTGGTTCACCACCGCCGAGGAGTCGGCTGGGCAGCTGCATCGTCCCGAGTTCGCCTGGCCGCTCGGGTTCGGTCGCGCCGCCCGCGCCCACCTCTCCGGCGACCTGGTCCTCGCCGAGGAGCTCGCTGACGAGACGCTTCGGATCGGGGAGCGCGACGGTGGTGACGCCCGATTGCTGTACCTGGCGTTGATGGCGGGCATCCGACGGCACCAGGGCCGCTCCGGCGACGTCGTCGTTGCGCTCGGGGATGTGTCCCTGGAGGGTGTCGATGACGCCTTTCTCGCCGCCCGGGCGCGATGCGAAGCCGGCGATCTCGACGCCGCGGGAGCGGTCTACCGGACTGCGGCGGGCGAGGGCTTCGCCGTGGGGAACAACCTGCTCACCGTGGCCGCGTTGGAGAACCTCGCCCTCCTGTGCGTCGCCGCCGGAGACGTCGAGGGTGCAGCGGCGTTGCTCGAGAAGCTCGAGCCGCACGCCGACCGATTCGGGCTCGTCGTGGGGTTCCAGCACGTCGGTGCCCACTACCTCGGACTGCTCTCGGCCTGCGTGGGCCGCACCGATGACGCCAACCGGTGGTTCGCTCGGGCTCTTGCGGCGCACGAACGGGTCGGAGCGCCGCTGCTGGCTGCAGAGACACGCCTGGAGTGGGCGAGCGCCTGCTTCGAGGTCGGTGACGTGGAGCGGGCTCGAGAGCTCATCGGCCAGGGTCTCGCAGCGGGCGCGAAGGCGGACGCGACCGGCGTCGAGGAGCGTGCACGAGCGCTGTTGACGCTGGCCTTCCCCGCCGAGGAGCCGGCTGTCGAGGAGCCGGCTGTCGAGGAGCCGGTGGCCGACGAGGAGCCGTCTGGCGAGGCGATGGCCGACGAGATCTCGATCGTCGAAGCGTCAGTCGAGGAGGCATCCGCCGAGGAGCCGCCCGTCGAGGAGCCGCCCGTCGAGGAGCCAGCGGTGGAGGTCGAGGAGGTCGTCGCT
>JALOLF010000104.1 GCA_025456085.1 Acidimicrobiales bacterium
CAGCGCCAGCAGGGTGCGCGGCGCTTCCTCGGCGGGCTTCACGACGATCGAGCAGCCCGCCGCCAGGGCGGGGGCGATCTTGCGGGCCGGCAGCAGCGCGGGGAAGTTCCACGCGGTGAAGGCCGCGACCGGCCCGACGGGCTGGACGAGCACCTGCAACCTCGTGTCGCGGGAGTGGCCGTCGATGGTGCGGCCGTAGATGCGCCGGGCCTCGTCGGCGTACCAGTCGAACTGATCGACCGTGGAGGCCAGCTCGGCGCGGGACTGCGCAAGCGGTTTGCCCGTCTCCGCGGTCATGGTGCCGGCGATCGCCTCGACCCGCTCGGCGAGCACGACGGCCACCCGTCGCAGCGTCGCCGAGCGGGTCCAGGCGTCGACCTCGCGCCAGGACGCGAACCCCCGGCGGGCCGCGTCGAGCGCCCGGTCCAGGTCGGCGGGGCTCGCCTCCGGCACCGTGCCGATCACCTCCTCGGTGGTCGGGTCGACGACGTCGAGCGTGGCGCCGTCGGAGGCCGGGGTCCACTCCCCGTCGATGAGCATGCCGTCGAGCGCCATCGCTACAGGCCGATCTCGTGTCGCATCGCCTGGGTCTGCTCGACCCAGGAGCCGACGTTCCAGCGTCCCCACGCCCCGAGCCCACCGAGCGGATCGTCGCCGAAGTAGACCGGCACGTGCACCAGGGACAGCCCGTCGTGGTCCAGCGCCCGACCCATCACCTCGGTGAGCTCCTCGGGCGTCGATCCACCCCGGAACCCTGCGACCCCCGAGACGGACCGGGCCCAGGCGACGTAGTCCACGGGGACGTGGTCCCAGGTGGCATGGTCCCGTCCGTGCTGGGCCCGCTGCAGCGCGGAGATCGCACCCATGCGTCGGTTGTCGAGCACCGCGATCGTGCCCCGTGCGCCGTTGGCCACGCCGTCGATGAGCACCTGCGGGTTCATCGTGAACGACCCGTCACCGGTGAGCGCCACCGCGTGGAAGTGCCGGCTCGGATCCGACGCCAGGCGCGAGGCGAGCACGGCGCTGGCGGCGAAACCCATGTACGACGCGCCGGTCTCGGTGAACGTCCGACCCAGGCGGTCGTCCTCCACCACCTGGAAGCCGTTGGCCTGCACGTCACCAGCGTCGAAGAAGCACACGGCGTCCCGGGCCCGAGCCAGGTCCGTGATGATCTTGATGGCGGCCGGCTGCGTGAGCACCTCGGCACCCCACACCTCGTCGTGGCGGGTCGGGCTGGCGTAGCGCTCGGCCTTGTACAGGTCCCAGGCCTCCTTGCGCCGCTGGCAGGCGCTGAGCCACGGCGAGGGACCGGCGTCGACCGGTGCACGGCCGACCTCGTCGTCGAGGGCGGCGAGCAGGCGCTCGAGCGTCGCCGCGGCGTCGCCCACCAGCGCAGTGGTGTGCCCGTAGTGGGTCGCGGCGTCGACATCGGCGTTGACGTTCACGACGTGGGTGACACCCGGGTAGCCGGTTCGTGAGCAGTCCGACTGGCACACCGCCCGGGTCCCGACGGCCACCAGCAGGTCGGCGTGCTCCATGGCGAAGTTGCCGCACAGCGAGCCCTTGGAGCCGCCGACGGTCATGTTGCGTGGATGGCCGTAGGGCAGCACCCCGCTCACCAGCGGACTGGTGACCGCGACTCCGTCGACGAGCTCGAGCAGCCGGTCGAGCTGGCGCCCGCAGTCACGCGCCCCGCCCCCGACCTTGACCACGACCCGCTCCGCGGCGAGCAGTCGGCGGGCCACCGTGCGGTGGACGGACCCGGTGTCCGCCGCGGCCCCGAGCGGCGGCGGTGCACCCGACGGCAGCTCGGCCAGGTTGAACCCGTGGAGCACCGCGGGCTGGGTGTTCATGGGCAGCAGCAGGTAGAAGGGCCCGGCGCGGTGCGGGTGCTCGACGACGTTCGCACCACGCCGCAGCGCAGTGGGCAGGGCGGCCGGCGTGTGCAGCGAGTACGCGCTGCCGAACGTGGCGCAGAGGCGCAGGAACAGCTCCTGTTCCGGCTTGGGGATCTGCTGCATGTTGGGGCCCTCGGCCTCCGTCGTCTCGTCGCCGTAGAGGTGCCAGACGCCGATGCCGTCGCTGGCCGACGCCAACGAACCGGCCAGCGCGTGCATGGCGCCCGGCCCGATCGAGGTCACCACCGCCGCGGTCTCACCCGTGACCCACCGCAGCGCCGTCGCTGCGTGCGCGGCCTCGGTCTCGTGACGCACCGGCACGGTGCGCACGACTCCGGCGGCCTCGTAGACCCGCAGCACCTCCCCGACCTCGGTCGACCCGTGGCCCAGCACGCACAGGTACGTGCGCACACCGAGCCGGTGCAGTCCGAGCACGATCGCTTCCGACAGCGCCAGGTCGACGCTGGCGGACAGCGTCCCGTGGGCCATGGCGGCCTCGAGCGAGCCGGCCGCGGCGATGGCCGCGGCCCGAGCGGCGCGCGCTGCCCCTTCCCCGGTGGTGCCGACGACCATGTGCGAGTTGTACGGCCGCGTCGGGCCGTTGTCAAAGAGCCGTCCACCGCAGACCGCTCGCATCCGCGACCGGACCGCATGACGTTCGCCTCTGTGCAGCAGGTCCGAGGGGCGCGCCAATGCCCGTATATCCTCCGCACCGGAGGAAGGGGGACCACGATGCGCAACCTTCCGGTCCGACGGGCGATGCTCGCCGTGCTCCTGTCCCTGGCCCTGCTGAGCACCGGATGTGCGGGCGACGACGACGGGGACGCACAGGCGACTGCGGAGGTGACCGGCGGTGCGGAGCTGCCGCCGTGTCCGCTCGACGCGCTCGACACGGCCACGGCGCCGGTCGAGGTCGTCGTGTGGCACCGGGAGAGCGCCCGACTGCTGGCCACGCTCGAAGAGCTGGTGAGCGAGTACAACGCAAGCCAGGACAGGGTCGTGGTGCGACTGGAGAGCCAGGGGACCTCCTACGAAGAGCTGACCCGCAAGTTCTTCGAGACCCTCCCCACCCCTGACGCGTTGCCGGCGCTCATCCTGCCCGACGACACCTTCACCCAGACCATGGTGGACAGCGGCGTCGTGCTACCGGCGCAGTCGTGCATCGACGCCGAGGGCTACGACACGAGCGGCTTCGTCGAGGTGGCGAAGGACTACTTCACGGTCGACGGTGCGCTGTGGCCGGCCTCGGCCAGCCTCGGCACGCTGCTCCTCTACTACAACAAGGACCACTTCGCCGCCGCGGGACTGGACCCCGAGGACCCGCCCGACACGCTGGCCGAGGTGCGTGAGTACGCCCAGGCGATCAAGGACGCCGGCGTGGCGGACACGCCTCTGGTGCACGAGTTCGCCACGTGGAAGACGGAGTACTGGCTGACCGGTGTCGGCTCGACGATGGTCGACAACGACAACGGCCGTGGGGGCGGCGAGACCACCGCCGCGACCCTCGAGGGCAACGCCGAGGCCGAGGAGCTGTTCTCCTGGTTCACCGACATGCGCGACGCCGGCCTGCTCCTGCCGGTGGCCAACGTGCCCGGCGCGGTGGACCAGTACTTCGCCCTCGCCCAGCAACGGGCGTCGATGCTCATCGAGTCCTCCATCGCCGCCACCTCCATCGAGGCCTTCCTGGGCGGCGACACCTCGGTCGCCGAGGGATCCGGGACCGACGGCGTCGAGGTGAGCGGGCTCGACCTCGGTGCGGGGCCGTTCCCCGGGCTCGTACCCGGCCACGCCGCCCAGCTCGGCGCCTCGGCGTGGTACATCCTCGCCACCACCCCACCCGAGGTGCAGGCCGCGGCCTGGGACTTCGCCACGTTCCTGAACACGCCGGCGGCGCAGGCCCGCCTGCTGGTCGGCGGGTCCTACCTGCCCTACGTCGAGGCCGCGGTCGACGAGCCCGAGGCTGCCGCGTACCTGCGGGGCGAGGCGGGCCTGGCCGGGCCGTGGTTGCAGATCGCCAACGACCAGCTCGGCGCCATCGACCCCACCTTCCCCGGACCGCTCATCGGCCCCTACGACCAGTTCCGCTCCGACATCAGCGCCGCGACCGACGAGATGATCTTCGGGGGCGCGACGCCCGACGAGGCTCTGGCTCAGGCGCAGGCCTCGGTGACCACCTCGCTGGAGGAGTACGACGCCAGCGGCTTCTAGCCGAGCGCCGGCGCGCCGCCGGAGGCCACAGCGGGTGGCCGCCGGGTCAGGTTCGCCGCCGGTGGCCACCCTCCGTTGCAGGCGTGTCGTCAGCGCAGGTCGAAGCGGTCGAGGTTCATGACCTTGTCCCACGCCGCAACGAAGTCCGCCACGAACGTCGCCTTCGCGTCGTCGCAGGCGTACACCTCGGCGAGAGCCCGGAGCTGGGAGCTCGAGCCGAACACGAGGTCCACGGCGGTGCCGGTCCAGCGGAGCTCGCCCGTGGCACGATCACGGCCCTCGTAGACGTGCTCGGCCCCCGACACCTGCCACTGCGTGCTCATGTCGAGCAGGTTCACGAAGAAGTCGTTGGTCAGCACCCCGGGCCGGTCGGTGAAGACGCCGTGCCCGACCCCGCCGGCGTTCGCGCCCAACACACGCAGGCCGCCGACGAGCACCGTCATCTCCGGCGCAGTCAACGTCAGCTGGCTCGCCCGGTCCACCAGCAGGTCCTCGGGGCGCACCTTGTCGCCCGAGCGGACGTGGTTGCGGAACCCGTCCGCCCTCGGCTCGAGCACCGCGAACGCGTGCACGTCGGTCGCCTCCTGCGAGGCGTCCGTGCGGCCGGGCGCGAACGGCACCCGGACGTCGTGGCCGGCCTCACGGGCAGCCTGCTCGACCGCGGCGCACCCGCCCAGCACGATCAGGTCGGCCAGGGAGACCATCTTGGCGCCGGTCTGGGCACTGTTGAAGTCGGTCTGGATCCGCTCCAGGGTCCCGAGCACGGTCGCCAGCCCGGCGGGGTCGTTGACCTCCCAGTCCTTCTGCGGCGCGAGGCGGATGCGGGCCCCGTTGGCCCCGCCCCGCTTGTCGCTGTCACGGAACGTCGCCGCCGAGGCCCAGGCGGTCGAGACCAGCTGGGACACCGACAGCCCCGAGGCGAGGATGGTGCGCTTCAGCGCCTCGACGTCCTGGTCGTCGACGAGCTCGTGGTCGACGGCGGGGACCGGGTCCTGCCAGATCAGCTGCTCCTCGGGTACCTCGGGACCGAGGTAGCGCGAGACGGGTCCCATGTCGCGGTGGGTGAGCTTGAACCAGGCCCGGGCGAAGGCGTCGGCGAACTGCTCGGGATGCTCGAGGAAGCGACGCGAGATGGGCTCGTAGATCGGATCGAACCGCAGCGACAGGTCGGTGGTGAGCATCATCGGGGCGTGCCGCTTCGACGGGTCGTGGGCATCGGGCACGGTGTCGTCGGCCGCCCGATCCGTGGGGCGCCACTGCTTGGCGCCGGCCGGGCTCGTGGCCAGCTCCCACTCGTAGCCGAACAGGATCTCGAAGTAGTTGTCGTCCCACCGGATGGGATCGGTGGTCCACGCGCCCTCCAACCCGCTGGTGATGGTGTCGTCGCCGCTGCCCGTGCCGAAGGTGTTCGTCCAACCCAGGCCCTGCTCCTCGAGGCTGGCGCCCTCGGGCTCGCGACCGACGTAGCGCGTGGCGTCGGCGGCACCGTGGGCCTTGCCGAAGGTGTGGCCGCCGGCGATGAGGGCGACCGTCTCCTCGTCGTCCATGGCCATGCGGGCGAACGTCTCGCGGACGTCACGGGCCGCGGCGAGGGGATCCGGGTTGCCGTTCGGCCCCTCCGGGTTCACGTAGATCAGGCCCATCTGCACCGCGCCCAGCGGGTCGGCCAGCTCCCGGTCGCCGCTGTAGCGCTCGTCACCCAGCCAGGTGTCCTCCGGGCCCCAGTAGATGTCCTCCTCGGGCTCCCAGACGTCCTCACGACCGCCGCCGAACCCGAAGGTCTCGAAGCCCATCGACTCCAGGGCGACGTTGCCGGCGAGGATCATCAGATCGGCCCAGGAGAGTCGGCGGCCGTACTTCGCCTTGACCGGCCACAGCAGACGCCGCGCCTTGTCCAGGTTGGTGTTGTCCGGCCAGCTGTTGAGCGGGGCGAAGCGCTGCGTGCCGGTGCCGGCGCCGCCCCGCCCGTCGTGGATGCGGTAGGTGCCGGCGCTGTGCCACGCCATGCGGATCATGAGGGGCCCGTAGTGGCCGTAGTCGGCCGGCCACCAGTCCTGCGACGTGGTCAGCACCTGGGCGATGTCGGCCTTCACCGCCGCCAGCTCGAGGCTCTCGAACTCGGCGGCGTAGTCGAACGCCTCGCCCATCGGGTCGATCAGAGGGGAGTTCTTGTTCAGCGGCCGTAGGTTCAACTGCTCCGGCCACCAGTGCTGGTTCGCCGTCGAACCGGTGGCCGCATGGGCCTGGCCCATCACCGGGCACCTCGCTGACGGCGCGAAGGCCTCGTCGGTGGTCGCGGTGGCGCCGGTCTCTTCGGTGCTCATGGTGCTCCTTCGTTGCTCGAGTGGTTGGTCGTGTCGTCCTCAGGCATCACGAGTCACCGTCGACGCCCGTTGGCAGTCGGGGCAGAAGCCCCAGTAGATGACCTCGGCTTCGTCGATCGTGAACCCGTGGTCGTCGGAGGCGACCAGACACGGCCTGGCCCGTACGGCGCAGTCCACGTCGACCGTGCGGCCACAAGCCCGACACACGAGGTGGTGGTGGTTGTCGTCGATCCGGTCCTCGTAGCGGGCCGGTGACCTCGCGGGCTGGATCCGCCGGATGAGACCCGCCTCGGACAGGACGCTCAACGCGTCGTAGATGGCCTGACGAGATACGGCGCCGATGTCGGCACGGACGAGCTCCTCGATGTCCTCAGCGGTGGCGTGTGGTCGGTGTGACACGGCGCGCACGACGGCCAGCCGTTGCGCCGTCACCTGCAGGCCGCGGGCCCGCAGGAGCTGGGTCGGATCGGAGGTCGGCGGGCGGGACATGCGTTTACTATGAGTCTGATTCTTGAGTGTGTCAAGAGTTTGATCTGTCCCAGCTCAGTTCGGATCCGGGACGGGACGCGCGAGACCGCGCGGCTCGGGCGCCGCGCGGTCTCGGCCGGCTGTTCGCTCCGGGAGAACCCCGGAGGAGCCCGGAACGGCTCCGGTCAGGCCTTCTTCATCTGCTGGCCGCAGCAGATCTCGACGTGGGGCATGTCGCCGGGGCAGGGGCAGGCCACCTCGTACACGATCTTCGCCCCGCACTTCTCGCAGACGTAGCGATCGCCTTGGCTTCGTGGCATGGGAGCACTCCCTTCGGTGGTGCGGTTTGTCGGGACGGCACCGCCGACGGAAACCGATCGCCGCCTCGGGCGCTGCTTCCCGAACCACGGCGAGCGTAGGCACCCCGGCCGATCCGCCACTAGGGCCGTTCGCCCGTACGCGTCGCGCCGAAACGGCTCGTCGCCACGGCGAGACATCGCTGGTCGCGGGGTGGTCCCGGTGCGTGCCCCGCCGAAGGTCCCAACCTGCGCGGGCACGGGAACCAACCGCGTACCCGGGACGACTGCGTGATGGAAGAACCCGACCGGGAAGGTGGAGCCATGGTCCCAACCCGACGAAGCTCGGTACTCACCACGGTCGTGCTGACGGCACTGGCGCTGCTGGCCGTCGTGTCGTGCAGCTCCGACGACGACTCCGACGAGGCGGCCACCACGGGAACCGGCACGGCCGCCGGTGGCACGACGACGGTGGCCACGTCGGCCCTGTCCGGCTCCATCACGGTGATGGCGCCCGGTCCGCTGAAGAACGCCCTCGAGCAGGCCAAGGCCTCGTTCGAGGCAGACCACCCGGGCGTCACGGTGAACCTGAGCCTGGGACACGTGCCCACGCTGTTGGCCCAGCTCGAAGAGGGCGTGCCCGGCGACGTGCTGGTGACGCCGGACGAGGGAACCATGGGTCAGGCCGAGGACAAGGGCCTGATCGTCGTCGAGCCCCTACCGGTGGCCCGCAACGAGCTCACGCTGGTCGTGCCCGCCGACAACCCGGGCGAGGTGCAGGGAGTCGACGCACTGGGCGACGCGGACCTGTCGGTGGCGGTGTGTGCAGCCGAGCTGCCGTGCGGCAAGCTCACCGAGCAGCTGGCCACGAAGGCCGGGATCACGCTCGAGGCCGACTCGCTCGACCCGGGCGGCTCTCCGGCCATCGTCACCAAGGCCTCCACCGGTGAGATCGACGTGGGCGTGGTGTTCGCCGTCGACGTGCAGGCCGGCGGCGACAAGGTCACCGCGGTGAGCATCCCGGCGGACGTCGCGGTCTCGTCGCAGGTCATGGCCGCCGCCCTGGAGTCCTCCCAGAACACGGCCGTCGCCGAGGCGTTCCTCGCCTTCCTGGCCTCGCCGGAGGGACAGTCGCTGTTCGTCGACGCCGGGTTCACCGCCTTGTGACCCGACGTCCCGCTCCGGCCAGGCGCACGGACCGCCAGTCCCCGCGGGTCATGTGGGTCCTGGGGCTGGCCGGGGCGGCGTTCCTCGTGCTCCCGCTCCTGGGGTTGGTGCTGCGTGCGCCCTGGAGTGACCTCGCCGATCGGCTGAGCCGCCCCGGCGTGACCGACGCGCTGCGTCTGTCGCTGCTCTGCGCCACGTCGTCCACCGGGGTGGCCCTCCTGCTCGGCGTACCGCTGGCCTGGCTCCTGGCCCGGCAGCGGTTCCCCGGCCGGACGCTGCTGCGCGCCGTGGTGCTGGTGCCCCTGCTGCTCCCGCCGGTGGTCAGCGGCGTCGGGCTGCTCGTCGCGCTGGGGCGCCGGGGCCTGCTCGGTGAACGGCTGGACGACTGGTTCGGCGTGCGCCTGCCCTTCACCACCGCCGGCGTCGTGGTGGCCGTGACCTACGTCGCACTCCCCTTCGTGGTGATCACCATGGAGGCGGCGTTCGCCTCCACCGACCGAGGGCTGGAGCAGGCCGCTGCCACCCTCGGAGCCAGACCCCTGACGGTCACCCGCACCATCACCCTGCCCCAGGTGCTGCCCTCCCTCGCCGCCGGCGCCATGCTCGCCTGGGCCCGCGCCATCGGCGAGTTCGGCGCCACCGTGACCTTTGCCGGCAACCTGCAGGGCGAGACCCAGACGCTGCCCCTCGCCACCTTCCTGGCGCTCGAGACCGACCTCGACCAGGCCATCCTGCTCAGCCTGCTGCTGCTCCTGCCCACGATAGGACTCCTCGCCGTCGTGCGCAGCCGACGCCCCGGGATCGGCTCGCTGTGAGCCTCGCCGTGCACGGCCGGGTCGAGCTCGGCCGGTTCACCCTGCACGCCGACCTCGAGGCCGAGGCGGGTGAGATCCTGGCCGTGGTCGGCCCGAACGGGTCGGGCAAGACCACCCTGCTCCACACCATCGCCGGCCTGCGCGCCCTCTCGGCTGGGTTCGCGCGCATCGGCACCGCCACCGTGGACGACCCCACGGCACGCACCTGGGTGCCCGCCCATCGACGCCGGGTGGGGTTCGTGTTCCAGGACCTGCGCCTGTTCCCACATCTCGACGTCGTCGACAACGTCGCCTACGGGCTTCGGCGCCGGGGCGTCGACCGCACCACCGCCCGCCGTCAGGCCGAGCAGTGGCTGGCGCGCGTCGGGATCGCCGAGCTCGTCCGGGCCCGTCCGAGGACCCTGTCGGGCGGGCAGGCCCAACGGGTGGCTCTTGCCCGGGCGCTGGTCACCGAACCAGACGTGCTGTTGCTCGACGAGCCCATGAGTGCCCTGGACGCGGACAGCCGCCTCGCCATCCGTGGTGAGCTGCGCCGCCACCTCGACGCCTACGACGGCATCGCCCTGGTCATCGCCCACGACCTGCTCGACGTGGTCGGCCTCGCCGCCCGCGTCGTCGTGCTCGACGAGGGCCGTGTCGTGCAGGACACCACCCCTGCCGAGCTGCGCACCCACCCCCGCACCCGCCACGCCGCGGCGCTCGTGGGGGTGAACCTCATCCCTGCCGAGCGTCGTGGCGCCACCCTCACCCTGCCCGGCGGGGTTCGCCTCCACCTCCCCATGGAGGGCGCCGACGGGCCCGTCGACCTCGTCTGCGCCCCGCGTGCGGTGAGCCTGTCGCCTGCCGTCGGAACCCTGCCGGCCAACACCTGGTCCTCCACCATCGTGGGCATCGAGTCCGTCGGCGACCACGCCCGCGCCCGACTCGGCGAACCCGTCCCCATCGCCAGCCGCGTACCACTCGACGCACTCGAGGACGGCCTCGTCCTCGACGCCGCCGTCACCGTCCACATCGACCCCGGCGGGCTCCACGTCTTCCCGGCGCCGCACCGCGCCCCACCCGGCCCATGAGCGGACCCGCCTCGGCTGCGCGCCGAGAAGCGACGACCACCGCCGCCGGCAACCGGTGGCGGGAGCTGCTCGCAGCGTGGGCCATCCCCGCCGAGATCCTGGCGGCAGCCCCCGCCGACCCCCACGCCATCCCCACCCACCTGTTCGACCCGCAGCACCAGACGTGCTCGACCGTCGCCGTCGACGCCGCTGCCGCCGCCCTCCCGAACGACGGCACCGTGCTCGACGTCGGCTGCGCCAGCGGCGCCGCCAGCCTCCCCCTCGCAGCGCTCGCCAGCCACGTCACCGGCGTCGACGCCGACCCGGCCATGGTCGCGCTGTTCGAACGGGTCGCGACCGCCTACCCGATCGACACGGCGGCCGTCACCGGCCGCTGGCCCGACGTGGCCCCGCTGGTCGAGGTCCACGACGTGGTCGTGTCCCACCACGTGGTCTACAACGTCACCGAGCTCGAGGCCTTCGTCCTCGAGCTCACCGCCCACGCCCGCCACCGGGTCGTGCTCGAGGTCACACCCCGACACCCCCAGACCGAGCTCAGCGGTCTGTGGCAGCGCTTCCACGGGATCACCCGGCCCACCCGGCCCGCGCTCGAGGACCTCCTGGCCGTGTTGCAGGAGGTGGGCATCCGACCGGTGGTGACCGCCGCCTCCCGTCCCGCCCCGCCACAGCGCCAGCCCCGCCGACTGCTGGTGGCGTTCGCACGACGTCGCCTCTGCCTCGACCCCAGCGAGGATCCCGTCATCGACGCTGCGCTCCCGCCGGACCACGTCGTCCCACCACCAGAGGTGGTGTGCCTCTGGTGGGACGGCCGCCCGCGTCGACCGGCACCGGACGGGTCCTGATCCACGCCGACGGGAAGGCCCGCACCCTGTTCACGCGTCAACCCTGAGCGCGCTCGCCCCGCGCCGCCTTCTCCACGATCGTCGCGATACGCCGGGCCCGGGTGTCGGGCCTGCCGGCGCTGATCACCCACCACAGCATCTGCTTGCGGGCGCTCGGGGGGAAGCCGTCCCAGGCCGCCCTCGCTCCCCCGTCCTCGTCCAGTGCGGCCGCGAGGTCGTCGGGCTCCTCGAGGTCTTCGACGGGGTCCAGGATCGTCCACCACCCGTTGCGCTGTGCGACCTCGACCGCCCGGCGGCCCGCGTCGCGCAGGAGTCCGGCCGCGTCGAGCTCCGCCACGCGCCGGCGGTTCAGGCGGGTCCAGGTGCTCCTGGGCCTGCGGGGCGTCACCAGTTGGAGGCTGCGCTCGGCGTCGAGCGTGCCCACGGTCGAGTCGATCCAGCCGAAGCACAGCGCCTCCTCCACCACCTCGGCGTAGGGGCAGGCCGGCCGACCCGTCGAGCTGCGCCACGAGCACAACCACACGCCGCGCTCCGAGGCGTGGTTGACCTCCAGCCAGGCCCGCCACTGGGCCCGGGTCTCGGCGTGGTACACGGGGTACCCGAACTTCCCGGTCGACGGATGCACCGAGGCAGAGGGAGGAACCCGGGTCATCGTTGCCGAGGGTCGGGCAGCTCAGCTGCAGGTGTTCGGTGCCGCCTGACCGGCGAGGATGCTCTGCATCCAGGCCAGCACGTCGGGGGCCGACTCGAACCCGATGACCGTGTGGCTCAGCCCCTGGTACGTCTTGTAGTTCACGGTGTTGCCGATCGAGCAGAGGTCCTTCACCAGGGTGTCGGTGGTGCTGGCCGGCACGACCTCGTCGGCGGTGTCCTGGGCGATGAAGATCGGCGCCGGCGTCTTGGTCGCGCCCGGGGAGTTCTCCTGCAGCAGGGTGTTCCAGGGCGGCACCGAGTCGGGGTCGGTGGTGGCGTAGAACTTCCCGATCAGCGGCGTGGCGATGGCGGTGATCTGCGCGTACTGGTCGGGGATGACGTCGCACAACGTCTCGAGCTGCGGCAGGGCGGCCTGACCCTCGGCGGTCAGCATCTGATCGAGGCTCATGTCGGGGTTCGACCCCTTGTAGATCTCGTAGAAGGCGTTCATGGCCCACCCGCCCAGGGCGATGCCGTCGACGGTGTTGAGGTCGAGATCGAACACGGCGGCCAGCTCACCCGCAGGTGCCGCCGCGGCCGCGCCCTTCAGCTCGAGCTCGGGGGCGTAGGTGGACGCGAGTTGGCCGGCGAACAACGCTCCCTGGCCGCCCTGGGAGTGCCCCCACACGAAGAGTTGGGTGCCGGCCCCCGTCTCCTGCAGGTTCCGGGCGGCCCGGGCGGCGTCCAGGGTGCTGCGCCCCTCGGAGACACCGATGAGGTACGGGTGCAGACCCGGGGTGCCGAGGCCCTCGTAGTCGGTGGCGGCCACCACGTAGCCGGCGTCGAGGAACGCCTCGAGGCCGGCGATGAGGGTCGGTCCGTCCGACAGCACCGAGGGGGCGCAGGTGTCGGCCACCCCCGTCGTGGGGTGGGCCCACGACACGATCGGTCGATCGCCCGCACGGGGCGCGGTCGACCCCGGGCTTCCGGCGGCGGGGGCGAAGATCATGCCGGACACGGCGATGTCCTCGCCGTCGAGGCCGGTCGAGTGGTAGAGCACGAGCCAACCCTGCGATCCGGCGGGCGGGTTGGCCAGGGGCTGGGACCGGATGATCTCGCCCGGCTTGCCCTTGGGCAGCGGGTCGGGCGGCTGGTAGAAGTCCCCGGCGGCGGGGTTCTGGCCGAGCACGGTGCCGGTGGCGCCCGTCGTGCCGGCGCTGTCCGACGAGTCGGAGCCGGCACAGCCGGCGACGGTCAGCACGAGCGCCAGGGCGAGCACCACGGGAGCGAACCTGCGGGACAGCACATGTGTCGGAGCCATCGCCCTTCCTAGCACGCGGCGGGATCCGCGCCCGCCCATCAGGCGTGGCGGCGACCTGCGCTCGAGGGTTCGGCCTGGCAGGCCGGGTCGAGCGAGCACGGCTCGCACTCGAGCTCCAGGGTGGCGTGCTCGATCGACCAGCGCTCGGCCAGCACGTCCTTGACCCGGGTGGCGACGACCTGCGCCTGTTCGAGGGTGGGATGGCCCGTGACCACCAGATGGGCGGACAGGGCGCGCACCTCGCTGGAGAGGCTCCAGGCGTGCAGGTGGTGGACGGCGTCGACGCCGTCCACGGCTTCGATGGTGGCGGCGACGGACTCGGGGTCGAGGCCCTCCGGCGTGCCCTCCAGCAGGATGTCGGCCGCGCTGCGGGCCAGCTTCCAACCCTGCCAGCCGATCACCGCCGAGATCACCAGGGCGACGGCGGGGTCGAGCCAGTACCAGCCGCCGGTGACGACCATGACGAGGCCGCACGCCGCCACCGCCACCGACGTGGCCGCGTCCGAGACGAGGTGGAGCCTGGCCCCCCGCATGTTGAGGTCGCGGGAGTGGTCGGTCACGACGTAGGCGGCCGCCGCGTTGAACACCGCACCCAGCGCGGCGAAGGCGACGACGATGCCCCCCTCCACCGGTTCGGGATCGGCGAGGCGCTGGGTCGCCTCGACGACCACGTAGACGCACACCGCCAGGATGCTGGCCGCGTTGAACAGCGCGGCCAGCACCGTCGCCCGGTGGAAGCCGAAGCTGCGCTGCGGGTTGGTCGGCCATCTCGTGAGCCGGACCGCGACGAGGGCCACGGTGATGGCCAGCACGTCGGTGAGGTTGTGCGCGGCGTCGGCCAGCAGTCCGACGGAACCGGCGACGACGCCCGCTGCGATCTGCGCCACGACGATCCCGACGTTGAGCACGATGGCCACGCCGAGGCGCTTCGCCCGGCCCGACCCCACCGCCGACCCGAGATCGTGCTCGCCGCTCACCGGTGCGCGGCGCAGCAGCGCCCGGCGAGACCGTGGAACCGCCGGGCGACGGCCCCGGTCGCAACGTCCGTCGCGTCTGTCGCCACACGATGATGCTAACGGCGACGACCGCTCCGCCGACCGCTGCCCCGATAGCACCGTCCAGTCCTGGTCCATGCCGACAGCCTCCGCTCCCTCACACACCCCGCAGCGGGAGCCGGTAGGTACCGGGGCGGTCGTCGTTGGGGTTCACGGTGAGCTCGTAGGTCCCGTCCTCGGGGAGCTCGACGTCCTCGATGGTGCAGCCCGTGGCCACGATGAGCAGTCCGCCGTCGGGCGCGAGAAGCTCCACCGGGATGCCAGCGTCGTCGCAGTCCGGCGGGCCGATGCTCAACCGCTGGCCCGCCCGGCCCTCGAAGAACCACAGATCGTGCGCCTCGGGCTGGTCGATGGTGCCCGTGAGGACCGAGCCGATGGCCGTGTCGGTGACGCGGTCGGGTCGGAT
>JALOLF010000212.1 GCA_025456085.1 Acidimicrobiales bacterium
GCCTCGGGGTCGCGCAGCCTGAAGTTGACCACCATCTGCAGGGTGACCAGGCTGTCGAGGGCGTCGTCGTCGGCGATCTCGGCGAACATCTGCTCGTAGACGCCTCGCAGCACCTCGGCGCTGGTGTAGATGCGGCCCATGGACGCACCGTACTGACCCGGCGGCACGCGGGGCTGGTCGACGGGCCGCACCCGCTCGTGCACCAGGCCCCGGCGGGCGTCCCCGATGCCGATGATCGACGTGACGGCAGCACCCGGCGACGCGGTGTCGACGTGACGGCAGCCACCGCTGGCGGTGCTGCCGTCACGTGGATCACCACAGTGGCGGGGCGGAGCTCACGTGGATCACGGACGCAGGCGGGGAAGCATCCGGAGGCCCGGCGGCGTTGTCGCAACGACAGCAGACACAGGAGGACCCATGCGAGCCGTCTACGGCAGCACCGTGATCGCAGCGAGCGACGACACCGTCGTCGTGGAGGGCAACCACTACTTCCCGCCGGAGGCGGTGCAGTGGGAGTACCTCGCCGACAGCAGCCACACCAGCGTCTGCCCGTGGAAGGGGACGGCCCGGTACTGGACGGTGGAAGCCGACGGTGGCCGCTCCGTCGATGCGGCCTGGTCGTACCCGAACCCGAAGCCGGCGGCGAGCGAGATCGCCGGGCATGTGGCGTTCTGGCGCGACGTGCGGGTCGAGCCGTAACCGGTGTCACTCCGGTTCGACGCACCGCACTGACTCGACGGTCGCGATGAGCTCGCGCTCGTGAGCGCGGGTGGTCACCGGACCAGCACGCCGATTCGAGATGCCTCCCGGACACGCGTCCCCCACCATCGTGGGAGTGGGACGCGAGCTGCCAAGCAAGTCCTGCGCCTCGTGCGGGCGGAGCTTCGTCTGGCGCAAGGCGTGGGAACGAAGCTGGGACGAGGTGCGCTACTGCTCCCAGGCGTGCCGGCGACGCGGTGTCCGGCCGGTTGACCGCGCCCTCGAGGACGCGCTGCGCGACATGATTGCCACCCAGCGCCGCGACGGCAGCGTCTGTCCGAGCGAGGCGGCCCGGCGCGTGGCGCCACAGCAGTGGCGTGCTCTCATGGAGCCCGCCCGTGCCGCCGCCCGGCGGCTCGTGGCTGCGGGGGAGGCGGAGATCACCCAACAGGGACTCGTGGTCGACCCGTCCAGCGCACGGGGGCCGATCCGGGTGCGTCGGCCGCGATGACCCGCCTGCCAGCTCCGGAGCGCGGCGACGAAGTGACCTGGGTCAGGTCGCACCTCGGCGACCTCGCCGCCGAGCCGGCGGAGCAGATCGTCGCGAGTCCCGCGTTTCGTGGCGGGCAGTCGGCGGCCGATCAGGCGCTGGCCGCCTTCGACGTCTCTGGCTACTCCCGGGACCGCAACGAGGTCTGGCCGGTCGGGCGCCGCGGCGCGAGTCGGCTCTCGCCCTACATCCGACACAACCTGCTTGCCCTGCGCCGGGTGTGGGACCACGTGGCTGCTGGGCCGAGCCGCGACGTGTCCAGGTTCCGCGACGAGCTGCTCTGGCAGGAGTACGCGCGCCACGTCTACGCCCGGCTTGGTCATCGCACGGCCGCCCCCCTGCGACATCTGCCGCCGCAGCGCCCTCCGACCACAGCCACCTCGCCGTGGGACAGGTCGATGGCCTGCGTGGACCTCGCGGTGGGCGAGCTCGAACGGGACGGCTGGCTGGTGAACCAGACCAGGATGTGGCTGGCGTCCCAGTGGACGGTCCGTGCGGGCTGGGACTGGGGGGCCGGCGAGATCGCCTTCTTCGCCCACTTGCTCGACGGCTCGCGCGCGGCCAACCGGCTGGGCTGGCAGTGGACGGTTGGCGCCGGGACGGGACGCCCTTACGGGTTCAGCCGCCACCAGGTGCGCCGACGTGCCCCCGGGCTGTGCGACCGGTGCGAGCTGAGGGCGGCGTGCCCCATCGAGGGGTGGCCGGACGACGAGCCTGGGCCGGCAGTCCACCCCGACACACGGCTTCGCGCCGACGCCGACCCTGAGGCGACCGCCGGACCGAGCGCTGCGCGCGGGCACCGTGAACCCTCGGTGGTGTGGCTGACTGCGGAGTCCCTGGGAGCCGACGACCCGGCGAGCCGGACGCACCCAGATCTGCCGGTGGTCTTCGTGTTCGACGAGCAGCTCTTGGCCCGGCTCCGACTCTCGGGCAAACGACTGGTCTTCCTCACCCAGACCCTGGCCGAGCTCGCCGAGAGCCGCAGCCTCGAGGTTCACCGAGGCGACCCGGTCAGCGTCCTCGGGCCCAGGGACGCAGCCGTCACGTTCGCCCCCGTCCCAGGATTCGTCCGCCGCGCCACGCTGCTTCGACCCGCCGAGCTGCACCCCTACCCGTGGCTGGTGCGGCCGCGCGATGCGCCGCTGACGAGCTTCAGCGCCTGGCGGCGGGCCATGGGCGTCTGACGAGCGTGGCCTCGACGACGGCACGCAGGGGACATGCTCATCGCTCCGCTCGGCGATCACCGCGCTGCTCATCGGCTGCGCGCGCGGCCATGTCGGCCGCCGCCTCGATGACCGCGAGGTCGTCGGCGTCGTGGGCCCCGGAGACGAACCACGCCTCGTACGCCGACGGCGGCAACCAGACGCCGTGCTCGAGCATCGCGTGGAAGAACGCCGCGAAGGTACGGGTGTCCTGGCGCTGCGCGTCGGCATAGGTACGCACGGGTTCGTCGGTGAAGAAGACGCTGAACAGGTTCCCGGCACTCTGCAGGCGGTGCGGCACCCCGTGCCTGGCCAGCGCCGCCGTGACCACCTGGGCGACCTGTGCCGCGGTCGAGTCGAGGCGTGAGTACAGATCGGGCGTGCAGTGGCTCAGGGTGACGAGACCCGCCGTGCAGGCGGCCGGATTCCCGCTCAGCGTCCCCGCCTGGTACACCGGGCCGGCGGGTGCCAGAAGGTCGAGCACTGCGGCGGGACCGGCGACAGCCGCGAGGGGCATGCCGCCCCCGATCACCTTGCCGAACGTGAACACGTCGGGCGCCCAACCCTCGACGCGGCCCTCGAGCCCCCACCACCCGTCGGGGCCGACGCGGAAGCCGGTCATGACCTCGTCGAGCACGAGCACGGCGCCGTGGCTGCGCGTCAGCCGGGAGAGCGCATGGTTGAACCCCGGCGGCGGCGGGATGACGCCCATGTTCGCCGGTGCCGCTTCGGTGATGACCGCTGCGATGCGTTCGCCGTGGTCGGCGAACGCCCGCTCGACCGCGGCCAGGTCGCCGTACGGCAGCAGAAGGGTGTCCTGGGCCGTGCCGGCCGGGACACCGGGTGAGTCGGGCAGCCCGAGCGTGGCGACGCCCGATCCGGCCGACACCAGCAGCGAGTCGGCGTGGCCGTGGTAGCAGCCGGCGAACTTGACCACCACGTCGCGCCCAGTCGCGGCCCGGGCCAGCCGCAGCGCCGTCATCACGGCCTCGGTGCCTGAGTTGGTGAACCGCACCCGCTCCACTGGCCCCACCCGGCCCACGATCTGCTCGGCCAGGAGAACCTCGACCGGAGCAGGTGCCCCGAACGAGGCCGACCGGCTCACCGCCTCCCACACCTGGGCGACCACGTCGGGGTGGGCGTGCCCGAGGATCATCGGCCCCCAGGAGCCGACGAGGTCGACGTACTCGCGGCCTTCGACGTCGACCACCCGGGAGCCGCGCGCGTGCGCGACGAAGCAGGGGGCGCCGCCGACCGAGCGGAAGGCCCGCACCGGTGAG
The DNA here is from genome assembly GCA_025456085.1 of Acidimicrobiales bacterium. Lineage (GTDB taxonomy): Bacteria > Actinomycetota > Acidimicrobiia > Acidimicrobiales > Acidimicrobilacustridaceae > JALOLF01. The sequence goes on from JALOLF010000212.1 coordinate 3,732, forward strand.
CTGACGCCTCCGGGCATCACTGTCCGGGCACGTGCGAACCACTCGGCCGAGCTCTGGGTCACGGTGTCGTCCTTGCCGGGATCGGCCCGCTCGAGTGTCGCGGACTCACGGTCGCAGAGCTCGGGCGACCTCTGTCGCCCAGTACGTCGCGACGATACCTGCCCCCGCCCGCCGCACCCCGGTGAGCAGCTCGAGCACGGTGCGATCACGCTCGAGGAATCCAGCTGCTGCGGCAGCCTCGACCATCGCGAGCTCGCCAGAGACGACGTAGGCGGCCACCGGCACGTCCACCTGGTCGCTCACCCGTGCCACCACGTCGAGGTAGGCCAGCGCCGGCTTCACCATGACGACGTCGGCGCCCTCGGCCACGTCGAGGCGCACCTCCCGCAGTGCCTCCCGCGCGTTGGGAGGATCCTGCTGGTAGCTGCGCCGGTTTCCGTCCAGCCGACTCTCCACCGCGTCGCGGAAAGGGCCGTACAAGGCCGAGGCGTACTTCGCGGCGTAGGCGAGCAGGGCCGTGTCGGTGCGGCCGGCGGAATCCAGCGCGGCCCGCACAGCCCCGACCTGGCCGTCCATCATGCCGCTGAGACCCAACAGGTCCGCTCCGGCCTCGGCCAGCACGAGGGACATCTGCTGGTACACCTCGAGCGTCGCGTCGTTGTCGACGCACCCGGCACGGTCCAGCACGCCACAGTGGCCGTGCGAGGTGAACTCGTCGAGGCACAGGTCGGCGATCACGGGAAGGTCGTCGCCGGTCTCGGTGCGCACCCACCGGACGGCCTGGGAGAGAACACCGTCGGCGGCGACTGCGCCGCTGCCGCGCTCGTCCCGCTGCTCGGGCACGCCGAAGAGCATGACCCCACCGACCCCCGCCTCGGCCGCGTCAGCCGCGGCTCGGGCGAGTGAGGCGCGCGTGTGCTGCACGACGCCCGGCATGGACGAGATCGGGACGGGCTCGCTCGCGTTCTCGCGCACGAACATCGGCAGGACGAGGTCGGACG
>JALOLF010000213.1 GCA_025456085.1 Acidimicrobiales bacterium
GCCTGCAGGTGGACCCGACCGGCGCGGGCGGGCACCGTGTGGGCCCGACCGCCCTCGAGCGTGATGGCGCCGATGCGGTTGCCGGTCCGGGAGGTGAGGAACCCCACCGCGGCCACGGCCGCCACCGCCAGGTCGCGCTTCTCGCAGGCGGCCGTACCGAACCCGAGGCTGGCCGAGCAGTCGGTCAGGACCCAGGTCTCGAGCTCGCGGTCGGCGATGGTGTCGCGGACGTGGGGGACGTTGGTGCGGGCGGTGACGTTCCAGTCGATGTGGCGCACGTCGTCGCCGGCCTGGTACTCCCTCGCCTCGCCCAGCTCCCACCCGTGGCCGGGGACGAGCCCGCGGTAGTCGCCCTGCAGCAGCCCGTCGAGGCGGCGGGTGACGGTCAGCTCCAGTCGTCGGAGCACCTCGGCGGCGGCCAGCTCGCCGATGGCCGGTGGGTGTGCGGGCGGGGAAGGGGTCATGGGGGTGGCCTCAGCGCCGGACGGCGACGGGATCCTGGGTGGGGGTCACCCGGGGGGCCGGGACGGTGGAGAGCAGGCGGGCCAGCACCTGTTCGACCGAGAGGTTCTGGGCCAGCGCCTCGTAGGACAGCACGAGGCGGTGGCGCAGCACGTCGGGAGCGATGTCGAACACGTCCTGGGGCACGGCGTAGGTGCGACCCCGCAGCAGCGCGAGCGCCCGCGCCCCCTTCACCAGGGAGAGGCTGGCCCGGGGGCTGCCGCCGTAGCTGATGAGCTCCACGAGCTCGGGCAGGCGGAAGGCGGCGGGATCGCGCGTGGCCAGCACGAGGTTGACGGCGTAGTCCACGACGCCGTGGTCCACGTAGATGGCGTCCGACGCGGCCTGCAGGGCCACGAGGTCCTCGAGCGTCAGCACCTGGGAGGCGACCGGCGGGGTCACGCCCATGCGATGCACGATCTCGAGCTCCTCGGTGGGGCTCGGGTAGCCGAGCACGACCTTCATCATGAACCGGTCGCGCTGGGCCTCGGGCAGCTGGTAGACGCCCTCGGACTCGATGGGGTTCTGCGTGGCCAGCACCAGGAAGGGCTCGGGGACCTCGTGGGTCTCGCCGCCGATCGACACCTGGTGCTCGGCCATCACCTCGAGCAGCGCGGACTGCACCTTGGCCGGGGCGCGGTTGATCTCGTCCGCGAGCAGGAAGTTGACGAACACCGGTCCCAGTTCGACGTCGAAGGTCTCGGTCGAACCCCGGTAGATGCGGGTCCCGACGATGTCGGAGGGCAGCAGGTCGGGGGTGAACTGGATGCGGGCGAAGGTGCCGCCCACGACGTCGGCGAGGGTCTCCACGGCCAGCGTCTTGGCCAGACCGGGGACTCCCTCGAGCAGGCAGTGGCCGCGGGCCAGCAGCGCCACGAAGAGGCGCTCGATGGCACGGTCCTGCCCGACGATGACCCGCTTGATCTCCATCATGGCCCGCTCCAGCAGGGCGCTCTCGGGTGTGGGAGGGGCCTGCAGGGCGCTGCGCAGCGACGACGGTCGGTCCGGAGCCGGGGTGGGGGGAGGTGGCCCCGTGACGAGCGGTGCCGGCGCCCCGGCGTCGACCGGGAAGGGCGCGGTGGGCGTCGTCGGCGGTGCGAACGGGCTGGTCGAGGGTTCGGCGGCGGTGGTCATGGTGTCGGTGCGGTCCCGGTCGGAGGCGGAGGGCCGGCCCCCGGGTGAGGGGTCCGGCGGGGCGAACGGTCGCGGTGCGGCAGCCGGCGCCGACCCGGGGGATGCGTCGGGTTGTTCGGGGGTCGGGGCGTCCATGCGTGCTCCTCGCAGACCGGGCCCGGTGTACCAGGCACCACGGAAAGCCACCATAAAGGAGCGCGGCCCGATGCAGGCGTCCGCTCCGGGTGTCCTGCCGGGACGGGCCGGTCGGCGGTACCGTCCACGGCGTGCGCCTGTTGGTCGTCGACGCCGAGCCCGATCTGGTCGAGGCGGTGGCCCGAGGACTGCGCCGCGAGGGCTATGCGGTGGACACGGCCCGCGACGGCGCCGACGCCCTCGACAAGGTCGCGCTCACCCCCTACGACCTGGTCTGCCTCGACCTCACCATGCCCGGCATCGACGGCCGGGAGGTGTGCCGGCGCATCCGGTCCGACCCGCTCGTCGACCCGCAGCCCCGGGTGCTGATGCTCACGGCGCGCGACAGCCTGGACGACCGCGTCGCCGGGCTCGACGACGGCGCCGACGACTACCTGGTCAAGCCGTTCGCCTTCCCCGAGCTCGCGGCACGGGTCCGTTCGCTGCTGCGCCGCGACAGCGGCGCGTCCACCGCCGTGCTCACGGTGGGGGAGCTGGACCTGGACACGGCGCGCCACGTGGCCCGTCGGGCGGGTCGGGAGCTCGACCTGACGGCCAAGGAGTTCGCGTTGCTGCGGTACTTCATGGCCAACCCCGGTGTCGTGCTCTCCCAGGAGACCCTGCTGGAGCACGTGTGGGACGAGTACGCCGACCCCTTCACCAACACGGTGCGGGTGACGGTGGGTACGTTGCGTCGCAAGCTGGCGGTCGGCGACGAGAGCCAGCTCATCGAGACCGTGATCGGCCGCGGCTACCGCCTGGAGGCCGGCGATGGCTGAGGTCGCCGACCCCGCCACGGCCGGCCCGACCGGGTCCGACGAGGTGGCCTCCCGACCGAGAGGGATGCGCGCCGCGCAGCGGATGCCGTCGTGGCTCGGCTCCATCCGGTTCCGTCTGGCCTTCGTGTACTCGTCGGTGCTGTTCGCCATCGCCGCGCTGAAGCTGGCCGGGGTGTACCTGGCGGTGGCCCGCTCGCTCGACGACTCCGACGTCTACGAGACGGTGAACGTCACCCGACTCATCCCCGTGCCGGGAGCGACCCTGGTGATCGAGGAGGAGCGCCAGGTCCGCGACGAGCTGGCGGTGTTCGAGCGGGAGGTGAACCAGCAGTCGCTGAACAAGCTGCGCCGGTTCTCCTTCACCGCCCTCGGCGTGCTGTTCGTGACCAGCCTCGGGGTGGGCTGGGTGGTGGCCGGTCAGCTGCTGCGGCCGCTGCACCGCATCACGGCCGTGGCCAAGGACATCCAGGCCACCGACCTGTCGCGTCGCATCGACCTCGACGGCCCCGCCGACGAGCTCACCGAGCTGGCCGACACCTTCGACGACATGCTGGGTCGACTCGACGACGCGTTCGAGAGCCAGCGCCAGTTCATCCACGAGGCCTCCCACGAGCTGCGCAACCCGCTGGCGGTGATCCGCACCAACCTCGACGTCGCCCTGTCGGACCCGGATGCCTCGACCGACGACCTCCGCGACACCCTCGAGGTGGTCCATCGGGCCAGCGACCGCATGGGCCGCCTCGTCGACGACCTGCTGGTCTATGCCCGACGGGGCCAGCTCTCGCCGCAGCGCGAGGTGCTCGACCTGGCGGCGCTGGTGGGCGAGCTGGTGGAGGAGTACCGGGCGCCGGCTGCCGCCCGCGATGTGCTCGTGACGGCGGGACCGACCCCGGGTGGTCTGCTCGTGGAGGGAGACCGTCACGCCCTGCGCCAGGCCGTGGCCAACCTGCTGGCCAACGCGGTGCGCCTCTCGCCGCCGGCGTCGACGGTCACGGTGAGCGCCGGCCGCCATGACGCCTGGGTGTGGTTGGCGGTGACCGACGAGGGCCCGGGCATCGACCCCGCCGACCACGAACGGGTCTTCCAGCGCTTCTGGCGGGGCGACCCCGGCACGGCCCGCAGCGAGGCCCGCTCGGGGCTCGGGCTCACGATCGTGCGTCAGGTGGCGGAGTCCCACGGCGGCGAGGTGAAGCTCGTGTCCGAGCGCGGTCGAGGCGCCACCTTCGCCATCTGGCTCCCCGCCGTCCCGGCCTGACGCCGAACTGCTGGCTGTTCGCACCCCTCCCGGGGGTCCGGACAGCCAGCAGTCGCGGCATGCCGCGGTCACCCCGCGGCTTACCCCCGCTTTACGCGGGATTCCGTACGGTGCGCTCCAGAGGCTCCCATCCAGCGGGGCCACGGAGACACGAGAACACGACCTGCCATGAGCACCTGGAACAGCACCCCGCCCCTTGTTCCTCCCCACGACGAGACCGGCGAGCAGGGCCCCTTCAGCTGGGCCGCTGCCGCGTCGGTGCCACCGGCTCCGCCGACGGCCCCCAGGGCGACGATGCCCGTCACCCCGCCGGCGCCGCCCGCTCCGCCCTTCCCTCCGAAGGCCTACCTCCCCCCGACCCCACCACCTCCCCTGCCCCCGCGGCAGCTCTCCTCCACTCCTCCCGCCCGCCGCGGGGGCACGGGGAAGGTGGTCGCCGCCGCCCTCGTGGGCGCGGCGCTGGCGGCCACGAGCTTCGTCGCCGGCGGACTCGTGCTCGACGACCCGCAGGTCGCCACGACCAGCGCCTCGTCGAACCCCACGGCCATCCCCACCGCGGCGCCCCTCACCGGTGACGAGGCCGAGCCGGTGGTGGCGGTGGCCGAGTCGCTCAGCCCCAGCGTGGTGCTCATCCGCACCGAGGACGGGCTCGGCTCCGGCGTCATCTACGACGGCCAGGGACTCATCATGACCAACGCCCACGTGGTGGGCAGCGCCCGCAACGTCGAGGTGTCCCTGGCCGACGGCTCGACGCTCGAGGGCGAGGTGCTCGGCCGCGACACGGCCACCGACATCGCGGTGGTGCAGGTCGACGCCGACGGCGCGCTGCCCGCCGCGCTGCTGGCCGACGACGAGCCCCGGGTGGGTCAGGT
>JALOLF010000105.1 GCA_025456085.1 Acidimicrobiales bacterium
CGCCGGGACTGCCCGCCCAGATGCTCTCCCTGCTGCGGTCTTCCTATGGGGGAGCCGCCATGCTCGGCTTCTTCGGCGGCGTGGCGGGCATCGCGATCGTCACGCCGGTTGCCCTCGCTGCCGGCGTGCTCCTCGGCGGCAAGGGCGTCCGCGACGAGCGCAAGCGGCTCCTGACCCAGCGGCGGGCCCAGGCCAAGAACGCCGTCCACCGCTACACCGAGCAGGTCGCCTTCGCCGTCGGCAAGGACTCCCGCGACGCGGTCCGCCGGGCGCAGCGCCTCCTGCGCGACTACCTGAGCGACCGGGCCGTCGAGCTCGATGCGGCGGCCACCGAGGCGCTCCACGCCGCCCAGGCTGCGCTGAGCGGGCACGAGGCCGAGCGCAACGCCCGGCTGGCGCAGCTCGACGCCGAGCTCGGCCGTCTCGCCGAGCTCCGCCGACGCTGCGAGGCGTTGGTGGCCGACGTCGCCGCCGGCGGGGGCGGGCAGTGACCCGGCTACGCGAGCAGGTCCTGGTGCTGTTGGCCGACGCGGAGACCGCCGCCGCCGGGACGCCGGCGGGCGCCGAGGTCGCCGCGCTGCGAGCCCGCTTCGACGAGCCGCTGCGCGTGGCGGTCGCCGGCCGGGTGAAGGCGGGCAAGTCGACCCTTCTCAACGCCCTGTTGGGTGAGCGTCTGGCCCCCACCGACGCCAGCGAGTGCACCCGGATCCCCACCTGGTACCGGGAGGGCGTGGGCTACCGCACGTCGCTCGATCTCGGCGGTCGGGTCGAGCAGGTGCCGTTCACCCGTGCGGGCGGGGTGGTGGAGGTCGACCTGGGCGGACGGGCCGCCGAAGAGGTCCGTCGCATCCTCGTGGACTGGCCGTCGTCGCGGCTGCGGACCATGACCCTCGTCGACACCCCCGGGGTCGGGTCGCTGACCGCGGATGCCGAGCGACGCGCCGCGCTGGCGCTGGGTGCCGGCGAGGAGCACGCCCACACCGCCGATGCGGTCATCTACCTGCTCCGCCACCGCCACCCCTCCGATGCGCGCTTCCTCGAGGCGTTCCGGGACGAGAGCGCCACGGGCACGCCGGTCAACGCCATCGGGGTGCTCTCGCGTGCCGACGAGGTGGGCGGGTGCCGGGCCGATGCGTTGCAGGTCGCGGGCCGGGTGGCGGCCCGCTACGAGGCCGACCCGGTGGTGCGAGGGGTGTGCGGACGGGTGGTGCCCGTCGCCGGGCTGCTGGCCGAGGCGGCCGCGACGCTCACCGAGGCCGAGTTCCGCAACCTCGAGGCGTTCGCCCACGGCGACCGGACCACCGTCGACGACCTGCTCCTCGCGGCGGACCACGTGCGCCGGGACGCGGCGGTGGCGGTCAGCGGCGACGAACGTGGCCGGCTGTTGGACCGACTGGGCATCTTCGGCCTGCGCTACGGCGTCGAAGCGGTGCGCAGTGGACGGGTCGGCACGGCCCGCGAGCTCGCCGACGAGCTCCGGGCGGCCAGCGGTCTCGACGCGCTGCGTGCCCTCGTCGAGCAGCAGTTCCTGCCCCGCGCCGAGCTGCTCAAGGCCCGGGCGGCACTGCTCGGGCTCTCGCGGGTGCTGCGGGAACGACCCTTCCCCGACGGCGACCGGCTCCTGGCCGCGGTGGAGGCCATCGAGGTCGGTGCCCACGAGTTGGTGGAGCTCCGGCTGCTGAACGCCCTCGTCGCCGGCGCCCTGGACGTGAAGGACCCGGAGGCGGAGGAGCTGCGACGCCTGCTCGGCAGCGGCTCGCTGGCCGCGCGCCTCGGTGTGGTCGAGGGGGTCGCCCCGATCGAGCTGCGCGCGCACATCGTCGCCGGCGCCGACCGGTGGCGCCGGGCCAGCGAACACCCGCTGGCCTCACCGGCACGGAGCCATGCCGCCCGTGCCGTGGCTCGAACGTACGAGGGGCTGCTGTCGGACCTCGAACGAGCATCGGGGTAACCGTGCGGTCGTCGGGGCGTCACGACTCGTCGTGCGAGAGGATCAGCAGGCCATCGGCGCCGGGCGGGCGTCATGGGACCGGACCGGGCGGCAGGCCGCCGCGCAGGGGAGCGGAGCTGACATGGACCTGGACGGGCTCATCGACCTGCTGGTCGGGCTGTTCCGCGACGACGACGTGCGGGCAGCGCTGGCGGAGGACCCGCAGGGACTGCTGAGGGGCCGCGGGCTGGGGGAGATCACCGGCCAGGACCTGGCCGCAGCGGTGCCCGCCGCCTGTGGGCGCCTGGGCCCTGAGGAGGCTCAGCTGCTCAGCGACCGCTATGCCGCCTGTGCCGACCCCACGGGTGACCTGCTGTCGGTCGTGACCCAGCTCCAGGTCTGCGTGGACGACGAGGACCCCGTGTTCGAGGACGTGCGCGCGCCTGCCGCGCCGCCGGCACCCTCGTACCCCGCCCCCGAGGATGCTCCACCGCTCGAACCGCCCGGGTCCTACCCACCGGTGGACCACCCCGACGCCGACGTGCCGCCTCCGCCGTCTGCGTTGCCGCCGCCGCCCGATGTGCAGGCGGTCCTCGTCGACAGCGTCCGGGGTCAGATCGACGTCGCCGACCGCCGACGCAGACTCCGACGACGATCTTCCGTGACGCGAGCGATCCGACGAGCCAGCACCCCCCTTCTCCCGAACCTCGACCCGACCGGAGCACGCCGTGGACCCACGTGAGCTGATCGACTTCCTCCTCGCCCTGTTCGGCGATCCCACCACGCAGGCCGAGTTCGCGGAGGATCCCGAGGCCCTCCTGGTGGCCCGGGGATTCGGCGATGTCCGGGGTGGAGACCTGGCGGCCGTGCTGCCCGAGGTCTGCGCGGCGTTGCCCGACCACCATGCCGTGGTGCTCGAGGAGCAGGTACAGGCCATCGTCGCCGACGGCGGGGGGACCGCCATCGTGGCCGAGTACCTCCACGTGGCGGTGGCCGGCGAGGACCCGGTCTTCGCTGCGGCGCGTCCGGCGGCGGAGCCGCACGCCGCGCCACCCGTGTACGAGGCGCCACCGGCGTACGAGACACCAGCAGCCGACGACACACCATCGGCCGACGAGGTTCCGCCCGTCCATGAGGCACCGACGGCCGAGGTTCCGCCCGTCCACGACGTTCCGACGGATCAGGTGCCCCCGGAGCCGCCGGTGGTGGCGGTGCCGCCGACGCCGCCTGCGCCAGAGGATGTGCTGCCGCAGCCGCCGTCGCCGGGTGATGCGCCGACTCCCGATCTCCCGGTGGCGGAGCCGACCCCGCCGCCGGTTGCGCCGGAGCCGCCGGTGGTGGCGGTGCCGCAGCCGCCGTCGCCGGGTGATGCGCCGGCTCCCGATCTCCCGGTGGCGGAGCCGACCACGCCGCCGGTTGCGCCGGAGCCGCCGGTGGTGGCGGTGCCGCCGTCGCCGGGTGATGCGCCGGCTCCCGATCTCCCGGTGGCGGAGCCGACCCCGCCGCCGGTTGCGCCGGAGCCGCCGGTCGTGGCGGTGCCCCCCACGCCTCCCGTGCCGACCCCACCCGTGGTGGACCCCAAGACCGGGGAGGTCCTCGATGATGTCGGTGGTGCAGCGGAACCTTCCGCCGCGCCCGAGACCGACGAGACGACCGATGCCGCTGTGCAGCGCATCGAGGACCTGCTCCGCAACGGGGAGCCCGAGGCCGCGGCCGCGTTCTTCGCCGACCTGGACCCCGAGACGCGCGATCGGGTGGAGGACGCTCTCCCCGGCGCGGACCTCACCGGTGTGGATCCGGCCGACGTCAGGCAGTTCGATCAGACGGCCTCCGCTCTGCTGGACAGCCAGGTACCCGATCAGTCGCTGGGGGCGTTCCTCACCTTGATCGCCGACGAGGATCCGGCGGCGCTCGAGGCCTTCCGCGGCCTGTCGCCCGAGGACCAGCAGACCGCGGACGAGGTGGTGGGGTCGGCCTTCGGGGTGCCGTTGCGGCTGGTGCTGTCCGGCGACCAGCCCCTCGACCTGGATCGTGAGCAGCGACCCGACGAGGGCTTCGCCCCGGACACGACGGGCCTTGTCCGGGCGCTCGTCGAGCGCGGCGAGACCGAGGCCGCCGGCGAGCTGCTCGGGAACCTCCCAGATGCCGAGGCGGAGGCCATCAGGTCCATCTTCGACGCCACCGGCAACGACCTCGACGCCATCCTCGTCGGCGATGCCACGTTCGATCCTGCGCCGCCCCCGCCCCCTTCGGAGGACCCGGCCGAGGGCACCGAGCAGATCGTCAAGCAACCTCCGGCGGCTCAGCCGCAGGAGCAGGCCGTCGATCCGGGTGTGGCCGACGAGGTCGATCCCACGTCCGGTACCGGCGATCCCAATGGATCAGCGGGCGCCGTGGCCGCGGACGGCGGTGGCTCGCTGCCGCCGTCGGAGGAGACGGGCGGGGCACCGACCCAGGAGGTGGCACCACCGGGCCAGCAGCTCCCCGACGACACCGGTGGATCGGCGTTCAACCCCTTCGGGCCCTCCGGCGGGACCCGGGAGGCGGCCCGTCGTGAGCCGGCACCGCAGGGCCTCGCCGACATCACGGACGGGACGAGCAACACGTTGTTCGTCGCCGAGCAGATCGCCGGTGAGGGGGTCCGTGCCTCGTCGCCGCCGGCGCTGGAGCTTCTGCCCTTCGAGGAGGCCGAAGGGGAGCCGGCCGTCGAGGAACTGGGTTCGCCGGGCGCGCCGGCCGACGACGTCGAGGAGGACCTGGACTTCGGCGCCGCCCCACCGGCTGCGCCCCTGCCCGGCAAGGCGGCCCTGGACGGCTCCGACGGTGGTGGCGCCCAGTTCGCCTCCACGGACGGATCCGTCCGTTTCGTGCGTGAGACGCTGGACGAGCCGACCGGCGATGCCGATGCTTCCGACGCGTCGGCACCGGCGACGGAGGAGCTCGGCGACGGCTCGGAGCGATTGCCGGCCGAGCCCGAGCGGGATGCCGAGCCGGACGACGACCTCGACTTCGGCGCCGCGCCGGCGCCGGCCCCGGTACCACCCCCGGCGCCGCCGTCACCGCCACCCGTCGAGGAACTGCCCCCCGTCTCGGTGCCCGAGGTCGACCTCGAGGTCGTGGCCCCGGTGGAAGCCCCTGCGGACGTGGCACCACCGGCTCCGGTCGAGCCTTTCGACGCGGAGCTGGATCAGGCAGCCGAGGACGACCTCCCCTGATCGACCCGGGTCGCCCCTCCTGTGCTGGTCAGGGTTCGTCGAGGTCGGTGTCGGGAAGCAGGAGATCGCCGTGGTGCTCCACGTGGGGGAGGTGGTCCCCGTAGAGGGTGGGGTCGACGCCCAGGGCTGAGCCCGCCGCGGAGCTGTCGTCCCCGGTGTCGCGGTCGGTGTCGTCGCTGGTGCCGGCACGGAGGTCGACCGAGGCAGCAGGCTGCTGGTCGCCGAAGGGGTCGTCCTCCCGACCGCTCTGGGGCCCGCCGCTGGCGGCGTCGGGTCCCCAGTCGATGGCCCCGGCGTTGCCGTTGTAGTCCGGACCCGTATCAGGCGATCCGCCGAAGTCCAGGTCCGGAGCGTCGCCGAGTTGGCCGCCGCCGAGGAGCCTGTCTTGCATGTCGGGCAACGGCGCCTTCCGGTCGATGGGTGCGTGGACCCCGTCAGGGTCGTCCCCGAAGTCGATGTCCCCGTCTTCCTCGCCGGTCTGAGGCGTCGCCCGGTCCTTGAGACGGGCGATGTCGGTGTCGATCATGCGCTGGATGTGAGCGGGGAGCGCCGTCTCGTTCTCGGGATCGGGCTGGCCGAACCATCCGCTGCCGGGCGCGTCGTAGTGCTCCGTGCTCCCGTCGGGGTTGGTCTGGTCGATCGAGCCGTCGGGGTTCTGGACGACGACCGTGCCGTCGGGCTTCTTCACCCGGATGGTGCCCTCGCCGTTGTCGGTCACCACCGTGCCGTCCGAGCCGACGGTGGTCTTGCCCTTGACCGGCTCGGCCGCCGGCTCCTGCGCTGCCGGCACCGTGGGCGTGGCCGCCGTGCCGACCTTGCCGTCCTGCTCGTCGAGCGCGGCCTGCAGCATCTCCGCCCGGGTGCTTCCCTTGCCTCCGGTCACGTACACCTCGGCGAGCGGTTGGAGCTCCTTGTAGTCCTTGGCCAGCTGGGCGCTCCCGCCCTTGACGCCCTCCGAAGTCAACACGGCTCCCTGCGCGCTGCTCAACACGTTGGTCGGCGCGTCCCCGTCGCTGATGAGCGAGGTGCTCTTGCCGGCTCCGCCGACGTTCTGGCTGTCGCCGTAGGTGTCGTCGATCGGTGTCCAGTCGGTGTCGCTCGACGGTGGCCGGAGGCCCGACAGCTTCCCCGGGTCGACCCCGGAGAGGTCGGGTCGCCCGTCGTCGCGGGCAGCACCCTGGCCCGGCTCTCGGGTCAGGTCGGTGAGCGAGGCGACCGTCTCCGCCCGTGCCGCCAGCGCATCGGCTCCGATGCGGTCCTCGGCGCCGATCTCGGCGCCGAACGCCAGGTCGCCGGCTACGGTCGTCTGTGCGGCTGCCTCCTGGGCGGCCTTGTGCTCCTCGGACTGCTTCGCGGCTTCCCGGGCCCGTCGGGCGGCCGCGGTCACATCGAGGTCACGTCCCGTGATGGGGATGCGCTTGTCGGTCACGTCGGTACCTCCCGCCGGCTCGTGCCGGACCTGCCCCGAACGACCCGCTGCCGTCGAGGATCGCCGAGAAGTGTGACAGATGTCGCTGCCCGTCCGCCGCGATCCCGGTCGTGGGAACGAGGCGTCCCGGCCACGAACGCTCGCCGGCGTCGCCCGGCGCGATGCTGCGAACCTCAGTCGCCGGCCCGGAACTCCACCGCGGCCCCGTCGGGGAGCCCCTCGAGCTGCGTGGCGAGTTGCTCCCACAGCGCGAGCAGTTCGCCGATCGCCGTCGGGCGCCGCGTCACCGCCGACAGGTCGTGCCCCTCGGCGGTGAAGGGGTAGGGGAAGACCCCGACGCCCTGGTCGAGGTGGAGTGCCGCCACCTCGCGCTCCCACCCCTCCCACCGCAGGTGCTCGTTGAACCGCGCCAGTCGATCGGTGAGTGACCACAGGACGAAGTCGAGGTGGCCCATCTCCATCGGCAGCCAGGCGAGCTCGTCGGGAGCGAAGTAGCAGATCTCGCCGGCGGAGCCGGGCAGCGCCCCGCCGTTGAGCGCGTACCGCCCCCCGAGGACGTCGAAGCCCACGGTCAACAGGGTCGGCGGCTCGCCGAGCCGCTGCTCGAGCCCGTTGGCGGCGGCCAGGTTCAGCGGGGGTGAGCCGCCTCCCAGGAGTCGCAGCCACCCGTGGTCGACGAGCATGCCGCCGGTCTCGAGCGCCAGGGCGCCGAGACCGGACCTGGCCGTGACCTGCAACTGCACGAGCGTCGCTTCCCGAACGGCTCGGTCGCCGGGCAGCACGGTCACGGGGTGGGCGGCGGTGGCGATCCCGGCCTGGACCAGTGGCCACGCCGGATCGTCGACGAGGGCGAGCTCCTCCCACGAGCGCATGGCAGACGATACCCGGCGGGTGCCGGGCGCACAGCGGGCGCTGCGGTGTTGGGCTAGGACTGCTGCATGGTGGGAGCACGAGGAACCGGGTACCGGGGGCAGGCGACCGGCGCGGCGCCGTGGCCCCTGATGGGCCGCGACGTCGAGGTGGCCATGGCGGCCGAGGCCCTGGCCGCGGGGCGGGGCGTCGTGGTTGCCGGAGCCCCCGGCGTCGGCAAGACCCGGTTGGCCGGCGAGGTGGCCGACCGGGTCCGCGACGCCCCGCAGCGGTGCCACGTCGAGTGGGTCACCGCCACGACCTCGGGCAGGGGCATCCCGCTGGCCCCGTTCGCCCACGTGGTCGACGACCTCACCGTGCCCGCGGACCGGGCCTTCGTCCCGTCGCCGTTCGCGTCCGTGCGCCAACGACTGCTGGCTCGGGCCGGGGGACGGCCCCTGGTCCTGGTGGTCGACGACGCGCACCTGCTCGACGACGCCTCCGCGGCGCTCGTGCACCACCTCGCGGGCACCAGCGACGTGCGTCTGGTGGCGACCGTCCGGGCCCGGCAGGCCTGTCCGGACGCGGTCGTGGCGCTGTGGAAGGACTCCCACGCCGACCGGCTCGAGCTCCAGCCGCTGACCCGTTCCGAGACGGGAGCGCTGCTGCGGGGGGTGCTCGGCGGCTCCGTGACCGAGGTGACCGTGGATCGGCTGTGGTCGGCCACCCGGGGCAACGTGCTGTTCCTGCACGAGCTGGTCCGCGACGGTCGCCGTCGGGGGAGCCTCGCCGACAGCGGCGGGTGGTGGACCTGGTCGGGCGAGCTGGGTGTGCCGGAGCGGCTGTCGGATCTGGTCGGCTCGCAGCTCGGTCGGCTCGCCGACGCCGAACGCGAGGCCGCGGAGCTGGTGGCGCTGGCCGAGCCGGTCGCCTGGGACCAGCTGAGCGACCTCGTCACCGCCGAGGTCGTGGAGTCCCTCGCCGAGCAGGGAGCGGTAGCGGTCGAGGAGACGGACACGGCGCTCACGATCCGACTGGCGCACCCGGTCTTCGGCGACGTGCTGCTCGGCGCACTCGGTGCCCTGCGACGGCGGCGGCTCATCGCCCGGTTGGCCGACGAGCTGGAGGTCGGGCCGACGGACCCGGGGTTGCTGCGACGGGTGGAGTGGCTCGTGGAGCTGGGTGCCGAGGTGCCCACCGACGACCTGCTGGACGCGGCGCGACGAAGCTCGCTCGTCGCCCCGGGTCTGGCCCGCCGCCTGGCCGAGACGGCGGCACGGGCCGGCGCCGGTGCGGCCGCCACCGTGGTGTTGGCCCAGACCGACATGTTCGCCGGGGACGGCGAACGCGCCGAGCAACGCCTGGCGGCGATCGACCCGGCAGGCCTGGCGAGCGAGGACCGCACGATCGTGACCGTCATGCGCGCCAACAACCTCACGTTCGGGTTGCGGCGTCCCGACGATGCCGTCGCCCTCCTCGACGACCTGCTCGTGGACCCACGCGCCCGGTCCGGTCCCGGCGTCGACGACTCCCACGGCGCAGCGGTGTCGTGGGTCCGGGGACAGCGGATCCCGATGCTGCTGTTCACCGGCCGTCTGGCCGAGGTGCTGGCCGAGGCCGACGCCGTCGTCGCCTCGTCGGCGTCGTCGGCCGCCGACCGGATGCGGGCGTGGCTCGGGATGATCCCCGCACTGGCCCTCACCGGACGGCCCGACGCGGCCAGCGCCCTCGCCGCGACCGCGCTGGCGTCGGTGGGCGAGGTCGCCGTCGAGCTCCCGCACGCCCTTGGTCAGATCGGCACGGGCCTGATGTTGGCCCGTCACTGGGTCGGCGACTTCGCGGCCGCCGACGGTCTGGCCCGGTATGCGCACGATCGTGGCGTCGCCGACGACGTCGCCCTCCAGCGAGGCGTCGCCGCCTTCCACCTCGGGTTGAGCGCCGCCTGGCGGGGTCGGCTCGAGGAGGCCGACGGCTGGTTCGCGTCTGCCGTCACCGATCTCACCGACACCGATCTCGGGTTCCTGCCCTCGGCGATCGACAACTGGCGCGCCACCCGCGCCCTGCTCGGCCGGGACGTCACGGTGGCCGACCCCGGTCCCCGCTTCCCGCTCTACGAGACCGAACGGCTGCGCCTCGCCGGTGTGGTCGCCGCCGCCGGTGGTGACCTGCCCGGCGCCCGGCAGGCGGCCCGCGCCTCGGTCGAACGGG
Source organism: Acidimicrobiales bacterium (assembly GCA_025456085.1). Taxonomy (GTDB): domain Bacteria; phylum Actinomycetota; class Acidimicrobiia; order Acidimicrobiales; family Acidimicrobilacustridaceae; genus JALOLF01. The sequence continues at coordinate 9,632 of JALOLF010000105.1, forward strand.
CCGACGCCATGGGGGCTGTCACCTACGCCCTGTTCGGGTGGTTCGACCTGGCCCGCTACGGGGATCCCGCCACGGCCGCGCCCGCTCTCGCCGCGCTGGTGGCCCGGGTGGAGGGGCCGTTGCCCGCGTTGTTCGCCGGGGCCGCCAGCGCGCTCGTGGCCGACGCCGCCGACGCGCTCGACGCCGCGTCGCACCGCTTCGTCGACGTGGGGCTCGACCTGTTCGCCGCCGAGTGGGCCGCGGCGGCCGCGCTGGCACACCAGCGGGCCGGGTCGCGGGTGCGTGCCCGGGGCGCGGCCGAGCGCGCCGTCCGCCTGGCCGCGACCTGCGGCCATCCACGGACGGCGCTGCTGCGAGCCCTCACCGAGCTGGATCGGCCGGCGCTGACACCACGTGAGCGCGATGTGGTCGGGCTCGCCGCGGCGGGCGACACCAACGCCGGCATCGCCGAGCAGCTCGGCCTGTCCGTGCGCACGGTGGAGACCCACCTGCAACGGGCCTTCACCAAGCTCGGTGTCAATCGGCGCAGCGAGCTCCCCGACGCGCTCGGTCTCGACCGACGGACCTGACCCCGCGCCGTCGCGTCGGTGGGCCGGGACGGCGATCTACGTAGTCGACCACGGATGACGTCCGACACCGAATCGGTCACCCTGGCCGCGTGGACCCGGCCCTGCTCGACGAGCTCCCGATCGCCTGTGCCGTCGCACTGCGCCTGGAGGACCTCGGACTGAGCGACGAGCAGGCCGCGTACGCGTTGGGGATCGAGGCCGAAGCCCTCGGCCCGCTGCGTGAGATGGCCCGCCGCCGCCTGGCCCGACTGCTCGACCACGTCGACAAGGAGTCCTCATGACCGTCCGACGACCCGTCCCACCGCGTCCCCGGCTGGCCCCGACGGTGCTGGCCGCCGCCCTCGCACTCGCAGTCGGCCTCGCCGCCTGCGGCGACAGCGACGACGAGACGGCCTCCACCGGCGCCACCGAGGAAGCCAGCTCCGAGCCGACCGGCCAGGAGGAGTCCGCGGCCGAGGGGACGGGCGACGCGGCGCCACCGACCCTGCCCGAGGATGCCTGCCTGCTCGACGACGACCTCGTCGCCGACCTGCTCGGCGATGATGACGTGCCGGAGCCGACCATCACCTTCACCTCCGGCGACGAGGTGTTCCTCGAGGACCTCGTGAACACCGACACCATGATCCTGGGCGACCTCTCCACCTGCGTGTGGGACCCGGCGGATGTCACCCGGCAGCTGGCCACCTACGTGGCGGTCGCCCCGGGCGACCAGTACACCGACCCCGACGAGCTCGGCCAGAAGATGCTCGACCGGCTCCACGCACCCTTCGAACCCCAGGACGGCGCCGATCCGATCTTCCAGGGTGAGGTCACCGAGGTCGAGGGGGTGGGCGACGAGGCCGTCCAGGTCCAGACCGAGGTCGGGTCGATCACCTGGATCGGGGCCCGCCAAGGCGGCGTGCTGGCCGTGGCGGCCACCATCGGCGACGACCCCGACACCGACGCGCTCACCGAGGCGGTGGCGAGCCTCCTCGCGAACGGCGTGGAGGCGACCGCGGACGGCACGGCGTCGTCGGACGCGGGCGACGCCGGCGACGCCGCGTCGCGGGACGGGTCGGGCGAGGTGCCCGTCACCGGCGAGCTGATCTCCACCGGCGATCTGGCCGCCACGTGGGTGTACCGACCCGGCGGCGCGTTCTCCTGCTCGGCCGGCATCGAGATCCCCCTCGTCGCCGACGACGGCTCGGCCGTGGGCTATCTCGAGGCGACCCCCGGCGGCGAGCTCACCTTCGGCAGCGGCGAGCTCGGAGCGAGCGGCCTCACCGGCACGGGCGACGTGTCGGGCTACGACCCGCTCGACGACGAACCCCAGCTCGTCACCGTCGACGTCGACGGCGAGCCCAGCGACGGCGATCTGACCGTCATCCTCACCGGCACCCTCGAGGTGCAGTGCCCGTGACGTCGGGGAGGTGCGACCGATGAGACGGATCGGTGTCGTGGCCGTGGTGTGCGTCGTGCTCGTCGCCGCGTGTGCGTCGGGCGAGGAGTCCCGCTCGGTGGAGCCCGCCACGTCCGCGCCACCGCCCGCCGCCGCGACGCCGCCGGACGCCGTGGTGACCGCCCCGGAACGCGACGTGACGCCCGAGTCGGCGAACGCCCGCCTGAACCGTGAGATCGCCGACGGCGGGCTGACCTTCGAGTTGGCGCTGCAGCAGTTCGTGCTCGAGGTCGGGCCCATCCCCGGTGTCGAGCCGCCCGACGGGGAACCCGAGGAGGTCCTCGATGGCACCGTGGCCGTCTCCCAGCTCACGCCCTACCTCGGCCAGCTCGACCAGGAGCAGCGGGCCGCGGTCGACGAGCTGCTCGGCTGGGATCTGGCGGCGGCGCGTGCCCGGGGCGAAGAGGTCCCCGACACCGCCGTGCTGGTGTTCGACGACGGCGCGAGCGGGGTCGACGCGGGTGCGACGCCGACCGGCACCTTCCCCCGGTTCCTCCGGGGCGCACCGGCCGCGGCGCCCACCGCACCGGAGCTGTTGGCGCACGCCAACACCGCGTACGCCGAGCTGAAGGCCGAGCTGGGGACGCCCGCACCGAAGGCGGTATCCATCCACACCAACGCCGTGGGGAGCTCGGAGTACGCGTTCAGCCAGAGCTGGTACCACGTCGGACCGATCGGGCCGATCCCGTACCCGGACGACGCCTGCCACCTGGAGGTCTTCGATCAGAAGATGGTCGGCCTCGACGACAACGCCGTGCATTCGGTGATCGTCCACGAGATGCTCCACTGCTTCCAGCACGTGCGCGCCGGCGCAGAGTCGATCGTGCTGTCGACCCCGAAGTGGATCACCGAGGGCCAGGCCACCTGGGCCATGCAGATGGTGGCCCCGACCACCACCGAGCTGCCCACGGTGCAGAACGCCTGGTTCGACTGGGTCATGAACCCCGGTCGGCCGCTGACCCATCGTGACTACGACGCGGTGGGGTTCTGGGGGCACCTCGGTGACGCGCTGGGTTCACAGGAGGCGGTGTGGCCGCGGCTCCTGCCCGCCTACCTGGCCGGGGGAGGGAACCAGCACGCGGCCGCCGTGGACACGGCCACGATGGGCGTGCACGACCACGCCCTCGACACGTGGGGTGCCAGCTATCTGCGCCGCAGCGGACACGCCACGTGGGACATGTCGGGTCCCGGTCCGCTGCCCGCCGGGCGGGTCGAACCCCGCCAGCTCGACGCCGGCACCGGGCGCACCGCGGACCTGACCATCGGACCCTGGACCGCGGACAGCGCCGAGATCCGCTCCGATGCCGACATCGTGCAGGTCACCCTGGCGGACGGCTGGGCCCGGTTGTCCGACTCGACCTTCGCTGTGGACTCGGCGTCGAGCTGGGGCGCGACCCGCTCGCTGTGCCTGAAGCAGGGGGGCTGTGCGTGTCCCGAGGGCACGGTCGGCGAGGGCCTCGAGCTCACCCCGGCCACGGCACCGCTCTCCCTCGGCCTCGCAGCGGGATCGAGGACCGGCGTCGCCTGGGCGCAGGGCCGCTCCCTCGACGAGTTCTGTCGCAAACCCCAGGAGCCGCACGATCCCCCGACCGGGGCCGGCGACAACGTCGGCGGTGGCGGTGGTGGTGGCGGCGGTGGTGGTGGTGGGGACAGCGGTCCCGGCGGGCAGTCCACGGGAGACCCGCACCTGCGCACCATCGACGGCACGTACTACGACCTCCAGTCGGTCGGCGAGTACACGCTCGTGCGCTCCGACGATGGCGAGCTCGTCGTCCAGACCCGCCAGGAACCGCTCACCGACTCCACGACGGTGAGCATGAACACCGCGGTGGCGACCTCGACCGGCGGCCGGCGGGTCACCGTCACCATGGAGGACGGCGAGCCCGTCCTGCGCGTCGACGGGACCGTCGAGGACCTCGCACCCGGGGACGCGCTCGAGATCGCCGGCGGTTCGGTGCGGGCCGACCTGCTCGACACGGGTCCCAGCTTCCGCATCGAGCACCCCGACGGCAGTCTGATCGCCGTCGCCGCCCTGGGCCGGTGGGGCCTCGAGGTGAACGTGGACGTCGCCGCGAGCCGGGCGGGCGCGGTGGAAGGGCTGCTGGGCAACGCCGACGGTGACCCGACGAACGATCTCGTGCTCCCCGGTGACACGTCGGGCGTCGCGCTCGACCAGGAGACGATCGACGCGGACTGGGGTCCGCGTTGGCGCATCACCCAGGACGAGTCGCTGTTCGACTACGCCGATGGCGTCGACACGACGTCCTTCGACGACCCCGACTTCCCGCAGGAGGTGGTCACCGCCGACGACGTGGACGGGGCCGAGGACGCCGAGACGCGATGTCGGGACGCCGGGATCACCGACCCGGCCCTGCTCGACAACTGCATCCTCGACGTGGCGATCACCGGCGCGCCGATCTTCGTCAGCGTCCACGCTGCCGCCCAGCGTCGAGCCGACGCCGTGTCACGCCGGGCCATCGCCCAGTTCGGCACCCTCGTGCTCACCGGCGAGGTCGTCGACGAAGCCGACCAGCCCACCCACACCTTGTGGGGCCTCGAGGGTCAGCTCGTCGTCATCGGCGGCGAGGGCTGCGAGGACTCCGATCTCGCCATCTCGCTCACCGATCCCGACGGCACGTCGCTCGTCGACCAGTTCGCGTGCGACGCGGGACGCGTCGAGCTCCCGGCGACGGGGACCTACACGATCACCTTCAACTCGCTGGCCGACACCGAGGG
>JALOLF010000214.1 GCA_025456085.1 Acidimicrobiales bacterium
GGCGACCGCCGCCGTCGTGACCGACCTGCGCCGGCGAGGCGTCCCCGGACCGGGACCCGACCGGCACCTGGCGCCCGAGATCGAGAAGGCGGTCGAGGCGGTGGTGAGCGGCGCGGTCGTCGCCGCCGCCGAGGCCGTCGTGGGGGCGCTCGCCTGACATCCAGCCCGCGCTCGGTGCCACCGCACCACCCGGCCGACGAGAGGACACCTCCGATGAACCGCCCGTACCGCCCCGTTCGTGCCACCCGGGGCAGCGCCCTGACCGCTCGCGGCTGGCAGCAGGAGGCCGCCCTGCGGATGCTGGCCAACAACCTCGACCCGGAGGTGGCCGAGCACCCCGAGTCGCTCGTCGTGTACGGAGGCACCGGCCGGGCCGCGCGCGACTGGGCGTCCTACGACGCGATCGTCGCCACCCTGACGACGCTGGCCGACGACGAGACCCTGCTGGTGCAGAGTGGTCGCCCGGTCGCGGTGTTCGCGACCCACGAGTGGGCGCCGCGGGTGCTCATCGCCAACTCGAACCTGGTGGGCGACTGGGCCACCTGGGAGGAGTTCCGGCGGCTGGAGGCTCTGGGCCTGACGATGTACGGGCAGATGACGGCCGGCTCGTGGATCTACATCGGTACGCAGGGGATCCTGCAGGGCACGTACGAGACCTTCGCGGCGGTCGCGGCCAAGCGGTTCGCCGGGTCGCTGGCCGGCACCGTGACGCTGACCGCCGGGCTCGGCGGCATGGGTGGCGCGCAACCGCTCGCCGTGACGATGAACGGCGGCGTGGCCCTGGTCGTCGACTGCGACCCGTCGCGCATCGCGCGCCGACTCGAGCACGGCTACCTCGACGTCGCCGCGGCCTCGGTCGACGAGGCGCTGCGCCTGGCCGGCGAGGCGAAGGCCACCCGGCGTCCACTGTCGATCGGCGTGCTCGGCAACGCCGCCGCCGTCGTCCCCGACCTGCAGGCCCGCGGCGCCGACATCGACATCGTGACCGACCAGACCTCCGCGCACGACCCGCTGGCCTACCTGCCACTGGGCGTCGAGTTCGAGGACTGGGACCAGCTGCGCACCAGCGACCCGGCGGGCACGACGCAGCGAGCGCGGGAGTCCATGGCGGCGCATGTCGAGGCGATGGTCGGCTTTCTCGACGCGGGGGCGGAGGTCTTCGACTACGGCAACGCGATCCGTGGCGAGGCGCGCACGGCGGGGTACACACGCGCCTTCGACTTCCCCGGCTTCGTGCCCGCCTACATCCGACCGCTGTTCTGCGAGGGCAAGGGGCCGTTCCGCTGGGCCGCGCTGTCGGGCGACCCGCGCGACATCGCCACGACGGACGAGGCCGTGCTCGACCTGTTCCCCGACAACGACTCGCTGGCCCGGTGGATCCGGATGGCCCAGCAGAAGGTGCACTTCCAAGGTCTGCCCGCTCGGATCTGCTGGCTGGGTTACGGCGAGCGGCACCTGGCGGGGGAGCGCTTCAACGACCTGGTTGCCCGCGGGGACGTGAGCGCGCCGATCGTCATCGGCCGGGACCACCTGGACTGCGGGTCGGTGGCGTCCCCGCTGCGCGAGACCGAGGCGATGCTCGACGGGTCGGACGCGATCGCCGACTGGCCCCTGCTGAACGCGTTGGTCACCACTGCGTCCGGGGCGTCGTGGGTGTCCATCCACCACGGCGGGGGTGTCGGCATCGGCCGGTCGATCCACGCAGGTCAGGTCAGTGTGGCCGATGGCACGCCGCTGGCTGCCGAGAAGCTGCGGCGCGTGCTGACCAACGACCCCGGCATGGGCGTCGTGCGGCATGTCGACGCGGGGTACGAGCACGCGGTCGAGGTGGCCGACGCGCGCGGTGTGCGCATCCCGATGCGCGAGGGTGCGGCCCCGTGACGACCTTCCGCTCGATGTGGTCCGAGCTCACCCCGATCGGACGGGACCCGGTCAGCGGCGGCTACCACCGGCCCGGGTGGAGCGCTGCGGAGCGTGACCTGCGGCGCTGGTTCGGCGACCAGTGCGCTGCACGGGGGCTGGCGCTGGAGAGCGACGCGATCGGCAACGTCGTCGCGTGGTGGCGCCCGGCCGGCGTGGACGGGTCCCCAGCAGCAGCCGCCGGGGTGGTCACCGGAAGCCACCTGGACTCGGTGCCGGACGGGGGTGCCTTCGACGGGCCACTCGGGGTGGTCAGCGCGCTCGCCGCTCTGGATTGCCTGCGCGACGAGGGATTCGTGCCCGACCGGCCACTGGGGGTGGCGGTGTTCGTCGAGGAGGAGGGCTCGCGTTTCGGCTTGCCGTGCCTCGGCTCACGTGTCGCCACCGGTGCGGTGGACGCCGCACGGGTGCTGGCGTTGCGGGACCGGTCCGGGACGCCGTTCATCGAGGTGCTGGAGCAGGCGGGGACGGGCGTGGACCCGGCACTGCTGGCGGGCGGAGGCCAGTCCTGGCTGGGCAGCGTGCGCACCTTCGTGGAGCTGCACATCGAGCAGGGACGTCGGCTCGCCGAGCCGACCGTGGGCGCGTCCGGCCCTGTCGGCGTCGCCACGGCGATCTGGCCGCACGGACGCTGGCGGCTCGACGTGACCGGCCGTGCCGACCATGCGGGCACGACCCGCATGCAGCACCGGGCCGACCCGATGCTCGCCGCAGCCACCACGGTGCTCGCCGCCCACCAGCAGGCCGGCTCGACAGACTCCCGGGCCACTGTGGGACGCATCGAAGCGGTACCCAACGCGACGAACGCCGTGCCGTCCGCCGTCGCGGTCTGGCTGGACGCCCGCGCCGAGACCGAGCACGGCCTGAGCACCTTGGTCGACGCGGTGACCGACCAGGTGCGCGAGCGGGCCCGGCTGGACGGCACCGTGGTGGAGGTCGTGCTGGAGTCGTTCTCGCCTCGCGTCGAGTTCGACGCGCTGCTGCGCGACCGGGTTGCCGCCACGGTCGGCGCCACCCTGGCGTCAAGGCCGAACGCGGCGCCGGCTCCGCTGCTGCCGACGCAGGCCGGCCACGATGCCGGCGTGCTGGCAGCGGCGGGGGTGGCCACGGCGATGCTGTTCGTGCGCAACCCCACCGGGGTGTCGCACAGCCCGGCCGAGGCGGCGTCGCTCGACGACTGCGAGGCGGGGGTGGACACTCTCGCCGCTGTGCTGGCTGACCTCGCCGGGCGTCGCTCCACGGTGCCCGAGTGGGCCGGTGGAGAACCAGGGGCGACGTCGTGACGGCCACGTCCTACGCCGCCGCGCACGCGTGGCTTGCGGACGGGCCGGCGGCCGACGTGCGGCTCGAGGTGCGCGACGCCCGCCTGGTGCGCGTCGAGGTCGGCGTGCCGCCGTCGCCCGGGGACGAGCGGCTGCCAGGCATGGTGTTCCCGGGGTTCGCCGACACCCACTCGCACGCCTTCCACCGGGCGCTGAGAGGACGCACGCACACCGGGCGCGGCTCGTTCTGGACGTGGCGGCAGACCATGTACGACGTCGCCGCCCGGCTCGACCCCGACTCGTTGCTGGCCCTGGCGACTGCCGCCTTCGCCGAGCAGGCGCTGGCCGGCATCACGGTCGTCGGCGAGTTCCATTACCTGCACCACCGCCCCGACGGGCGCACCTACGACGACCGGAATGCGATGGGGGAGGCGCTGCGAGAAGCCGCCTCGCGGGCCGGCGTCCGGCTGACGCTGCTCGACACCTGCTACCTGGCCGGTGGGTTCGGGCAGCCGACTGCCGGGGTGCAGCGACGTTACGACGACGGGTCGGCCACGACGTGGGCGAACCGCGTGGCCGCCTTGGCCGACGACGACCGCACGCGCATCGGCGTGGCGATCCACAGCGTGCGTGCTGTGCCCGCCGAGGCGCTCACCGCGGTGGCGAACGCCTTCCCCGACCGGCCTCTGCACGTGCACCTCTCCGAGCAGCCCGAGGAGAACGCCGCATGCCGGGCCGCCCACGGCTGCACGCCGACCGCCCTGCTGGCTGCCCACGGGGTGCTCTCCCCGCGCACGACGGCGGTGCACGGCACCCACCTGACCGACGACGACGTGGCACTGCTCGCCGCCTCGGGTGCAGGCTGCTGCCTCTGTCCGAGCACCGAGGCGGACCTGGCCGACGGCATCGGGCCCGCGCGCGCCCTGGCCGACGCGGGCGTCGCACTGTCGCTGGGTACCGACCAGCACTCCCTGGTCGACCTGATGGCAGAAGCGCGGTTGCTGGAGATGCACGAGCGGCTGACCTCGCTCGAACGCGGTCGGTTCACCGTCGCCGACCTGGTCGCCGCCGCCACGCACCATGGCTACGACGCGCTGGGCTGGCCCGGGGGTGGCCGTCTCGAGGTGGGGGCGCCGGCGGACTTCGTGGCCGTGCGTCTCGACACCCCGCGCACGGCCGGGGCCTTGCCGACCCAGGTGTTTCTCGTGGCCGGTGTAGCCGACGTCGACACCGTCGTCGTCGGCGGTGACGTGGTCGTGCGCGAGGGGCGGCACGTGCTGGGCGACGTGGCGGCACTGCTGGGCGACGCGGTGGACGCGGTGTGGCAGGCGGTCTCGTGACCCCGACCGGCGCCAGCACGCTGATCACCGGGATCAGCGAGCTGGTGACGAACCAGCCGGGCCACGGGCACGGCGACGCCTCGCCTGTGGGTCGGGTTCGCGACGCCGCGGTGGTGCTGGCGGGCGGTCGGGTGGCGTGGTCGGGCCCGGCGTCGGTCGCGCCGGCGCCGGAGTTCGCGGCACGGATGGCCGGCCGTCCCTACGCCGCCGGAGGGATCCAGGCCACGGTGACCGCCACCCGGGAGGCCGACGACGAGACGCTCACCGCGACCGTGGCTCGGCTGGCGGGGGAGCTGGTGCGTGGCGGGGT
>JALOLF010000106.1 GCA_025456085.1 Acidimicrobiales bacterium
GATCGCCAGCCTCATCCCCGGCTATGTCACCACGGTGGTGGGCTTCGGCATCTACTCGCTGCTGGTGAACCTGATCGTGGGTCCCGACGTGGGGGGCTGGTTCTTCCCGACGCCGTCGTGGTGGCTGCTCATCCTGTGGGTGCTGCCGCCCTTCCTGGCCATCGCCCTGTCGCTGGTGCTGCGCCTGTCGGCCCGGGTGAAGTCCACCGCCGCGGCCCAGCAGGCCGCGGGCCTCGTGACCTTCCCGCTCATCCTCATCGCCTACGGGCAGTCGACCGGCGCGCTGGTGGGTTCGGGCGCGCCGGTCATCGGCGTGACCATCGGCGCCGTGGCCTGGGGCATCGCCGTGGTCAGCCTGGTGTCGGGCGTGAACTCCCTCACGCGGGCCCGGCTGCTGGGCGTGGCCAACGAGCAGTAGCGACACCGTCGGACCCGGCCGGTCGGTGCTCAGGCGTGCTCGAGCGAGCGGACCGCCTCCACGATCTCCTCGGTGGCGCGGAACGTGAGCCCGGCCGTGGCCCGGTGGACGTAGCGCACGACCCCGACCGCGTCGACGACGAACACCGAGCGCTTGTAGAAGCCCATGGGGCCGAGCACGCCGTAGGCGGCACCCACGGCCTTGTCCTCGTCGGCGAGCAGCGGGAACCCCAGTCCGTGCTCGGCGATGAACTCGTCGTGGACGTCGAGGGACTGCGGGCTGAGGCCGAGGACCTGGGCCCCGACGTCGTCGAACTGGGCCATGTCGTTGGTGTAGGTCGTGAGCTGCAGCGTGCACACCGCCGAGTGGTCGGCCGGGTAGAACACGAGCACCACCGGCAGCCCGCGGAACTCCGCGAGCGTGAAGGTGCGACGCCCGTCGGGGCGCCCGTCGGTCCCCGGGATCGCGAAGTCAGGGGCGGGATCGCCGACGGAGATCACGTTTCGAGGCTCTGGAGCAGCTCGTCGGGGATGTCGAAGTTGGCGTACACGTCCTGCACGTCGTCGTAGTCGTCGAGGGCGTCGATGACCCGCAGCACCGCCTTGGCCGCCTCGGCGGTGTCGAGGCCCACCGTGTTCTGCGGCACCATCGTCACGTCGGCGGACTCGAAGCCGATCGCTGCGTCTTCGAGAGCCTGGCGCACCGCCGGCAGATCGCCTGGCGCGCAGGAGAGCCGCCAGGTGTCGCCCTCCGCGGCGAGGTCCTCGGCCCCGGCGTCGAGCGCGGCGAGCATGATGTCGTCCTCGCTCACCGACGAGGGGATCTCCACCACGCCCTTGCGGTCGAACTGCCACGCCACCGCGCCCGGCTCTGCGATGGAGCCGCCGTGCTTCTTCATGAGCGAGCGGATGTCGGAGCCCGACCGGTTGCGGTTGTCGGTGAGCACCTCGATGAGCACCGCCACCCCGTGCGGCGCGTAGCCCTCGTAGGTGATCTGCTCGTAGGTGACGCCCTCGAGCTCGCCCGTGCCCCGCTTGATGGCCCGCTCGATGGTGTCGAGCGGCACCGAGTTGTCCCGAGCCTTCTGGAACATGGTGCGCAGCGTCGGGTTGGAATCCGGGTCACCGCCGCCCTCACGGGCGGCCACCTCCACCTGGCGGATCAGCTTGGCGAAGAGCTTCCCCCGGGCCTTGTCGGCCGCGCCCTTCTTGTGCTTGATCGTGGCCCATTTGGAGTGACCGGACATGACGCTCCTTCATGACGCAGCACGTCGCCGGCCACGGGCCGACGGACGGGCAGGGACTGCAGCCGGGGAATCTACCGTGCGCCGCCCGTCCGCCCCAGACCACCGACCGGAGCGCTAGGTCGCGGCCAGCTCCAGGAAGTGCTGGTGGAGGCGCACATCACCCGACAGCTCGGGGTGGAACGACGTCACCAGGACCCGTCCCTGCCGGCAGCACACCGGATGCCCGCCCACGGTCGCCAGCACCTCGACGTCGGCGCCGGCCCGTTCCACGAACGGCGCCCGGATGAACACCGCGTGCAGCGGTCCGCCGGCGAGGCCCGTCACGTCCAGGTCCGCCTCGAAGGAGTCGACCTGGCGGCCGAAGGCGTTGCGCCGCACGTCGATGTCGATGGCCGAGAACGAGCGCTGGTCGGCCCGCCCGTCGAGCACCCCGGACGCCAGCAGGATCATGCCCGCGCAGGTGCCGAACGCGGGCATGCCGCCGGCGAGGCGCTCGGCGAGCGCCTCTTCCAGCTCGTTCAGCCGCAGCAGCTTCGCCATGGTGGTGGACTCGCCGCCCGGCAGCACCAGGGCCTCCACCAGCGCCAGCTCGGTCGGGTTGCGCACCGCGACCGTCGTGGCCCCGAGGGCCCGGAGGGCCACGACATGGGGTTCGACCGCCCCCTGGAGGGCGAGGACACCGATCTTCAAGGGGTGGTGCTCACCAGCCCCGGTCGGCGAGCTTGGTCTCGAGCGAACCGATCTCCAGGCCGGGCATGGCGCCGCCGAGCCCGCGGCTCACCTTCACCAGGATGTCGGGATCACGGAAGTTGGCGGCGGCCTCGACGATGGCCTTCGCCCGCACGCTGGGGTTCTCGCTCTTGAAGATGCCGGACCCCACGAACACCGCCTCGGCGCCCAGCTGCATCACCAGCGAGGCGTCGGCCGGCGTGGCGATGCCGCCGGCGCAGAACAGCGGCACCGGCAGGCGCCCCGTCTCGGCCAACTCCTGCACGAGCGGCACCGGGGCCTGGAGGCGCTTGGCCCAGTCGTACAGCTCTGCCGAGTCGGCCTGGGTGATCTTGCGGATGTCACCCAGGATGGAGCGCAGGTGGCGCACGGCCTCGACGATGTTGCCGGTACCGGCCTCCCCCTTTGAGCGGATCATGGCCGCCCCCTCCGAGATGCGCCGCAGCGCCTCCCCCAGGTCGGTGGCCCCGCACACGAAGGGCACGGTGAAGGCCCACTTGTCGATGTGATGGGCCTCGTCGGCGGGCGTGAGCACCTCGGACTCGTCGACGTAGTCGACACCGAGGGACTGCAGGATCTGGGCCTCGGCGAAGTGGCCGATGCGGGCCTTGGCCATGACCGGGATGGTGGTCACCGCCTTGATGCCCTCGATCATCTCGGGGTCGCTCATGCGGGCCACGCCACCGTCACGCCGGATGTCGGACGGCACGCGCTCGAGGGCCATGACGGCCACCGCGCCGGCGTCCTCGGCGATGCGGGCCTGCTCGGGATCGACGACGTCCATGATGACGCCGCCCTTGAGCATCTCGGCGAGGCCCCGCTTGACGAGCATGGTGCCCGTCGAGCGTGCACCCGTCCCGTCGGCGCGGGGTGCGCCGGCCTGCGTGTCGAAGAGATCAGCCATGCCCGCCAGTGTACGGCGAGCGTCCGTCGGAACCCGAAGCACAGCCCGGGGACGGCGTCGGCGCGCCGCCGTCAGTGCGACTGGTCGTGGTCGTGGTCATGGTCGGCGTGGCGCTCGGCGATCTCCCGGTGCACCTCGTCCATGTCCACGGCCATGACCTGCTCGATGAGCTCGCCGAAGTGCTTGGCGGGGAGGGCACCCGGCTCGGCGTAGAGCACCACCTGCTCCCGGAACGCCATCAGGGTGGGGATCGACATGACGTTGAAGGCACCGGCCAGCTCGGGCTGCTCCTCGGTGTTCACCTTCGCGAACACCAGGTCCGGGTGCTCGGCCGACGCGGCCTCGAACACCGGGCCGAACATGCGGCACGGCCCGCACCACTCCGCCCAGAAGTCCACGAAGACGACGTCGTTGCCACGCACGATCGCCTCGAAGTTGTCCTTGGTCAGCTCCACGGTCGCCATCTGTGCTCCTCGGTCGGCGGGCGAGATACCCCTCGGGGTATGAAACGCAAACGCGTCCGCCGGCATTCCCGACGGGATCCCCGGGCCGGCGGGGCGTCGCCCGCCGGCCCGGGCCCCGCGTCAGCGCCGGACGGCGAGCAACCCCGCGGCGGCATCGGGGGACATCGGGGTGACGGGTGCACCGACCTCGGGGAGCTGCACCCACGTGGTGCCCGGGACCAGCTCGATGGTCGCACCGGCGTCATCGGTCAGCGTCCACGGGTCGCCCGGGTTCGCCCGGCTCCAGGAGCCGTGCACCGCCTTGCCGTCGACCAGCACCAGGGCGTCGCCGCCCCCGGTCGTGATGGCCCGCGGCGACCGGGCGTCGACCTGGCTCACGCCGTACTCGATCGACAGGATCGCCACGTTCGTAGGGCAGACCTGCCGGCCGTCTGCGTCGACGAAGGCGCTGTTGGCGTACGAATGGCGGGCATCGGACTGGAAGCGGTCCCAGCACCCCCGCTCGGCGTCCCACACGTAGTCGACGACGACGCCGAGGCCGTAGTCGATGGACACCCCGGGGAGGTCCGTGGCACCGGCGGGCGCGCCCTCCCCGGCCTCACGGTGGGCGAAGAGCGGGAACGGCGACGTGCCCTGGCCGACGGCCCGTCGTGCCCCGGACGTGCTGGCGTAGAGGTTGTGCGGTGCGACTCGGCTGTTGTCGCGCCAGTACTCGGCGGGTACGACATCGGCACCGGCGTCGGTGAGCAGACCGGCGTCCTGCGCGCCGTGGATCTCACCCACCACACCCGGGTTCCCCCCGGACCAGACGAGCACCGGTCGGTTCAGGTTGGCGAGCAGGTCGGGATCGCTCGAGCGCGCCGAGCGCACGGGGCCGACGACCTCGGCCTCCTGGGAGTGGAACACGGCGGCGAAGCGGGTGATGCCCTCCACCTTCAGCTCGTAGACGACGTCGGCCTGGTTGATCCCGCTGTGGGGGCGGGCCTCCGGGCTGTTGTCGATCTTGGCGATGACCACGGCGCGGTTCGAACCCAGGGGGTCGCTCAGCGCCGCGCCGGTGAGCGGCCAGACCGGCACGGTGGTCGACGTCGTCGTGTCGAGCGCCGACGACGAGGTCGACACGTCGGCAGCTGGTTCGGTCGGCGTCGCACCGACCGCCTCGACGGGGCTGGCACCGCCGCCACCGCCGCCGCACGAGGCGCCGAGCATCGCGACGGCGGCCACCGCCGCCGCGCCGGGGAACAGGCGTCGACCCACGAACACACCTCCGAGAAGGATCGGCCCCCTCTGGGGGCCAACCGGTCTCCGCCTGACGGTCACCGTAGGCAACGGCGCGCGATCGGTGGTGGATGGTCGTCGCAGCGTGCACGCCGCGAGCGGCGCGGAGCAGTCCCGCGCCAGCGGGCCGCTCAGGGCGTGCGGGTCGTCCCGTCGCCCAGCTGCAGGGTGGCGTCGCCGCCCACGGGCACGAGGATCACCCAGGTCCGCCCCGGGGTGAGCAGCACCGACGCTCCGTCGACGGTCGTGAAGGCCGTGGGCGTCGTGTCGTCGGGCTTGGCCCAGGCAGCTTCGACCGACGCGCCGTCGGAGAGCACCCACGCCGTGCCCTGCCCGACGAGCTGGGCCTCGGGGACGGGCGTGCCGGCGACGTCCACCAGACCGGTGTCGACGTAGGTCACGAACTGCACGATGACGTTCTCGGACCCGAGCTGCTCGCCGGCGGCATCGACGTGCGGCGTGCCGTTCTGGGTCCGCAACCACAGGCCCCGTACCGCGTCCCATCCGTACGACACCGGCGCGCCACCCCGTCCCCAGCCGTAGGCCAGCGACGTCGTCGGCGCCCCCCCGGCCGCAGAGGGTGGGGCCCCGCCCGTGGCGTAGGCGAACAGCGGCGCGGGCGGCGCCGCGCCGACGGGCGCCAGGTCCCACAGACGCGCCGTCGTGGTCGTGAGGTCGTCGGGCGCTGTGCGCTGCGGATCACGGTCGTAGGCCTCGGGGTGCACGTCGTAGCCGACGTCCACGAGGGGCGCGGCCCGCAGCTCGGCCAGGAACACGGCGTTGGCCCCCGAGAAGGCGTAGAGCGGGACGTTGAGCGGGCCGACGAGGGCGACATCGGTCGAGCGCCCCGACCGCACCGGCGCCACGGGATCGGCGTCGCGGGAGTGGAACACGGCCGCGAAGCGGCTCACCGGCCCCTCGACCTTCTCCTCGTAGACGACGTCGGCCTGGTTCAGGCCGGCCTGGGGACGCGAGAGCGCGTCGGCGTTGTCGACCTTGACGACGAGGGCCGGTCGACCACCGGCCGTCACGTCGGTCAGCGCCAGACCGGTGAGGGGTGCCACCGGCGCCGCGTCCGGCACCTCCGACGTGCCCGGGACGCTCGAGGACGTGCCCGGCTGCACGGGTCCCTGCGCCTCGTCGTCGCCGCCACCGCCGCCCAGGAGCACCACGGCGCCCACGACGAGGGCCGCGACCGCGGCCACGAGCCCGGCGAGCACACCGGGTCGGCGCCACCAGGGGTTCACAGCTCGCGGAGCGCGTCCACCCGCTCCTCCAGATCGGGGTGGGAGTCGTACCACCGGGCGAAGCGGCCGCTGCGCGCCCGGTCGACGGGCCACGGATCGACGAGCCACAGGTGGGCGGTGGCCACCGAGGGGTGGCGCACGCGCCGGGGATCGGCGCCGATCCTGTCGAGGGCGGCCGCCAGGCCGGGCGGGTACCGGGTGAGCTCCACCCCGGCGAGGTCCGCGTCGTACTCGCGTCGGGGCCCCAGGACGTGGTCACGCAGCGCCAACACCGCCGGCGAGAGCGCCGCGAACGGCAGCGCCGCCACGGCCGTGACGACACCCGGGCCCGTGCCGGACTCCCTGCCCCCCAGCCAGAAGTAGCGGGCACTGCAGCTCGACAGGGTGGCCAGGCCACCCACGAGGGTCACCCCCAGCGTGGACACGACGGTGTCGTGGTTCTTGATGTGGCTCAGCTCGTGGCCCAGCACCCCCTCGAGCTCGATGCGGGTGAGCACGTCGAGCAGGCCGGTCGTCACCACCAACGAGGCCCGACGGGGGCTGCGCCCGACGGCGTAGGAGTTCGGCGCGGCGTCGTCGATGACGTGCAGGCGCGGTTTGGGCAGCCCCCTCGAGACGCACAGCCCCTCCACCAGGTTGTGGAGGCGCGGGTGCGCGTCGTCGGCGACCGGCCGGGCACCGGTTCGCCGCAGGGCCACGACATCGGACCACCGCCACGCCGCGACGGCGGCCGCGACGCCGGTCACGACGGCCAGCACCAGACCCCAGAGGGCCGCGCCGAACAGCAGCCCGATCAGCGTGCCCAGCACCACGAAGCCGGCGACGAACCCGGTGACCAGAGCCAGGGCCCTGCGGGTGTTCTCGGCGATCTGCTCGTTCAGCGTGTTGCGCTCCCGGTCCTAGAACTCGACCTGGGGAGCTTCACGCGCCACGTCGTCGACCTCGAAGTAGTCGCGGATCCGGAAGCCGAAGGGACCGGCCACGAGCAGCGACGGAAAGGTCTCGATCCGCGTGTTGTAGCGGGTGACGGCGTCGTTGTAGCTGCGACGCGACGTCGCCACCCGTCCTTCGGTGTCGGTCAGCTCCTGCTGCAGGGCCAGGAAGCTGCGGTCGGCCTTCAGCTCGGGGTAGGCCTCGGCCACCGCGAACAGCTGGCGCAGGGCGCCGGTGAGCAGGTTGTCGGCCTGTCCCTGGGCGGCTGGCCCCTCGGCGGCGACCGCGCCGGCCCGGGCCTGGATCACGGCCTCGAGGGTTCCGGCCTCGTGGGCTGCGTACCCCTTGACCGTCTCGACCAGGTTGGGGATCAGGTCGTAGCGCCGCCGGAGCTGCACCTCCACCTGGGCCCAGGCGTTGTCGACCAGGTTCCTGGCCCGCACGAGGTTGTTGTAGATGCCGACGGCGACGAGCCCGAGCACCAGGACGATGCCGAGCACGACGACCACGACCACGAGAGCGGTGGACACGCCGTCATCTTACGGCCAGCTCCGCACCCCACCGGTGACGCCCACCGGCCGGCCGTCGAGGCCCTCACCCGCCGGCGCGACGAGCCGCCTCCAACAGCAGGCGCTTCTCGGCGCCGGCCAGGGTCGCCCGGGCCACGTCCACGGCATCGGGGTTCACCGAGACGCTCGTGATGCCGAAGCGCACGAGGTGCTCGGCGAAGGCGGGGTTGTTCGACGGCGCCTGGCCGCACAGCGACGACGTGATGCCGGCAGCGTGGCAGGCGTCGATGATGCGATGGATGGCGTCGAGCACCGCCGCGTCGCTCTCGTCGAACAGCTCGGCACACACCTCGGAGTCGCGGTCCACGCCCAGCATGAGCTGGGTGAGGTCGTTGGAGCCGATCGACACGCCGTCGATGCCCATGGCCGCGTACTCCGGGATCCGGTAGACCACGGACGGGACCTCGGCCATGACCCACCGGTGCAGACCCCGCTGTCGACCCAGGGGACTGGCGTCGATCAGCTCCAGGCACGCCTCGAGCTCCCAGCGGGTGCGCACGAAGGGGATCATCACGTGCAGGTTGGGGGTCTCCTCGCGCACGCGGGCCAGCACCTCGAGCTCCAGGGCGAAGACCTCGGGATCGCGCACGTAGCGGAAGCACCCCCGGTACCCGATCATCGGGTTCTCCTCGTGGGGTTCGAAGTCGGCGCCGCCGGTCAGCTCCCGGAACTCGTTGGTGCGGAAGTCCGTGGTCCGGTACACGACCGGGCGGGGCATGAACGCACGGGTCACCGTGGCCAGGGTGGCGCTCATCCGGTCCACGAACTCGGCCCCACGCCCCTGAGCGAGCAGGTGGCGCGGGTGCTCGCCGGCCAGGGCGTCGGTGATCATGAACTCCGCCCGCAGCAGCCCCACCCCGTCCACGGGCAGTGCCGCCACGGCGGCGGCCCGCTCGGCGATGGCGACGTTCACGTAGAGCTTGGTGGCCAACGCCTCCGGAGCAGCCACGACCGCGGAGGACGGCCCCGACACCGTCGGCGCGGCGGTGCCGGCCGGCGTGACCACGCCGCGGTAGACGAGTCCGCGTGCGCCGTCGATCGTGATGACGTCGCCGTTGCGCAGCATGGTGGTCGCGGTGCGCGTCCCGACCACGCCGGGGATGCCCAGCTCGCGACTCACGATGGCCGCGTGGCAGGTCATGCCCCCGCCGTCGGTGACGAGCGCCGCGGCCCGCCGCATGGTCGGCACCCAGTCGGGGCTGGTCATGACGGCCACGAGGATCTCCCCCGCCTGGAGGTGCTTGCCCTCCGCCGGCGAGGCCAGCACCCGCACCGGCCCCGACACGATCCCGGGCGAGGCCCCCAGCCCGGCCAGGATGGTCTCACCGGCCAGGTCGTGGGCCTTGGTGGTGGGCTGGTCGCGGTGGTGCAGGGTGGTGATGGGACGCGACTGCACCAGGTAGACCGTGCCGTCGGCTTCGTAGGCCCACTCCATGTCCTGGGGGCTGCCGTAGTGGCCTTCGACGCGCACCGCGAGGCGGGCCAGCTCGAGCATCTGGTCCGTCGACAGCACCTGGGCGCCGCCCGCGTGGGCGTCGAGGTCGACCCGCTCGTCGCGGCCGTCGGCCCCACGTCGGATCAGGTGGCTCTTGTGGCCCACCCGCACGCTCAGCACCCGCATCGGCTCCTTGGCGACGAGGTAGGTGTCGGGCTCCACCTGGCCCCCCACCACCACCTCGCCCAGCCCGAAGGCGCCCTCGATGACCACGTGGTCGGCCTCCTCGGTGGCCGGGTCCACGGAGAACATCACCCCCGACGTCACCGAGTCGACCATGCGCTGCACGACGACCGCGATGGCGGGCTCGTCGGACACGCCCTGGCTGAAGCGGTAGGCCATCACCCGCTCGCCGTACACCGATGCCCAGCACCGGGCGATCTCGGCCAGCAGGTCGTCGCGGTGGACGTTGGTGAAGGTCTCGTTCATGCCGGCGAACGACGTCCCCGCCGTGTCCTCGGACGTTGCCGACGATCGCACCGCGACCGGCCCGCCGCCCATGGCGTCGTAGGCGGCGAGCACCTCCGCGGCCAGGTCCGCGGGAACGCCGGCCTCGGCCACCAGGGCCCGCAGCGCCGTCGAGGCCTCGGCCAGCGCCGCCGGATCGTCCACGACGGTGGCGGTGGCCACCTCGGTGAGGCGGTCGCGGACCCCGGCCTCGGCCATGGCACGAAGGAACGCGGCGGCCGTCACCACGAAGCCGGGTGGCACGGGCAGGCCCGCGTTGACCAACTCCCCCAGGTTCGCTCCCTTGCCGCCGGCCTGGTCGACGTCGTCGCGGCCCAGCTCGGCCAGCGGGATGACTCCCCGTGCTCCGCTCATGAACGCCTCCTTCAGGTCGCCCTGTGTCGGTGCCCGGTTTCGACGCTACGGACCGCCCGCACACGGCGACAGGGCAGTTCGACCCTTCGGGAAGGACGACGGTCGCAACCGGGACCGAAGACCCTGTCACGTCCGCCGCGCCCTGACCGACGATGGCGCCGTGACGGGGTCGTGGTTCAGCGCTGCGACCGGGCCCGTGGGGGGCGCCGGGGGGCATGCCGGGGCCATGGCGCGTGGCCCCTCCGACGGTGCCGCGCTCTTCTCCCGCTTCGCCTATCGCCCGACGGCCTTCCCGGCGCCGGTTCCCGCCGGAGCACCGCCCGAACGTGCCACGACCGCACATCCGGCCCGCCACGGCCTGCAGGCCGCGGCTCGGGCCATCGGCCTGCCCGACCCCCTCGACCGCCGCGCCGTCGAGGCCTACTGGATCGGCTCGCTGCCTCCGGGCGAGGACACCGACAACGACAACGCGTCGGCCGCCGACGCACGGCCGTGGCAGCAGCCCACGCACGCGCTCGACGTCTTCGCCATCGGACCCTGGGTCCGCCTGCTGCACAACGGCGACGACGGCTACCCCCTCGTGGCGCTCGACCGGTGCCGCGTCCGCTGGGGGCGGGTGCTGGACCTGACCGGCTCGGTGGCGCTCGTGAGCAGCCGGCCCCTGCTCCTGGTCGACGGGCACCTCGGATTGGGCGCCGAGGTGGTGGAGGTGGCCAGTCGGCCCGCCGACGGCGACGACGCCGGCGAGGTCGTGCCCGGCGCCACCGTGGCGCTGCACTGGGACTGGATCTGCGTGGTCCTCGACGACGCCCGGCTCGCGGCGCTGCGGCGCGACACCCAGCTCAAGCTGCGCCTGGCCAACCGCCTGCTTCAGGGGCGCGAGCCCGACCGGGCCACCTCGGCGTAGATGTCGAGGTAGATCGCAGCCAGGTGCTCCATGGAGAAGTGGGCGGCACGCTCCTCTCCCGAGGCGACGAGCGACCGGGCGACGTCGGGGTCCTCCAACACCCGCAGCAACGCCGCGGCCAGGGCGCGGGCGTCGCCCGGCGGCACCAGGAGCGCGTCGCGTCCCGCCCGGGCCACGTTGGCGTAGCCGGGCAGGTCCGACGCCACCACCGCGGTGCGGGCCGCCATCGCCTCGAGCAGCACGACACCGAAGGACTCCCCCCGCAACGACGGCGCGCAGAACACGTCGGCACCCCGGAGCCGCTCGGCCCGCTCCTCGTCGGAGATGCGTCCCAGCCACTCGATGCGCCGGTCACCGGCCACCCGGGCCCGCAACACCTCGGTCTCGGGACCGTCGCTGGCGATCCAGAGCCGCACGTGGGCGGGCAGCTCGGCCATGGCGTCGAGCAGCACGTTCAGGCCCTTGCGGGGCTCGTGGCGGCCCAGGAAGAAGATCGTGGGCTCGTCGGCCGGCCACGGCGACGCCTCGGCGAACTCGTCCACGTCCACACCGTTGAACACGATGCGGTAGTCACCCCCGAGCGCCGCCTCGGCCATCTTGCGGG
The DNA here is from genome assembly GCA_025456085.1 of Acidimicrobiales bacterium. Classification (GTDB taxonomy): domain Bacteria; phylum Actinomycetota; class Acidimicrobiia; order Acidimicrobiales; family Acidimicrobilacustridaceae; genus JALOLF01. The sequence continues at coordinate 11,617 of JALOLF010000106.1, forward strand.
CGTCCTCGGACACCGCGCAGCGCACGTCGAGCTTGCGGGCCGCCGCCCGCAGCACCGGCTTGAGCAGGTTGTACGCCTTGGTCTCCCCCGCTGCGTGGAAGGTGCCCACCAGGGGGGCGGGCCGGAACAGGATGGCGGTCTGGGTGGGACCCGGCACGAGCGGCTCGTGCAGGTGCAGCACGTCGAAGTCCTCGTCGCGCAGCGCCCGGATGGTCCGCAGCTGCGCGGGGATGTCCGGCGCGATGGGCGCCACCGAGCCATTCGCGGCGGTGGGGAGGCTCATCCCGATCGGGGTGACGCCGGCGTCGGGCGGGGGGCCGTCGCACGGCCCGATGACCCGCGCCTCGTGGCCCAGGGCCCGCAGGGTACGGGCCAGGCCCAGGACCTGCCCCTGCACGCCACCGGGCACGGTCAGGCTGTAGGGGCAGACGAGGCCGACACGCACGGCGGCAACCGTAGGTCCTCGCCGGCACCGGGTCGAACGACCCGTGGCAGCTCCCGTGCCGCCACCCCGGCCCGCCGGTGCGGGGCGTGGCTGGCGGGCGGCGTCACGTCGCAGGGACGGCGCGGGTCGCGAACGCGACGTCCGATGGCCAGTTGGGCTGCTGCAGGTGCCACTGCGTGGGCGCGTCTCGGATCAGCTCCTCGAGCGCGAACGCGATGTCCTGCGTGATCCGGGTGATGTCCTCACGGAGCCGGCCCCGCCGCTCGTAGGCCAGCGGCGCGCCGATGCGGGCGTAGTGGTGGTTGCCCCGGAAGTAGATGGCGGACGGGAGCAACGGCGCCCCGGTGCGGATGGCCAACGTCGCGGGCCCGGCCGGCAGCGTGGTGCGCTCACCGAAGAACTCCACCTCCACGCCGTCGCCGGTGATGTCCCGATCCGACAGCAGGCAGATGACGTGGCGCTCGCGGATGGCTCGGATCACCTCCGTCGCCGCCTTCGGCCCCAGCGGCACGACGTTCATGCCCAGCTCGGCCCGGTAGGCCCGGAAGAACTCGAACAGCTCCCGGGGCTGGAGCGGCTCCACGACCGCGGTGACCGGCACGCCCACGACCTGGGTGGTCCAGTAGGCCGCCCACTCCCATCCGCCGAGGTGCGGCAGCGTCAGGATGGCGCCGGTGCCCGCGGCCCGGGCCCGCTGGATGTGGTCGAAGCCCTCGTAGCTGAAGTCGGCCTCCACCCGGCGCACGTCGAGGCTGGGCAGGCGGAACGACTCCGCGAAGTACCGGCCGTAGGAGGCGAAGGCCCGCCGGACGGCGAGCTCGAGCCGTGCTCCCTCCAAGGTCGGATCGACGCGCTGGAGGTGGCGGGCCACCATGGCCCGACGGGTGGGCGACAGCGACGCCGACGCCGCGAACACCGCCTCTCCCAGGGCCTCGGCCGCGCCACGGGGCAGCCGACGGGCCAGGCCCGAGGCCACGTGGTGCGCGACGACGGCGGGATGTGCTGCCACGGCGAGCCTCGGGGTCGCTTCTGGTGCTACTCCCGGCCGATGCGTCGACGACTCTCGGCGACCCGGGTGCGCCACGTGCCCCCACCGGCGCCACGCAGCTGCGCACGGGAGGCACGAGCCCGCCGGCGGGCGGTGCGGCGCCGGGCCCGGGGATCGGGCCGCTCGATGCTGGCCTGAGCCCACACGGTGGCGAAGCGCTGGCCCGCCGTGACCAGGGTGAGGACCAGCATGACCACGAGGACCGGCACCAGCAGCGCCTCGAACAGCAGGCCCAGCCCGAGCAGGATCAGGCGCTCCGCCCGCTCCATGATGCCCACCTTGGCGTCGAAGCCGAGCGCGTCGGCCTTGGCCCGCTCGTAGGAGATGAGCATCGACGCGCCCAGCACGGCGACGGGCAGCATGACCAGCAGGCCCCGGTCGTCGGCGGCGAAGTACCAGGCCACACCGCCGAAGAGCAGCGCGTCGGAGACCCGGTCGGCGACCGAATCGAAGAAGGAGCCCCGGGGCGACGCCGTGCCCGAGGCCTTGGCCACCGCGCCGTCGAGTGCATCGGGCACTGCGGCCAGCACGAGGAAGAACAGGCCCAGCGGCAGGTTGCCGGCACCGATGGCCACCGCGCCGCCGAGCGCCATGACCACCCCGGCCAGGGTCAGGTGGTCGGCGGTGACGCCGGTGCGCTTGAGGTTCTGACCCACCGGTCGCAGACCCCGTTCGATGTTGGTGCGGAAGCGACGATCCAGCATCGCGGACTCCTCCGGTCTTCGATCCCCGCCAGGCTAGCAACCAAACCCCGCGCGACCACGTCATTGCCTTCCGCGAGCACGTCCGGATCGGCGTAGGGTGCGCACCAGCAGTCGCGTCGCCGGGGGCCGTCGCCGTGCCCCCGACACCCAGGAGGACTCCGTGAAGCAGGTGCCGCCAGACAAGATCCGCAACGTCGCGCTCGTCGGCCACGGTGGGTCGGGCAAGACGACGCTCGCCGAGGCGCTGCTGTTCACCGCCGGGGTGACCAAGCGGATGGGCCGCGTCGAGGACGGCACCACCGTGTGCGACTTCGAGGCGGAGGAGCAGGGTCGCGGCCAGTCCCTGTCCCTCGCCCTCGCCCCCTTCGAGTGGAAGGGCCACAAGATCAACCTCATCGACACGCCGGGCTACGCCGACTTCGAAGGCGAGGCCCTCGCCGCGCTGCACGTCGCGGACCTGGCGGTGTTCGTGGTGAGCGCGGTGGACGGCGTCCAGGTGCAGACCGAGCGGC
>JALOLF010000107.1 GCA_025456085.1 Acidimicrobiales bacterium
GATCGGGCAGGTGGCAATCTCGGGCTCGTCCCGCTCGAACCAGTCGAGCGCGACCTCGTGGTGGATGTGGTCCACGACGGTCAGGGCGACGAGCAGGTTGCCGTCGGCGAGCAGGACGCTCACGCCTCGTCGTCCAGCGACCGGACGTCCTCGGCGGTGACGGGGCGACCCACCGAGACCAGCGGCATGCCGCGTCGGCTCGACGTCGGCTCCGATCGACCCTGGCGGAGACCGAGCCGGATGAGCTCGGCGATGACCTCGCTCATCGACCGGTTGCCCTCGTGGGCGAGCTGGCGGGCCAACTCGTGCAGGTCGTCAGGGAGGTCGATCGTCGTCCGCACCACCGCATCGTAACATCACGTCATCATGATGCGCCCGCCGTGTGGCAACGAGCGTGCCGCGCACCGCACCGCAGGACGACGACGCTCACACGACGGTCGTGATCCGCCACGCCGCCCACACGGCGCCGGCCAGCGCCCAGGCCAGCAGCCCTGCACCCCACACCCTCGCCGGCAGCCACAGCGCGGCGGCGGCGACCTGGGTGTCGCTCGTCCCGCCGGGCTGGAGCGACGTGAGCTCCTCGGCGACGGCGCGCAGGCCCCCCAGGCACAGCACGGTCGCGGTCACGACGAGGAGCACCTCGGTGGCCACCGCCCCCTGACGCCAGGCCAGCCAGCACAGCGCCGCCAGCGCGATGCACACCAGCACACCCCACAGGTTGCGCACCACGACGCTCACGATCCCGACCAGCACCGCCAGTCCGAGCAGCCCCAGCGTGGCCTGCCCCCCGACGAGCGCAGCAGCGCAGGCCGCACCGACCAGTGGGGGTGTGCCCGGGCCCGCCAACGCGATCAGCCCGCTGCGGAACCGGCCGTTGCGTGTCGTGCGCCAAGTGGTGAGGCCCGACGTGTCGGCCCGCAGCCGGATGCGGGCGCCGCGACCGCCGACGGCCAACGCCACCACGAGGTGGCCGAACTCGTGCACCGCCGTCACGGGGTAGCGCGCGAATCGCCACGCGGGGCGCACCACCACCAGCGCAGCAGCCGCCAGCCAGACCAGGGCGAGCACCCCGGCATCGAGCTCCATCGCTCCAGTCTCGCCCTCAGCGCAGGGCCGCGAGCGTCGCGGCCTCGTGACGCAACACGGCCCGCCACTCCTCGACCTCCCGGTGCGCGCCCACGGCTCAACGCGACCCGGACGGTGCCGTCACCCGCACGTACAGGTGGGGCAGGAAGCTCGCCAGGTGGGTCATCTCCGTCCAGCAGTGGTCCAGCATGGGGGCGGCGATGAGCTCGGGTGTGCCGGGCGCGAAGAAGAACCGGCTCCGCATCTCCGACCCCCAGGGATGGCGACGCACCGCGTGCACCAGCCGCGAGAGCTCGTGGCCGTGGTCGCTGTCGGCCACGACGGCGCAGATGGCCGTGCCGTGCCCCGACCGCTCGAGCACGTCGTAGGGCAGCCCGATCCGGCCGGGGTCGTGGAAGGTGATGGCCAGACGGGTCGGGATCGGGCCGACGTACTCGTCGACCCAGGCGGTGTTGTCGACGTAGCGCTCGCGGTCCGTGAGACCGGGCTCGTCGCTCAGGTCCCGACGAGCCTGCGAGAACAGGTGGGCCTGGGGGTGCCACAGCTTGTAGCGCTCGGTGCGAGCCAGATGCCAGCCCATCCACCAGTCGAGCATCTCGGGCGTGGCCCCCGGGAACACGGTTCGGACCGCCACGCAGAACCCGCCGTCGGGCGCGCGGGCGATGCCGGTCTCGAGGGGCAGGTCACCCGTCTCGAGCAGGTCGGTGACGGTGTCGAGGCCCATGGCGACGACGTCGTCACGCACCCCGGCGGCGACCGCGGCGCGCACGTGGCCGGGCAGCTCGGGAACGTCCCAGGCGAAGAAGGCACGGGTCAGCTCGTCGTGCTCGTCGCGCCAGATCCCGAGGTGCGGGAGGCGGCCGGCGTCGAGGACGGTCTCGAGCTCGGCTCGCCGGGCGGCCTCGAGGGGACTCACCGGCCCAGCTCGACGGTGACGAGGTCGCGCCCCACCGTGACGTGGCCCGTGTAGCCGCCGTCGCGCAGGTCCTGCTCGAAGGCGGCCTCCTCGTCGGGCGTGGTGGGCGACGGTATGAGGTGGGTGAGCACCACGTGGGGCACGCCGGCCCGTTCCGCCAACCCACCGAGGGCGACCGTGTCGGCGTGGTAGCTGAAGATGCGCTCGAACACCGAGCCGGCGATGAGGTCGCGCATCGCCGTGGTCCGACACGCCTCGTGCACCAGCACGTCGGCGCCCCTGCTCAGGTCCTCGACCTCGTCGCACACCCGGGTGTCCCCGGAGATGACGACGACCCCGGTCGGCGTCGTCACCCGGTAGGCGACGGCCTCGCGGATGGGCTCGTGGTGCACGCCCACCGCCTCGACGAGCACGTCGCCGTCGCCCGATCGCCAGACCTCGGTCGGCGTGACCGGCAGCGGGTAGGAACGCAGGTCGAGCTGGGGGGCGTCGGCCTGCACGTGTGCCATCCGGGAGGCGATGTCGTCGTCGTAGGGCTCCAGCATGCGCGCCACGAAACGGGTGGCCTGGCCCTCGACGGCGAGGATCGTGAGCGCACCGCAGGCGTGCAGTTGGCGCTGGATCCAGCGGGTCATGGCCACGTCGGCCAGGTCGACGACGTGGTCGCTGTGGACGTGGGTGAGCAGCACGGCGTCGAGCGCGTGGGGTTCGCAGCCGGCCTCGGCCAGGCGGATCACGGTGCCCCGACCGGCGTCGAACTGCAGGGCGACGTCCCCGTGGCGCACGAGCACCCCCGCACCGGCGCGGCCGGGGGTGGCGTGGGGGATGCCGGTACCGGTGAGGGTGACGATCGTGGCAGCTGACGCGGGCATGGTGTCGACGCCTCCTCTGGGGAACGTCCGGGGCGGCCGGGGCGTGCCGACCACGGGGACGGCACGACGCACGGCCGACCCCCGGTTCGCGGCTCGTGCGACGCGAGCAGGGGCGACAGTACCCAACCATCGCCACGCCGGCGCGGGGAGACGAGCGCCGCAGCGGTGCTCGAGGCGGCACGCGAGGACGCCTCGCGGAACATCCCGGCCACGCCACCACTCTGACGGAGCGACACGACGGGCCGGGGCGCCACGCGGCGACCGGGAGGACGCAGGAGCAGGCCATGGAAGAGTGGGGATACGGCTACGACTACGACGGCGACGGCTACGCCGACTGGGGCCAGGACTACAGCACCTACGACTACGACGGTGACGGGTATGCCGGCATCAGTGGCTACGACTTCGACGGCGACGGGTACGCCGACAGCACCGACCCGTACTACACGCCCTACGAGCAGTCGCTCGGATACTCGTCCTACGACGCCTCCATGATCGAGCCCTCCTACGACGCCGGCAGCGCCTCGCTGATCTCGTCCAACGACATGAGCGGCGTGCTCTAGCCGCGGCCCTCCCGGTCGCCGCCGACGCGGCGAAGCGCCCGAGCCGAGATCCCCGCCGGGCCCGGCGAGCCCGTCACGAGCGACCCGGCCGCTCGTCGGGCCGGTCGGGCCAGACGACGTCGACGACGAGGCCGGCATGGTCGCTGGCCAGCACCCCCGTCAGCGGCTCGTCGAAGGCGAGCCGGGCCGACAGCACCCGACCGGCGCCGCCACGGCGCAGGAAGGGATCACCGACGTAGACGTAGTCGATGCGCTTGCGGGGCACGTTGATGGACGCCGCCATCGGATTGCTGCGCCAGTCCTGGGTCCAGCCCGGCCCCTCCCCCGCGACCCGCCACGCGTCCTGGTAGTAGGTGGCACGGTCGTCGAGCACGGCGAGCGAGGCGAGGAAGCGCATCTCGTCGCTGTCGGGCTCGGCGTTGCAGTCCCCGCACAGGATGGGCGGCATGGCGTCGCGCAGCTGGCCCGGCAGGGGCGAGGCGTCGAGGTCGCCCCGCGCGGCGCGGATGAGGTCGTCGATGGCCAGCACCTGCACTCGCCGGTGTCGGGCGTGATGGGGTGCCGAGGCCAGGTGACAGGAGAACACGTCGAGGCCGGCGGTGCGCACGTGGAGCAGCTCCCACGGCACCCACAGGGCGAACAGGTCGTCGTCGCCCGGCGCGATGGGCAACGGGTGGTAGCGCCACTCGTCGATCGGCCAGCGCGACAGCACCGCCGAGCCGAAGCGCAGATCCGGAGCCGGCCACAGATCCGGCCCGAACGGGGCGCCGGCGAAGCACCGGTGCCAGCCCTGCTCGGGCAGTCGGTCCACCAGCCAACCTGCGGTGTTGGCGTTGGCCGGGTCCTCCCAGATCTCCTGCAGGCACACGACGTCGGGATCGAGCCGGCGCAGCCAGGCCACGATCTCCTCCCGCCGCTCGGGCCAGCCCGGCTCGAGCAGCGACCCCGCGTTGAGCTGCACGACGCGCAGCACGCCCTCGACGCTCCCCCGGTGCTCGTCCACCGCCTCAACCTAGGGCGCACCGCAGCGGGTCGCGGCGCCCGGTCCGGCCCGGGCCCGCGACGTGTGAAGCTACGGCCATGGCCGACACCGGCGAGCTGCGCCCCGAGGACTGCCTGCGCCCCACCCGGTTCCTGGACTGCGACCACCCCGCGGTGCGCGACCACGCCCGCGGGGTGTGCGAGGAGGCGGGCGCCACGACCGAGCGGCACAAGGCGGTGGCGCTGTTCCTGGCCGTGCGCGACGGCATCCGCTACGACCCGTACGCGGCCGGCCTCGATCCCGACGGCTACCGGGCCAGCACCATCGTGCGGGCCGAATCCGCCTACTGCGTACCCAAGGCGGTGCTGCTGTCGGCGCTGTGCCGGGCCGAGGGGATCCCGGCCGCACTCGGGTTCGCCGACGTGCGCAACCACCTGCAGAGCGAGAAGTTGCGCGCCGCCATGGGCACGGACGTGTTCGTCTTCCACGGCTACAGCGAGCTGTGGCTCGGCGGGAGGTGGGTCAAGGTCAGCTCGGCGTTCAACCGGGAGCTGTGCGAGCGCTTCGGCACCCGCGTGCTCGAGTTCGACGGCGAGCACGACGCCCTGCTGCACCCGTTCGACGAATCGGGTCACCGCCACATGGAGTACGTGCGCAGCCGGGGCAGCTACGCGGACCTGCCCTACGACGAGATCATGGCGGCCTTCGCCGAGACGTACGGGGAGGCCCTCCTGGCCACCGACACGGCGCAGGTGCACGACGAGGCCTTCGGGCGCTGAGAACCGCCGGACCGCCGGACCGCCGGGGTCGCCACGACGGATCGACACGAGGAGCAGCACATGGACCTGGGACTGGGTGGAGCAGCCGTCCTGGTGAGCGGGGGCACGAAGGGCATGGGCCGAGCAGCTGCCGAGTGCTTCGCCGGCGAGGGGGCACGGGTGGCGGTGCTGGGCCGCACACCGGCCGCGCTCGAGGCCACCGCGCAGGCGCTGCGCGAGCGCGGCGCCGCCGACGTGGTGGAGCTGCCCGCCGACCTCACCGACCGCGGCTCGGTGGAGGACGCGTTCGCGCTGGTCGAGCAGCGCTGGGGCGAGCTCAACGTGCTGGTCAACGCAGCAGGCCCGGTGGATGTGGGCATCAAGCGCTTCGAGCAGCTCGACGACACCGAGTGGCAGGCCACCTTCGACATCGGCACGATGAGCGCGGTGCGCTGCGTGCGCGCCGCCCTGCCGCTGCTGCGCCGGGCCGACTGGGCCCGCATCGTGAACGTGTCGGCGCACTCCACCAAGCGCCAGTCCCCCGACATCGTCGCCTACACCGCCGCCAAGGCCGCGCTGACCAGCCTGTCGAAGAACCTGTCGCTCAGCCTGGCCCCCGAGGGGATCCTGGTGAACACGGTGTCCCCGGGTTCGTTCAACTCCGAGGGCATGAAGCAGTACCTGCGCGACCTGCCGCCCGAGCGCAACGCGGACCCCGACGACCTCAACGACGTGATGCGCATCATGGCCGAGGACTTCGGCCATCCGGCGCACCTGCTGCGAGCCGGCGACCCGGCCGAGATCGGCCCCGTCATCGCCTTCGTGGGCTCACCGCTCAACAGCTACATGACCGGCGCCGACGTCAACGTGGACGGCGGCTCCGACTTCACGTAGCCGGCTACCACCCTCGGCCCCGCCCTCCCGACCGCCACAAACTCTGGACATCTGCCCAGAGTTATGGTGTGCTGCTCCCGAGCACGACGGCAGCGCCTCCTGCGAGGCTTTCGGCGTCGGCCTCGACGACGAACCGGGAGGGACCCATGGCCGAGCACCCCTATGCCCAGCGCTTCGGCGTGAACCGCACGCTGCCCCGACACGGCCGGCCCCGCGACGAGGTGCTCGCCGAGCTGCGCACGATGGCGGCCGAGGAGGACGCCTTCTGGGAGACGGGCAAGTGCTCGGGCACCATGTACTGCGGCGACCACGACCACTACGACTTCATGAACGAGGCCTTCGGCCTGTTCGCCCACGTGAACGCCCTCCAGCGCGACATGTGCCCCAGCGCCACCCGCTTCGAGGGCGAGATCATCGCCATGGCCCTCGACCTGTTCCACGGCGAGGCGGTGGAGGGGGCCGAACCCGTCGGCATGGTGACCTCCGGGGGTACGGGCAGCATCACCCACGCCATGCTCGCCTACCGGGAGCAGGCCCGTGCGCAGCGGGGTGTCACCCACCCCAACGTGATCAAGCCCGAGACCGGCCACCCGGCCTTCGACAAGGCCTGTCACCTGTTCGGCATCGAGGTGCGCCGCGCCCCGATCGACCCCGTCACCACGCTCGTGGACGTGGGCTGGGTCGCCGACCACGTCGACGACGACACCATCGCCCTGGTGGGCTCGGCCGGCAACTACCCGTACGGCACCATCGACCCCATCGACCGGCTCAGCGAGCTGGCGGTGGCGCGAGGGATCGGCCTGCACGTCGACGCCTGCCTGGGCGGGTTCATCCTCCCCTTCGGCGAGGAGCTCGGCTATCCCGTCGCGCCGTTCGACTTCCGCCTCCCCGGCGTCACGACGATCTCGGCGGACACCCACAAGTACGGCTACGCCTTCAAGGGGTCCTCCACCCTGTTGTTCCGCGACAAGGCGCTGCGCAACGGCCAGTACTTCTTCATGACCGACTGGTCGGGCGGCAAGTACTGCTCGCCGGGCATGGACGGCTCGCGCTCGGGCGGCCTGCTCGCCGCCACCTGGGCGGCCATGGTGCAGCTCGGCCGCGACGGCTACCGCCGCTACGCCCGCGACATCTTCGCCACCGCGGAGGCCATGCAGGGCGTCGTGCGCGCCCACCCCGAGCTGCGCATCATGGGCTCGCCCACGTTCTGCTTCAGCTTCACCTCGGACGACTTCGACATCTACCACGTCAACGACTTCATGCGGACGAAGGGCTGGCGGTTCAACGGACAGCAGTACCCCAACGCCATCCACATGGCCATCACCCGCCCACAGACCCGACCCGGCGTGGTGGACGCGTTCGCCGTCGACCTCGCGGAGGCCGTCGAGTACGCGAAGGAGCAGGAGGCGGCGGGCGCGCCGGCGCGCTCGGCGGCCATCTACGGCGGGGTTGCGGGTGGCCTCACCGACGAGGCCGACGAGTTCATCCGGGCGGTGATGGCCTCGATGATGGACGAGCACCAGGCCCTCCCCCCGGCGTGACGTGAGCTCCCGGCCCCAGACCAACCGGACCGCGTCGGCGCGGGAACGCCGCGCCGCCCTGCTGCGAGCCGCGACGGAGATCGCCGCGGAGTCCGGCGTCGGTGCGGCGACGCACCGCTCGGTCGCGGCACGAGCCGGCCTCCCGTCGGCGACGCCGAGCTACTTCTTCGCCTCGCTCACCGACCTGATGGCCGAGGCCCTGCGGAGCTTCGTGCAGGAGCGCACCGAGCAGTACGCCGCGCTCACCGCCACGATGGCCGGGGAGGCCACCATCGACGAGCTGGGGGCGGCGTTCTCGCGCCTGCTGCTGGCGGGCGACCGCGTCCACGAGCTGGCCCAGATCGAGGCGTACCTGCACGCGGCGCGCGGCGAGGCGCTGCGGCCGGCCGTGGCCGAGGCCATGGCGGCGTTCGAGGCCGCGGCCGAGGCGGGCCTGCGGGCCGCCGGCGCGGCACGACCCGACGAGGGGGCCCGCGCCTTCGTGGCCCTGGTCGACGGCTTCGTGCTGCAGCACCTCGCCAACCCCCGACCCGACGACGAAGAGGAGCTGCGCCACGCCCTGCGATCGCTGTTCCTCGCCTACGCGCTCGACGCCGCCGCCCTCGAGGAGTGGAGCGGCCGGCTCGGGCCCCGACCCGTGGTGGAGCTGGACCGATGACCGACGATCGCACCCGGGAGGTCCTCACCGGCCTCGACGACGTCCGCAAGGTGGCCCTGCTGTCGGGTCGCGACGACTGGCACCTCGAGGCCGTCCCCGAGCTGGACCTACCCGCGGTGATGATGACCGACGGCCCCCACGGGCTGCGCAAGGTCGAGGGCGACCACCTGCTCGACGCCGGCCGGTCGGTGCCGGCGACGTGCTTCCCCACCGCGGCCGGGCTCGGGGCGACCTGGGACCGGGCGCTGCTGCGCGAGGTCGGCGCCGCCATCGGCCGCGAGGCGCGCGCCGAGGACATCGGCGTGGTGCTGGGCCCCGGGGTGAACATCAAGCGCCACCCGCTGTGCGGGCGCAACTTCGAGTACTTCTCGGAGGACCCACTGCTCAGCGGCGAGTTGGCCGCGGCCTTCATCGAGGGGCTGCAGTCCACCGGCGTCGGCGCCAGCCTCAAGCACTACGCCGTCAACAACCAGGAGTCGCACCGCATGGTGGTGGACGTGGTGCTCGACGAGCGCACCCTGCGCGAGATCTACCTGCCGGCCTTCGAACGGGCCGTCACCCGGGCCCAGCCGTGGACGGTGATGGCGGCCTACAACCGCGTCGGCGGCACGTACTGCTCGCAGCACCGGCACCTGCTGACGACCGTGCTGCGCGAGGAGTGGGGCTTCGAGGGCCTCGTGGTGTCGGACTGGGGCGCGGTGAGCGACCGGGTCGCAGGGATCGACGCCGGGATGGACCTCGAGATGCCCGGCGGCGGGTCGGTGTACGACCACGAGGTGCTCGTCGCCCTGGAGCGGGGCGAGCTGAGCCGCGACGCGCTCGACGCCAGCGTCGAGCGGGTGGTGGCGCTGTCGCAGCGCGTCGTGGCCGGTGCCGACGCCCCCAGCGAGGTGGACCTCGACGCCAACCACGCGCTGGCCCGCCGGGCCGCGGCAGCCAGCGCCGTGCTGCTCACCAACCGCGACGGCGCCCTGCCCCTCGACCCGTCCGGCCGGGTGGCGGTCATCGGCCGGTTCGCCGCCCACCCCCGCTACCAGGGCGCCGGCAGCTCCCAGGTCACGCCCCACCGGGTCGACGCCGCCCTCGACGAGCTGCGCACGCTGGCCCGCGCCGCCGGCGGGAGGGTGCAGTACGCAGCCGGCTACGACGCTGCCAGCGGAGACCGGCCCGACCTGATCGACGAGGCGGTGGCCATCGCCCGCGCCGCCGACGCCGCCGTGGTGTTCGTGGGCCTGCCCGCGGCGTGGGAGTCGGAGGGGTTCGACCGCACCCACCTGCGCCTGCCCCGCCAGCACGACGAGCTGGTGCGGGCCGTGGCCGCGGTGAACCCCCGCACCGTGGTGGTGCTGGCCAACGGCGCGCCGATCGCCCTGCCGTGGGTCGACGACGCCGCCGCAGTGATCGAGGGCTACCTGGGCGGCAGCGCCACCGGGGGCGGCATGGCGGACGTGCTGTACGGCGTGGCCGAGCCCGGCGGTCGGCTGGCCGAGACGTTCCCGCTGCGGCTGGCCGACCTCGCCGCCGACCGCTGGTTCCCGGGCGAGCCCCGCCAGGTCCAGTACCGCGAGGGGCTGTACGTCGGCTACCGGTGGTTCGACACCGCGGGCGCCGACGTGGCCTTCCCCTTCGGGCACGGCCTGTCCTACACGTCGTTCGAGCTGGGCACGCCGACGCCGTCCACCACGGCCGTCGATGCCGGTGACGCCGGCGCCGAGGTGACCCTCACCGTCACGGTCACCAACGTCGGCGAGCGCCGGGGCAGCGAGGTGGTGCAGGTCTACGTGCGCGCCGTCGGGTCGCCCGTGCACCGCCCCGAGCGCGAGCTGCGGGCCTTCGAGAAGGTCCACCTGGCCCCGGGCGAGTCCACCGAGGTGCGCTGCACCCTCGATCGGCGGGCCTTCGCCCACTGGGACGTGGCGTCGGGCGACTGGGCGGTGGCACCGGGCCGCTACGAGATCCTGGTGGGCCGGTCGTCACGGGCCATCGACGCCGTCGTGGCCGTCGACGTGGGCGGCGAGCCCGTGGCCGGGGACGACCCGGCGGTCGCCGCCGCGTACCGCGAGCCGTCCCCCGACGACTGGGACGTCGACGACGACGCCTTCGAGGCGCTGCTCGGTCACGCCGTCCCGACCGCGGAGGGCGACCGGCCGTTCCACCGCGACAGCACCCTGGGCGAGGTGGGCGCGACGCTGCTCGGCCGACCCCTGCTGGAGCTGTCGCGCCGGGTGGCCCGGCGCATGGTCCGCGGCGCCGACGCCGACGGCGGGTTGGGGATCATGGTCGAGCGCGCCCTGGTGGAGCTCCCCCTGCGCAACGCGGCGGCGATGTCGAAGGGCGCCGTGCCCCTGCGTGCCATCGACGGCACGATCCGGGTGCTGAACCGCCTGTCCCGATCGCGCTGAACCGGGACCGTCACGAGGTGACGACGCCGCCGTTCACGCCGAGGGTCTGACCGGTCACCCAGGACGCCTCGTCGGAGGCCAGGTAGACCACGGCCGACCCCACGTCGGCGGGCGCGCCGGAACGCCGCACCGGCACCCGCTTGGCCGGGCCGCCGACGACACCGGGGCCGGGATCGACCGCGTTGTCCATCAGCCCCAGGGCGAGGCTGTTGACCGTGACGCCGTGCGGCCCGACCTCCTGGCTGAGCGCCCGGCAGAAGCCCATGCCGCCCGCCTTGGCCGCCGAGTACAGCGAGATGCCCATGCCGTTGCCGACCCGCCCCGCCTCCGAGGCGATGTACACGATGCGCCCCCACCCCCGCTCGGCCATGCCCGGCAGCACGGCACGCACGCAGTGGAGCAGGCCGTAGAGGTTGAGGTCGACGAACCGGGTCCACAGCGCCGGATCGAGCTCGGCGAACGGCGCGACGGGGAACCCCGCCGCGGGCACGCCGGCGTTGTGCACCAGCACGTCGACGGGGCCGAGCTCCTCCTCGACCCGGCGGACCATGGCCGCGATGGCGACGGGATCGGTCACGTCCGCCACCGCCGGTGCAGCACGGCAACCGGCCGCCACCGCCCGGGCGGCCATGGCCTCGGCCCGTTCGGCGTGGAGGTCGTTGACCGCCACCGCTGCGCCCTGCGCGGCGAGGGCCAACGCGATGCCGGCCCCCATGCCCTGCCCGGCGCCGGTCACCAACGCCACCTTCCCCGAGAGATCGAACATGACCGGAGTCTGTCACCCCTCCCCGTCAGGACTGGGTGACGACCTCGTCGAGGCGCTCGAGGGTCTTGGCCATGGCGACAGGGTGCTTCTTGGGATAGCCCATGAGCTCGATGCCCTTGGGCACGCGGGCCGTGGACCAGTCGAAGGTCTCGGTCACCTCGGTGCCACCCTCGACGGGTTCGAGCTCGTAGCGCCAACGGTGCCCGCCGACGTGGCGCCAGGCGATGCGGCGGTTCTCCTCGAACTCCACCACCGTGTTCTTGATGACGTAGGGAACGCCGAGCTTCATGTCCATCGAGAACGTGCTGCCCATCGCCAGGCGCTGCGAGCCCTTCTCCCGCGCTGCCTTGACCGAGCCGGACCCGTCGATCACGGAGTGCATCGCCGGGTCGGCCAGCACGTCGAAGATCTTCTCCGGCGGCGCCGCGATCACACGGCTCACGGACACCTGGCGGCTGTTCTCCGGCATGGACGCTCCTCGTGGTGGGGGTGGACCCCACTGTGAACCGCGATCCGACCGGGGGTGTTCCCGATCGTGGTTGGACCGTCCCCCCGTCCACTGACGACGATGGTCGGGTGAGCCTCTCCTACTACCCCGACGTGCCGCATCTCGACCACCACGTCGTCGAGCGGGACGGACCGCAACGCCGACTGCTGCTGCTGATCCACGGGTACGGCGAATCACCGGCGATGCTCACCGAGCGGCTCCCGTTGCTCGATCCCGACGGGGAGTGGCTGGCCGTCACGCCGCTGGCACCGTTCGAGCACAAGAACAAGGCGGTGTGGCACCGGGCCCTGTCGAGCGGACGCGACGAGGCCGTGGCCCAGTTCCTGGCCTCGTTCCGGGCCCTGCACCGCCTCGTGGACGACGTGTGCGAAGCACGCGGCCTGCGCCGCGGGGAGGCCGTCGTGGGCGGCTTCTCGTCCGGGGCGGGCCTCGCCGTGGCGATGGGGCTGGCGCCCCTCGAGCACACCAGGACCGCCGGCTGCCTGGCGTTCTGCGGTTTCACGCCGCCGATCCCCCTCCCGGTGGACCTCACCCCGCCCCTGCCGCCGACGCTGCTGCTGTCGGCCCGCGTCGACGAGTTCGTGCCCATCGGCACCAGCCGGGCCAGCGCGTCGGTGCTGGACGGGATCGGGGTCCCGCTCGAGTACCACGAGCTCGACGGCGGCCACGAGATCACCGACGAGGCGGCCCGGCTCGCCGGCGCGTGGCTCACCGGGCTCGCCGCGGGCCAGGTCCGCCGCAGCGCGGTGCCCGATCCCGGTGAGGGCGAAGGCCTGGGCGCGCTCGTCCTGCCCCTGTGGGGTCTGCCCGCGCCGAGCTGACCCAGCGCCGGCCCGCGGCCGAGGGAGTCGGTGGCCCGGGCTCGGCGGTCAGGCGTCCACGACGGAGGCCGGCAGCCGGCGGGCGAGGAAGGCGCCGCCCACGGCCACCAGGATGCTGGCGCCGAACACCAGGGCGAGAGCCCGCGCCGCCGGCCAGTCGGCGCCGTCGCCGAAGGCCACGAGCGCTCCGGCGACGCCGCTGCCCAGCGCCACGCCCAACACGTCGCACAACTGCAGCGACGCGGTGGCATTGCCCTGCTCCGACGGCTCCGCCGCCGCCAGGACCGACAGCGACAGCGGCGCGTAGGCCTGACCCATGCCCAGACCGCAGATGCCGAAGGCGACGATGGCCAGCGCCGCCGGCACCGCGGGGTGCAGCACGACGACGAGTCCGGCGGCGCCGAGCGCGAAGACCAGGAGGCCCCGCCGCTCCAGCACCCGGGGCCCGAGACGCGCCACCTGGCGCTCCTGGATCCACGCCCCCGCCGTCCAGGCGAGCGTGGCCGACGTGAGCACCAGCCCGGTGAGCAGCGTCGGACCCTCACGAACCGTGGTGACGGCGTAGGACACGAACACGTCGACGCTGAAGAAGGCGTAGGTGAGCAGGCCCCGCAGCGCCACCGCCGCCGGCAGCCCGGGGCGCGCCCGCAGGGTGCCCGGCGGGGTGAGCCGTCGCAACGCCCAGATCGTCAGGGCACCTCCGGCGACGAGCAGCGCTGCGCCGACACCGGGGCGCTCCGCGCCCAGCCCGGCCACGACCATCGCGGCGCCGGCGGCGAGGCCCACCGCCAACAGAAGCGACCCACGGTCGGCCGGGGGGTCGACCCGCTCCGCCGGCGGGGGCACCTTGCGCACGGCGTTGCCGGCCAGCCCGCCGGCGACGGCCACCACCGGCAGGATGGCCAGGAACACCCACCGCCACCCGAGGTGCTCGCCGACCACGCCGGCCAACGCCGGCGCCGCGACCCCGGGCACCACCCAGGCCGTCGACAGCAGGGCGAACATGCGCGGCCGCAGGGTGGGCGGATAGGCCCGGCCGATGGCGACGTAGGCGGCCGCTGGCAGCGCGCCCGCTCCCGCCCCCTGCAGCACCCGGCCCGCCACCAGCACCACCATCGACGGCGCCACGCCGGCCACCACCAGCCCGGATCCGAACAGCACGAGACCGACGGCGAAGGGCACCACGAGCGGGACCCGGTCCGCGGCCCGTCCCGCGGTCACGATGCCCAGCAGGTTGCCGAGGAAGAACCCGGTGAAGACCCAGCCGTAGAGCCACAGGTCGCCGAGGTCCTCCTCCACCAACGGCATGACGGTGGCGACGGCGAGCGCCTCGGTGGCCACGACGGTGACGATGAGGATGAGCCCGGCCGTGAGCGTGCGCAGACCCGGGCGCCACACCCCGACCGGTCCCTGCTCGCGCGGGACCTCCGACCCGTCCTGCGTCGCCGCGGCCCCCGTTCGCAGACCT
>JALOLF010000108.1 GCA_025456085.1 Acidimicrobiales bacterium
TGCCCTGACACCCCTTCCACAGCCGAAATCTCGTCACGTGACCCCGGTCTCCGGGGTCACGTGACGAGATTTCGCTGGGGGCGGGCGGAGGAGGGGATCAGGTGCCGGGTGCGGCCTCGGGTGGTGCGGCCGGTGCGGCGGGTGCGGCCTCGGCGGGTGCGGCCGGTGCGGCCGGTGCCGGGGCCGGGGCCGGGGCCGGGGCAGGGGCGGGCTGGGCCTGCGGAGCCGGCGCGGCCAGGGGCTGCGCTGGGGGAGCGGTGGCCTCGGCGGGCTGCGCAGCGGGCTGGGGCTGGGCGACCGGCGCGGCGGCGGGCGTGCCCGGGCCCAGTGCGCCGACGCTGCCGGCGGTGACCGCGGCGGCGGGCTCCTCGGCCGGGGCCAGGCCCAGCTGGGCGCGGATCTCGGCCAGACGGGCGTGGGCCTCGACGTTGCGGGCGGCCGACTCGATCTCGAGCATGTTGGACTCGACGCTCTGCTCGGTGAGCTCCGACACGCTCTTGGCCCGGGCGTACCGGGCCTCGATCTTGTCGCGCACCTGGTCGAAGCTGGGCGTGTCCTGGCCCACGGTCTCGCTGAGCGTGACCATGGCCGTGTTGAGCTGCTCCTGCATCTTGGCCTGGTCGAGCTGGGACAGGAGCTTCTGGCGCTCGGCCAGCTTCTTCTGCAGCGCGGAGGCGTTCTGCGACACCGCGGCCTTGGCCTGCTCGGAGGCCTGAGCCGACTGCAGGGCGAGCGTCTTGGACTGCTCGATCTCGCTCTCCATGGCGATCATGCGGTTGGCGAAGGCCTCGGCCGCAGCGGTGTACTCCTGCAGCTTCACCTGGTCGCCCCGCCGGCTCGCCTCGTCGGCCATGAGCACGGCCTGACGGGTGTTGGCGCTCAGCCGCTCGTACTCCTCCAGCGAGCGGTTCAGCCGCATCTCGGCCTGCTTCTGGTTGGCGATCACGTTGGCGGCCTGCTCCTTGAGGCGCCGGTGCTGCTCTTGGGCCTCGGTGATGGCCTGCTCGAGCTGCACCGCCGGATCGGCCTTCTCGTCGAAGTCCTTGTTGACCTTGGCGGTGAGGTACTTCCACCACTTCTTGATCGCTTTGAACATGGTGGAAGCCTACGGCATCACGGCCGGATCCGGCCCGGCACCCCGGCGCCGCACCCGGGCCAGGACCCAGCGCATCTCGTCGCTGCCGGTGGCCGCCAGCACGCCGCCGTAGGTGGCCAGCCCGGCCAGCCCGGCCACGACCAGACGGGCCACGGCACCCACGCCACGGTCGTCGCCGACCACGGCCGCCACAGCCACGACCACCACCGCCATGGCCGCCGCGGCGCCGACCTGTCGGGCCACGGCGGGCACCGTCTTCGCAGCGTCCAGCCCACCCACCCGGCGCGACAGCACCACCAGGGCCGCACTCGCGGCCAGCACGTACCCGGCGGCGAGGGCGCCGATGACGCCCCGCAGCTCGAAGGGCCCCACGAGCACCAGGGCCCCCACCACGACGGTGACGTTGTAGCCCACGTTGAGCAGGAACGGCGTGCGGGTGTCCTTGAAGGCGGTGAAGCCGCGGATGGCGAACAGGTAGGTGGCGAAGAACGGCAGTGCGAGGGCCAGCAGCACGAGCACGTCGGCCGTCGTCGACACCGACGCCGCGCCGAATGCCTCGCGCTCCAGCAGCACCGACACCACGGGCCGGGCCAGCAGGGCCAGGCCCACCGCGCTGGGCAGCAGCACGAACAGGATGAGGCGCAGACCCTGCTCGAAGCGGGCCCGGAACGCGGGCAGGTCGCCGGCGGAGGCGGCGCTGGCCAGCTCGGGGGTGAAGGTGGTGCTGATCGACACCGCGAACAGGCCGTAGGGGAGCTGGAAGAACAGCCAGGCGTAGGTGTACGCCGACACGGCGCCCTCGTCGGTGCCGTTCATGAGCACCAGCAGCACGAACAGGGCGAGCTGGTTGCCGATCACGTAGCCGAAGGTCCACCCCGACAT
The DNA here is from genome assembly GCA_025456085.1 of Acidimicrobiales bacterium. Lineage (GTDB taxonomy): Bacteria > Actinomycetota > Acidimicrobiia > Acidimicrobiales > Acidimicrobilacustridaceae > JALOLF01. The sequence continues at coordinate 1,979 of JALOLF010000108.1, forward strand.
CCGCAGCACCTTCGACACCGCAGGGTCGCGCCAGTCGGGGTTCCAGCGAACGTGCGAGCCCGACCGGCGCAGCGCCGGCCACAGCACCGCCGCCATGGCCACGATGCCCAGCGTCGTGCCCGCCCCGAGCAGCCACAGCAGGGCGCTGTCGTCGACGACCTGGTCCGCCGTGGGTTGGCCGTCGGCCAGCACGGGCACCGCCAGCAGCACCACGATGACGACGAGGTTGTTGACCACCGGCGCGAACGCCGCCGCCGCGAAGCGCCGCCGGGCGTTGAGCAGGGCGATGGCAAGCGCGGTGAGGCCGTAGAACAGCACCTGGGGCAGGAACAGGCGCAACAGCGGGATGGCCACGGCGCGCTGGTCGGCGGCCAGCTCGTCGGGGACCTGCACCGCGTAGAGGTCGTAGATGACCGGGGCGGCCAGCACGGCCAGCGCCGTGAGCACCACCAACGCCAGCGTGCCCATGGTCATGACCGCGCTGACGCCCCGCTCGTCGTCGTGCTCGAGGCGATCCACGAACACGGGCACCAGCGTCGCCGAGAGCACACCGCCCAGCAGCAGGTCGTACACGATGTTGGGTGTGGTGTTGGCCAGGTTGTAGGCGTCGGCCAGCACGGTCGTGCCGAGCACGCCGGCCAGCACGACGGTGCGCAGCAGGCCCGTGACCCGGCTGGTCGCCGTGCCGGCCGCCACCAGCACGCTGGAGCGCAGCAGCCGGCTACCGGGTGGCGGTGCTGCGCCACCGGTGGCCGCGGTCATCGGTTCGCGGTGCCGGGCGGGCCGTCGGGGAAGGGGCCGGGTGCCGGAGGCGGCGGCTGTGCCGGCAGGGTCTGCGGGCGGGGCGGCGCCTGGGCGGGCATCGTCTGCGGGCGGGGCGGCGTGCTCAGGAGCGGATCGACGACCGGGGGCGGCAGCGCGGCCGGGGAGCCCGCGGTGGGTTCGGCGACGCCGTGCGCTCGGTCGGGCGCCGTCGACGGGCTCGGTGCGGTGTCGGGTCGCACGGGTGGCGCCGCCGGGCCGGCGCCGGTGTGCTGACCGGCGCTGTCCGTCTCGTCGAGGGCCAGGCGCAGCGCCTCCATCTCGGTCACCACCTGATCGACGTCGGCGCTCAGCTGGGTGAGGCCGTCGAGGTCCTGGGGGCGCACCGAGAGCTCGATGGCCCGCGTCACCGCCTCGCCGAGCTGCGCGTCGAGCAGGCGCAGGCGGTCGTGGGTGGTGCTGATCACCGTGTCGAGCCGGCGGGCCGAGTCGAGCTGGGCCTGCAGCGCCTCGGCCGTCTGCTCGAGCGCGGGGTTGCCGGCCAGCAGCTCGGGCCCGGGCAGGGTGGCCAGGTTCCGGGTGATGTCGTTGACGTCGATCTGGGCCCGGGCGTTCACCAACGCCTGGCCGCTGCGGGCGACCCGGAAGCACTCCTCGACGCCTTCGGCGATGCGCCCGCCGATGGTGTCGAGCCGGGCCCGCAGCGGACCGGCCGGGGTCTGCTTCACCGCCTGCTCGTACTGGCGCTGCGCCTTGCGGGCCTGCCAGGCGAAGGTGCGCCACGGCTCGGACAGGCTGAAGGGGTTGAACCCGTCGCCCTCCTCCCGGGGGCGGCGCATGGCCCACGCCACCCGGGCGCCCCAGGCCAACGCCCCCACGCCGGCCGCGGCCACGACGGGCAGGCCCGCCACGACGCCCAGCGCCACGCCGCCGCCGGCGAGCAGGATCCCCGACGGCGACGTCAGGGTCTCGGCCACCCGGCGGGTGTAGAAGCGATCGCGGAGCGAGGGTCGGGCCATCGGGCTCAGAAGTTGCTGATGACGGCCGCGAACACCTTGTCGATGGTCTCGGGGTCGCTGGCGTTGTACGACGCCCCGTTGGTGGCCTCGGCCAGCGTCTGCAGCTCGCTCAGGTTGGCGTCGGCGCCGTAGCCGATGGTGAACAGCCGCACCGGCCGAGCGGACTCTCCCTGGGTCTCGTCCTGGAGGAACCGGAGCAGCTCCTCGCGCTGGCGGGCGTCGTCGCTCGAGTCGCCGTCTTCGTTCTTGCCGTCCGTGAGCAGCACCACGGCGTTGATGCGGCTCGGGTCGTAGGCGGCCAGCATGTCGTTCATCGAGGCCTCGGTCACGTCGTAGATGGGCGTGCCGTTGGTGGGGTAGAGGCCGCTGATGGCCGAGCGCATGGCCTCGCGCTGGTCGCCGATGCGGCCGAGGGGGACGAGGTCCACGTAGTAGTCGGCCCGGGTCGGACCGAGCCCGGTCGAGAACATGCGCAGACCCACCACGTCGTCGTCCTTGAACTGCTCGAGGGAGTCGATGGCGGCCTGCTTGGCGAGGTCGAGCTTCGTCTCGCCGCCCTCCGAGCCCGCGGGGTCACCCATCGAGCCCGATACGTCGATGACGAGCAGGACGTTGGCCGGCTTGCGCTGCTGGGCCCAGACGTCGAGCAGGCCGACCATCACCTCGGGTGCCGGCACCTGGAGCTGGGTCTGGGGCTGGTCCGGGTCGACCCCGTTGTCGGGGGTGATCGGCGCGCCGATGGCCACCGAGGGGTTGCCGGGCCGGAAGTTGAACCGCAGCGCCTTCTCCTGGTTCTCGGGGCGCTGCACGAACTCCCCGAACAGCTCGGCCCCCCGGCGCTGCTGGTCCGACACCCAGTCGGCGTCGAGGATGAAGAACGGGTTGTCGGAGAAGAGCGTGCCCTCCTCCGGGTAGATGGCCACGAGCGGCACCCGGGGCGGACGGGGCTCCTCGCCGGGGTCGAGCCGGCCGTCGGGGTTGCCGGTGTTGTAGTCGATGACCGACTTCTCCTCGACCGCCACCGCCGAGGCGTAGGAGTACGGGTTGCCGCGCTGGTCGGCCCGGTACCAGTTGTTGAGGAACGTGAGCGTCGTGTCGCCGTAGTGCACGACGGCGGACTCCACCGTCGTGCCGAACTCCACCACCTCGGGTCGGGCCAGGTCTTCCATCGACAGCCCGTCGGTCTTGCCGGTGGCGGCGTAGGTCTGGGCGATCAGCGCGTTGAGGCCGCTGGTCGAGAAGTTGGGGTTCGTCTTGCCGAGGAGGAAGGCGCCCCACTCGGGGTGCCCGTAGGCGGCCCACCCCTCGGGGTTCTGCACCAGGTCGAAGACGTCCTGCCAGCCCAGTTCGGCGTCGGGCCAGCCGAGTGCCTCGGCCATGGGTCGCGGCATGGCGATGACCAGCGGCGTGTTCATGAACGGCGTGCCCTGGCCGGCCATGGCGGGGTCGCCCTGGTCGGCCAGCCGCTGGTCCAGGATGGCGCCCCAGCCGCTGGCTGCCGGCGACCAGATGACCGGTCGGGGGCCTTCGGCCGACTCGTCCCACCCCTCGGCCAGCAGCTGCATGGCCGCGCCCGAGGCCTTGGTCTTGGGTCGGACGAACACGCACGCCCCGTCGGCCTCGGTCTTCGTGGCGTTGAAGTCCTTGGCCAGCTCGGTGAGCAGGTCGATCTTCTCGGAGGAGACCGCCACGTCGACGACCACGCAGTCGCCGGGGTCGCCGAACTCGTCCTGGGAGACCTCGTCGGAGCCCGAGGAGCAGGCGGACGCGACGAGCAGCACGACGAGGGCGAGGACGGACCACACGAAGGTGCGCCGTCGGGGTTGACGTGTCGGAGACGTGGGCATCAGGTGACCTCCCGCCACGTGGAGCGTAGGGCCTGCAGCACCCCGGCGGACGGCAGGTTCGACGAGTCGGGCAGGGCCACGTCGGCGCGGACGCCCTCGACGGGGTCCTGTCCGGCGACCCGCCAGCCCGCCGCGGCCAGCAGGGCCGGGGCATCGTCCTCGAGCAGGTCGCGCACGTCCTCGCCCCGGTCACGACCGGCCACCGGTGCGGCGACGAGATCCATGGTGGTGACCGGTTCGGGGTACAGCACGCTCAGGCGGTCGGCGTCCCGTGACGTGCTCACCGCGGGGCCGGCATCGGCTTCGAACGACCCGACGGCGTCGAACGACGACGGTCCGCTGAACAGCAGCTGGTCCAACGGCGTGCCCGCCGAGGGGGTGAAGGTGGGCACCGCGTCCTCGAGCTGGGTCAGCCAGGCCCGGTACCCGGGGTCGGCGAAGTCGTTGGAGGCGTAGTCGGTGCGTCCCAGGTACTGCCCGCTCGCCTGGGCCAGCACCAGCAGCCCGGTGGCCGAGGTGTCGGCCGGTCCGTGGCCGGGCTTCAGCCGCCCCCAGGAGGACTGCCCGCCGATGTCGGCCCACGTGCCCCCGCTCAGCTCGCCGATGCAGCGCCAGTCGGGCTCCCCGCCGCAGGCGGCTTCCAGCACGGCCAGGCGGTCGTCCCACAACACCAGCACCAGGGGGGAGCGGGCCAGCACCGGGCTCGCCTCGCCGAAGAGGGGATCGAGGCCCGTCGCCGCCCGGGCGCCGTCGACCATGGCCGGGAACGGCGCGGGGGCCAGCCAGGCGTCGACGTCGACGTCGTCGGCGTCGCCGGCCGTGCTCAGCCGTTCGAAGGTGGTGCCAGCCTCCTCGATCGTCACCTCCAGGTCCGGGTCCTCCTCGGCGAGCGCCCGGCACACCTGCTCCACCTCGGGCACGCACAGCACCGTGCCACCGGACGAGGCGTCGCCACCGCCGTCGCCGTCGTCGCCTCCCCGGTCGCGCACCTGCAGCGCCACCACCACCATGGCGACGGCGGCGACGAGGGCCAGCACGCGTTTGAGGACGCCCGACATCGAGCCGAACCTAGTCGGCGGAGGTGGTGTCGCTTCCGGCAGGGGCCGCGTCGGGGCCGACGGGCAGGTCCGGCAGGTCCGGCAGGTCCGGCAGGGCCGGCAGGTCGGGGACGTCGGCCGGCAGCAGCGTCACCAGCTCGTCGTCGGTGGGCGCCGCCAACGCCACCACCCGGCTGGCCTGGCGAGCCACGGCCTGTTCGAACAGGTTGCGCACGAGCCGTCCGTTGCCGAAGCCCTTGGTGCGGGGCTGCGCCTCGAGCCACCGCCGTACCGCCTCGGTGGTGCCCTCGCCGGCCCGGTAGTGGCCCCTCGTGCACAGCGACTCGAAGATCCGGGCCAGCTCGTCGGTGGTGTAGTCCGGGAACAGGATCGTGCGGGGGAAGCGCGACGGCAGCCCGGGGTTGGCCCGCACGAAGTCGCCCATCTCGTCGGGGTAGCCGGCGGCGATCACCACCACGCGGTCGCGGCGGTCCTCGACGAGCTTCACGATGGCGTCGATGGCCTCCCGTCCGAAGTCCTGCTCGCTGCCCCGGACCAGGGCGTAGGCCTCGTCGATCAGCAGCACGCCCTGATCGGCCTCGTCGAACACGGCCACCACCTTGGTCGCCGTCTGACCCACGTAGCCGGCTACCAGTCCCGAGCGGTCGGTCTCCACCAGGTGGCCCCGCTCGACGACACCCAGTGTCCGGTAGATCTGCGCCAGCAGGCGGGCCACGGTGGTCTTGCCGGTGCCGGGGTTGCCGGTGAAGATCAGATGCCGGCTCTGCTCCTGCACCGGCAGGTTGCGTTGCCGGCGAAGTTGTTGGACCCGGATCAGGTTGGTCACGAGCTTGACCTCGTCCTTGACCGGTTGCATGCCGACCAGGTCGTCGAGCTCCCCCAGCAGCTCGTCGAGCGGCCGGGGCGGGGGTGGCGCGTCGGCCGGGGTCTCGGCGGCCGCTGGTGCGCCACCCGTCGCCGTGGCCGCCGTCGTGTGCCCGTTGCCGGTACCGGTGTCGTGCCGGTCGTGGGCCGCACCGGGGCCCGTACCGGTCGGGCCGTCGTCACGTCGGCGGACGTGGCCGGCCCGGATCGCCGCCAGCAGCTGGCCGCGCACGTGCTCGATGGCCAGCAGCTCGTCGCGACTCGTGTAGTCGTCGAGGGACGCCACCATGAACCCCAGCGCCACGGCGTGCTGGTAGTAGATCGTGGAGTAGTCGGTGCCCTGGCGCTCGTCGACGTCGACCAGCAGGGCGAACAGCTCGGAGGGCTCGTGCAGCCAGTGGCGCCGGCCCTCGGTGACGCCGTCGCGGCGCAGGTCGTCGGGGGTGCGTTGCAGCAGCGTGGGGTCGAAGGTGGGGGCGAAGGCCACGATCAGCGCCCACAGCTCCTCGTCGGATGCCCGGCGGTCGGCGTCGATGAACGCGCAGGCCAGTTCCCACGCCTCGAGGGTCACGTCGGCCCGGGCCGTCGAGGGGTCACCGCCGGGCGTGTGGCGCACGATGGTCTCGAGCAGGGGTGCGACCGCGTCGATGAACGCGTTCGCCGCCACCTGGAGTCCGAGGTCCACCTTCACGTCCGCTCCCGTCCCATGCGTCGCCGATGCTACGGGAACGGGGGCTCCGGCCGGGGCTGGGTAGCCTGGCCGGCGTGAGCACCACCGCCGACACCGAGCCCGTCCCCGTCCCCGAGCTGGCCCGCCGGGCCAAGGCCGCGTCCCGGGTGCTGGCCACGGCGTCCACGGCGGCCAAGGACCACGCCCTGCGTGCCGCGGCGGACCTGCTCGTGGCCCGGGCCGAGGACGTGCTGGCCGCCAACGCCGACGACGTGGCCCGGGCCGAGTCGTCGGGCGTCTCGGCCACGGTCATCGACCGGCTCCGCCTCGACGGGCGTCGCATCGAGTCCATGGCGGGCGGGCTGCGCAACGTGGCCGGTCTGCCCGACCCCGTCGGCGAGGTCACCGACGGGTGGGTGCGGCCCAACGGCCTGCGCATCGAGCGGGTGCGCGTGCCGCTCGGCGTCGTGGCCATCATCTACGAGAACCGCCCCAACGTCACCAGCGACGCCGCCGCCCTGTGTCTGAAATCCGGCAACGCCGCCTTCCTGCGGGGCTCCTCGGGTGCCATCTCGTCCAACATCGCCATCGCCGCCGTGCTGCGGGAGGCCATCGCCGAGGCGGACCTGCCCGCCGACGCCCTCGTGCTGGTGGAGGACACCTCCCGTGAGGCGGCCGTGGAGTACATGCGCCAGCGGGCTTACGTGGACTGCCTGATCCCGCGGGGTGGCCCGTCGCTCATCCGGTCCATCCTCGACAACGCCACCGTGCCCTACGTGATCGACGGTGACGGCAACTGCCACGTCTACGTCGACGCGTCGGCCGACCTCGACATGGCCGAGCGCATCGTGGTCAACGCCAAGACCCAGCGGCCGTCGGTGTGCAACGCCGCCGAGTCGCTGGTCGTGCACGCCGCGGTGGCCGACGACTTCCTGCCCCGGGCGGCCGCCGCCCTCGACGGCGTGGAGCTGGTGGGCGACGAGCGCACCTGTGCCCTGGTGCCCCGGGCCGGCGCCGCCACCGACGAGGACTACGCCACGGAGTTCCTGGACCTCAAGCTGGCCGTGCGCGTCGTGGACTCCCTCGACGAGGCCATCGACCACGTGAACCGCTTCAGTTCCGGCCACAGCGAGGCCATCGTCACCCGTGACCTGGCCGCCGCCGACCGCTTCACGACCGAGGTCGATGCGGCCGCCGTGCTGGTGAACGCCTCCACCCGTTTCGTGGACGGCGAGGAGTTCGGCTTCGGCGCCGAGATCGGCATCTCCACCCAGAAGCTGCACGCCCGCGGCCCCATGGGTCTGCGCCAGCTCACCACCCTCAAGTTCGTGGTGCGCGGCGACGGCCAGACCCGCGGCTGACCGTCGCTCCCGCCAGCTCCGAACGCCCACCCGCCGAAATCTCGTCACGCAACCCCGGAGACCGAGGCCTGGCGACGAGATTTCGGTGAGCGGGGTCGGGGGCGTCGCTGGGCGGTCGGGCGGTCGGGCGGTAGCGGGGCGGTCGCGGGGGAACGGTCTTGACCAGGCGGTCAAGAAGGCTTGTACGCTGGGCGGATGTCGTATCGCTTCGATTCCGTGGCCTCGGTGCGTGAGGACCTGCGCAAGGTCGACTACCTGGCCGACGAGGGCATCGCCGGGGTCGCCTACCTGGCCGACCGGCTGGGCAAGCCCATCCTGGTGGAGGGCCCGGCCGGCACCGGCAAGACCCAGCTCGCCAAGTCGGTGGCCGAGATCACCGGGGCGCGGCTGATCCGCCTCCAGTGCTACGAGGGCCTCGACGAGTCCAAGGCGCTGTACGAGTGGAACTACAAGAAGCAGCTGCTGCGCATCCAGGCCGAGCGAAACAAGGACTCGTCCTGGGAGGACCTGAGCGAGGACATCTTCTCCGACGAGTTCCTGCTCACCCGGCCCCTGCTGGAGGCCATCCGGGCCGAGGACCCCGTCGTGCTGCTCATCGACGAGATCGACCGGGTCGAGGTGGAGACCGAGGCCCTGCTGCTGGAGGTGCTCTCCGACTACCAGGTGTCGATCCCCGAGCTGGGCACCCTCACCGCCCGCCAGATCCCGCTGGTGTTCCTCACCTCGAACAACACCCGGGAGCTGTCCGAGGCCCTCAAGCGCCGGTGCCTGTTCCTGCACATCGACTACCCCGACATGGACCGCGAGAAGGAGATCGTGCTGGCCAAGGTGCCCGACATCTCCGAGGCGCTGGCCGACCAGGTGGCCCGCATCGTGCGCTCCATCCGTCAGCTCGAGCTGAAGAAGGCGCCGTCGGTGTCCGAGACCCTCGACTGGGCCCGCACCCTCATGCTGCTCGGCGTACAGGAGGTCACCGACGACGTGGCCAAGGACACCGTCAACATCCTGCTCAAGTACCAGAGCGACATCGCCAAGGCCGTCCGCGAGCTCTCCCAGGAGGGCCCGTCGTTCAAGCGCACCGGCCCCCGCTCGGCCAACTGAGCCGTCCACCCGCCGGCTGCGAGGATCCCGCACCGTGACCGCCACCCAGGCCACCCACCCGCTGCTCGAGCTGCTCGAGGGCTTCATCCGCGAGCTGCGCGAGGCGGGTCTGCCCGTCAGCCTCACCGAGAACCTCGACGCCATGGAGGCGGTCAAGCACATCCCCCTCGAGGACCGCGAGGCCTTCAAGTACGCGCTGGGCGCCACCCTGGTGAAGTCCAACACCCACTGGCGGGCCTTCGAGACGGTGTTCGAGGTGTACTTCTCGCTGCGGGGCAAGGAGTACCAGCTCGGTCCCGAGGCCGACGCGGAGCTCCCCGACGAGGAGCTCGAGGGCGAGCTGCCGCCGGGCCAGCAGGGTCAGGGTGCCGGTGGGGGCGGTGACGCCCTGACCCCCGAAGAGCTGGCCGAGATGCTCTACAAGGCGCTGTTGGAGGGCGACGAGGCCATGCTGCGGGCCCTGGCCCGCCAGGCGGTGAAGCGCTACGCGGGCATGGAGCCGGGCCGGCCGGTGGGCGGCACGTACTACCTGTACCGCACGCTGCGGAACCTGGACCTCGACAACGTGCTTGAGCGGCTCATGCAGCAGGCCCGCGAGGACTCGCCCGCGCCGCTCACCCCTCTGGAGGAGCGCCTCGAGCACGACGAGTACGAGCTGCGCATCGACCGGCTCCGCAAGGAGATCGAGGCGGAGATCCGTCGGCGTCTCGTGGCCGACCGGGGCGTGGAGGCCATGGCCAAGACGCTGCGCAAGCCGCTGCCCGAGGACGTCGACTTCATGCACGCCAGCCGGGAGGAGATGGCCAACCTGCGCAAGGCCATCTACCCGCTCACCCGCAAGCTGGCGGTGCGCCTGGCCCGCAAGCGCCGCCACGGCCGCAAGGGTCCGCTCGACTTCCGCAACACCATGCGCCACTCGCTCAGCTACGGCGGTGTGCCCGCGGACCCCAAGTTCCGCTACCCCCGGCCGGCCAAGCCCGAGATCTTCGTCATCGCCGACATCTCCGGCTCGGTGGCGGCGTTCGCCCGGTTCACGCTGCACCTCGTGTACGCCATCTCCAACCAGTTCTCCAAGGTGCGGGCCTTCGTGTTCATCGACGGCATCGACGAGGTCACCTCGTACTTCGAGGGCGTCGACGACATCGGCGAGGCCGTGCACCGGGTGAACACCGAGGCCGACGTGGTGTGGGTGGACGGCCACTCCGACTACGGGCACGCCCTCGAGGTGTTCTGGACCAAGTGGGGTCGCGAGATCGGCCCCAAGACCACGGTCATGATCCTCGGCGACGCCCGCAACAACTACCACGCCTCCCAGTCGTGGGTGGTCAAGGAGATGCGCCACAAGGCCCGCCACGTGTACTGGCTGAACCCCGAGCCCAAGGCCTACTGGGACACCGGTGACTCCATCGTGGGGGAGTACGGCATCCACTGCGACGGCACGTTCGAGTGCCGCAACCTGCGCCAGCTCGAGAAGTTCGTCGACCACCTGGTCTGACCGCCCGCTGTCGGAGGGCGGCGCCCCGAGGAGGCGGCGGGATGCGGGATCAGCCGAGCAGCAGCGGCACCCGGGTCTCGAGCGGCCAGCTCGCCGAGCCGGCGGGCACCTCGGCCGTGAGCACGAGTGTCGCGGGGCCGGTGGCGCCGGTCGTGGCCGCGAACCCGAACGGGCGGCGCGCGCCGCCCGTGTCCGGCGGCGAGGCGGCGGCGTCGGCCGTGCCGGTCGAGACGACCGAGCCGTCGGGGCCGAGCACCGACCACGAGAGCCGCGTCACGTCGGCGGCGACGGTGCCGGCCACGACGAGCTCGGTGGGGGCGAAGGCGTTCAGGGTCGGCGTCTCGACGAGCACGGCCGGCGCCCAGCCGGTGTACGCGTCGCGCCCCACCGGCGGCACCCCGGTTGCCCCGTTCGTCTCGCCGTCGATGAGGAACTGCACCGCCCGGATCTCGGGGAACTGGGTGAGCGTGTAGACGACCTGCGCCACCTGGGGCTGGGTGTTGGCGGTCTCGAAGGAGCGGATGACGTCCACCGTGGCCACGCCGTCGGTGACCGAGAAGCTGTTCACCACGGTGCGGGGATCCACGTTGGTCGACAGGCCCGCGGCCTGCTCGGCATCGTTCGGTCCGGCCAGCACGGCGTCGAGGGCAGCACGGGCGACGTCGTCGCCGTCGGTCGTGCGCAGCTCGCCGACCGCCACCCGGCACGTCGAGGCGTCGCGGTCGCCGTCGGGGCAGTCGCGCAGGAAGTAGACGCGGAAGCCGTCCCGGGTCGGGGCGGGGACCGTGGGCACGGCGGTGGTGGTCGTCGACGTCTCCGCCGCCGCCATCGCCGTGGTGGTGGACGACGCCGTGGTCGCGGTCTGCTCGTCGGCGTTGCAGGCGGCCGTCACGATCGCCGACGCCACGAGCAGCGCCAGCACGAGCGGTGCGACCCGCGACCGTGGCCGAGGTTCGGCGGCGCCCCTGGCCGGGGAGGCGCGGTCCGGGACCCTCATCCGATCGTGTCGAGCACGTCGTCGAAGGCGCCGAAGAGCTGGGGCTTGTCGTGCTCCTCGCGCAGCAGGATGCCCAGGCGACGGCTGCGGGCCAGCAGCTCGCGGGCCCGGCGGCCGGGCCAGGGCCGGGGCAGCAGCTCGGGGGGCAGGAGCGGGTCGTCGTCGAAGCACTCCCGGAACTTGATGCCGATGACCAGGGAACCGGGGATGAACTCGGCCTCGCTCAGCTTGCGGCGCCGACGACGCATCTCCTCGAGCGCCTCGGGGATACCCTCGTACACGTCGCAGAACGCCCGGTAGCGCGCCGCCAGCTCGTCGAGCGGCCACAGCCGTGCGGCCAGCACCCGGGGGTCGCGCTCGCCGCCGAGCTCGAGGTCGTCGGTGCTCGCCGTGGTGACGTGGCCGCGCACGCCGAGGCGATCGGCCTCCAGCTGGGCGTCGTGCTCCCACCGGTGGGGCGAGACGTACACGCCGTTCTGGATGGCCGCACCACCGAGCAGCAGCAGCCGGTCCCGGAAGGCGTCACGGGCCGATCGCCTGGCCTCGGGGATGGCGAAGGCGACGAGCCGCCACCGGCGGTCCCAGCCCTTGCCGGCCGCATCCTGGGCGTAGGCGAGGCGGGCGCGCTCCAGCGTGGACCCGAGCGCCACCATCCCGGCGTCGGTCGCCCGGTAGACCGCGTCGCGCCCCTCGCCGGTGCGCTCGAAGAGCCCTTCGCCGACGAGTCGGCGCAGGCACGAGCGCAGCTGGTCGGGTGTCTGCCCGCACGACTCGGCCATGGGGAACACCTCGCTGGCCAGGATCGTCCCGTCGTGGTGGGCCATGCCGAGCACCAGGACCCGGGTGGGGATGTCCACATCGGGCCGGGTCGTCGTGCCGGCGACGCCGTCGCTCCGGTCGCCCCGGTCGCCCCGGTTGTCGCGGTTGTCGCCGGTCGGATCTGCCACGGCCGTATCTGAGCACGACCGTCGCCGGCGGGCGAATCACGGGACCCCGTGTAAGCGTTCGCGCCGCCGCGGGTCAGGGACGTGACGCACCCGGAAC
>JALOLF010000215.1 GCA_025456085.1 Acidimicrobiales bacterium
TCGCTGCGGCTGTCGTACGACGCCGTCGCCCACGGTGGGCGGACGAACCCTTCCACGCCAGCGACCCAGCCGTTCGGGTCCTGCGTCCAGACCGTCTCGTCCAGCGTGGCCCCGCTGTCCCAGACGACCTCTCCGTGGGGCGTCCAGATGGTCACGGAGCGGGCGCCGTACGAGGCCAGCGACCGGTACTCCAGCCCGTCGACAGCATTCGGGTCCTCCCCGTCGACCGGCGGTGGCCCACCCACGAAGGTGCTCGAGTCCACCTGGGTGACCGTGAGCCGGCCCAGGTTCGAATCCTGCTGAAGGGTGGCGGCGTCGGTGAACACCGCTGCGTCGAGGGTCAGATCCTTGACGCGGGCCTCGTCGGTGTAGCACAGCTCAGCGTCGTCCTCGCTGTTGTCGAGGTTGTCGTAGTACTCGCGCGCGTCTCCCTCGTTGGCAGTGGCGAGGTACGTGCGGCCCTGGCGGGACCACGTGTCCAAGCCGTCGGGCATGTACATCCCCGAGACCGGCCAAGCGGCGAGCTTGATGTCGTTGTTGGGCTGACGGTTGGGCACGTTGTCCCGGTCGCTCGGGTCGATCTCGTTGCCAGGCAGCGAGTGGTCCTTGAGGCCGAGGGGCGCGATGGCGGTGACGGTCGCGCGACGGACGTCGACCACGGCGACGGCGTTGTTCTCCTGCAACGTCACCCACGCGGTGCGTCCGGTGCGGTCGGTGGCGATGTACTCCGGCTCGAGGTCCTGCGCCACCGTGGCTCCCGGCCACGTCAGCCTCACGCCGGCCGCCCGCAGAGCGTCGGCGTCGTCGTCGAAGGAGTCGAACGTGGCGGTCGCGACGGTGCCGGGCACGCCCGCGTCGACCTCGATCACCGAGATGGATCCCTCCGGGTTGACGGCGTCCCGGGGGTCGGTGACACCGTTGCCCTGCGCGTCCACGCACCGGGGCTCGCCCTCGTTCGCGACGAGCACCCGGGCGCCGTCGGGTGTGAAGGTGACCATGTCGGGCAGCGCGCCCACCTCGGCTGCGGTACCGCCGTCCTGCGGGTTGGCCGGGTCGAAGAACACGGCGGAGCCGGGATCCAGCACCGTGTCGCCCGTCACCACGGCAACCGCCACACCGCCGTGCACGGCGACGCTCTGCACGTCGGTGCCGAAGGGCGTGACGTCGAACGAACCCGTCGGGGTCGGGGAGCCCACCGCGAAGATGTCGATGCGCCCCTCCGCGCCGTTCGTGACCAGCACCAGGTCACTCTCGTCGTCGTAGGCGACGATCTCGGCCCCCGCGCCGTCCGGGGCGGCGTAAGTGCCCACCAGGTCGAGGTCGTAGCGGAACGTCGGCGGGGCGGCTGTGGCCGTGGCGGCCCCCGCTCCGACCAGGGCCGCGGATGTGAGCAGCAGCAAGACCCGTCTCATTCGGGCAACCCAACTGGCACGAGCCGGCGAAGCCGGGCCCTTCGAGCAGTGCTCGCCAGCCGTTCGGCGTCCCGACCCCGGCTCGGCACTCGACGTTCACGTGATGGGATGCCGGGGTGACCGACACCGCCGTGCCCCTCATCCCGCGATCCGTGCTGTTCGGCAACCCCGAGCGCACCGGGGCGTCCCTCTCCCCCGACGGCACACGGCTCGGCTTCGTCGCCCCCGTCGACGGGGTGCTCAACGTGTGGGTCGGGCCGGTCGACGACCCGTCCGCAGCTCGACCCGTCACCTTCGACCGGGGCCATGGCGTCACCGCCTACCAGTTCGCGTACGACGACCGCACCCTGCTCTACCTGCGCGACACCGACGGGGACGAGAACTGGCGGCTCTACACGCTCGACCTGGCCAGCGGTGAGTCGACGCTGCGCACCCCCGCCCAGGGGGTGACCGCTGCGCTCATGGGCCACTCCCGGTGGCACCCGCGCACCGTTCTCGTAGGCCTCAACGACGACAACCCCCAGCTGCACGACGTCTACTCCCTCGACCTCGCCTCCGGCGAGATGACCCTGGCGGAGAAGAACCCGGGGTTTGCCGGCTGGCTCGTCGACTCCGACCTGCAGGTGCGTGGCGGCGCCGCCATGACGGAGGACGGCGGCGTGGCGGTCGCGCTGCGCTCTGCCGACGGCTCCTTCGAGCCGTGGCTGCAGGTGCCACCCGAGGACGCCGCGACCACCACCGTGCTCGGGTGGACCCGGGACGGCAGCGCGATGCTCATGCTCTCGTCGCTGGAGGCGAACACGGCCCGCCTTGTGCGCGTGGACACCACCACCGGGACGCAGCAGGTGCTGGCGGAGGACGCCGTCTACGACGTGTCGGGCATCGTCACCGACCGAGAGACGCTCGAGCCGCTGTCGGTGGTGTTCGCCAAGGAGCGGGACGAGTGGGTGCACCTCGACGCGGCGTTCGGCGCCGAGGTGGACGCGCTGCGCGCGCGGCTGCGCGGCGACATCGGCCTCCAGCGCGACCGCGCGAACCGCCGCTGGCTGGTCGTCGAGAGCGTGTCGGACGGGCCCGTGCGCTGGCACCGGTACGAGCGCGACACCGGCGAGCTCACCCTGCTCTTCGCCCACAAGCCCGCGCTCGAGCAGTACGCCCTCGCGCCGATGGAGCCGTTGACGTTCACCGCCCGCGACGGGCTCGACGTGCACGGCTACGTCACCGTGCCCCTCGACGTCCCCCGCGAGAACCTGCCCGCGGTGCTGCTCGTGCACGGCGGCCCGTGGGCCCGCGACGAGTGGGGCTACCAGGCCGAGGCGCAGTGGCTCGCCAACCGCGGCTACGTGTGCGTGCAGGTCAACTACCGCGGCTCGACGGGTTACGGCAAGGCCTTCCTCAACGCCGGCGACCGCCAGTGGGCCGGCGCCATGCACGACGACCTGCTCGACGCCATCGAGCACCTCGCCAGCTCGGGGCTGATCGACCGCTCGCGCGTCGGCATCTACGGGGGCTCGTACGGCGGGTACGCCGCGCTCGTCGGCGCCGCCTTCACTCCTGAGGTGTTCCGGTGCGCCGTCGACCTCGTCGGCCCCAGCAACCTCATCACGCTCATCCGCAGCGTCCCGGAGTACTGGAAGCCGCAGATCGCGCTGTTCCACACCAAGGTGGGCAACCCCGAGACCGAGGCCGAGTTCCTGTGGTCGCGCTCGCCGCTCTCCCGTGTCGACGACATCCGCATCCCCGTGCTCGTCGCCCAGGGCAAGAACGACCCGCGCGTCAAGGAGGCCGAGGCACAGCAGATCGTGGACGCGCTGCGCGCCAAAGGCCTGCCCCACGAGTACCTGCTCTTCGAGGACGAGGGGCACGGCCTCGCCCGTCCCGAGAACCGTGAGGTCTTCTACCGCGCGGCGGAGGCCTTTCTCGCCGAGCACCTCGGCGGTCGCGACGAGGGCGAGGCCGCGGGCGGTCAGCTCGGGGAGACGGCGCCGACCCGGTAGGCATCCAGCTCGGTGAGCAGCGCCGAGCTGACGCGAGCCCGCAGCAGCGTGCCCTCGGCCACGTGCTCGAAGGCACTCACGTCGCCCTGCTCGAACACGCGCGAGACGAGGTCGCCCCGGTCGTAGGGCACCACGACCTCGACCTCGAACTCCGGTTGCGGCAGCGATGCCTGGACGGCGAGTCGAAGCGCGTCGAGCCCCTCACCGGTGCGCGCCGAGACGGGCAGCGACCCCGGTTCGGCACGCAGCAGCCGCGTCACGCTCAGCTCATCGGCCACGTCGACCTTGTTCAGCACCACCAGCTCGCGCACGCCGCCGGCCCCGATCTCGGCCAGCACCTCCCGCACCGCAGCCACCTGACCCTCCGGGTCGCGGTCGGACGCGTCCACGACGTGCAGCACCAGGTCGGCCTCCACGACCTCCTCCAGCGTCGAGCGGAACGCCTCGACGAGCTGGTGCGGCAGATGGCGCACGAAGCCCACCGTGTCGCTGAGGGTGTAGGTGCGGCCGTCCGGGGTCTCGGTACGCCGCACCGTCGGGTCGAGGGTGGCGAAGAGGGCGTTCTCCACGAGCACCCCGGCATCGGTGAGCGCATTGAGCAGCGACGACTTGCCGGCGTTGGTGTAGCCCGCGATGGCGACCGCCGGCACCTCGTGCCGCACCCGGTTGGCGCGCTTGGTGTCGCGCACCGTCCCCATCTCGGCCAGCTCGCGGCGCAGCCGCGCCATGCGCTGGGTGATGCGCCGCCGGTCGGTCTCGAGCTTCGTCTCACCCGGGCCACGCGACCCGATGCCCCCGCCGCCCGCGACCCGGCCACCCGCCTGCCGCGACAGGGCGCCGCCCCAGCCGCGCAGCCGCTGCGTCTGGTACTGCAGCTGGGCGAGCTCGACCTGGGTCTTGCCCTCCTTGCTCTTCGCGTGCTGGGCGAAGATGTCGAGGATCAGGGCCGTGCGGTCGACGACCTTGACCTTCACGCGGTCCTCGAGCGCACGCAGCTGAGCGGGGGCGAGCTCGCCGTCGCAGATCACCGTGTCGGCGCCGGACGCGACCACGGCATCCCGCAGCTCCTCCACCTTGCCCGAGCCGACGTACGTCGCCGGGTCGGGCCGGGACCGCCGCTGCACGAGCACGTCGAGCACCTGCGAGCCTGCCGTCTCGGCGAGGGCGGCCAGCTCGGCCAGCGAGTTCTCGGCGTCCCGCG
>JALOLF010000023.1 GCA_025456085.1 Acidimicrobiales bacterium
CGGCTCCTGCTCCGGCTGCGCCTGCAGCGCCTGCGGCTCCTGCTCCGGCTGCGCCTGCAGCGCCTGCGGCTCCTGCTCCGGCTGCGCCTGCGCCTGCGCCGGCCGTGCCTGCAGCGCCTGCGGCTCCCGCGGCTCCCGCCCCGGTCGCGCCGGCGCTCCCGAGTCCGACGCCTCCGGCCGTCCCGCCGACGGCACCCGGCAACCCGCCGGCGCCCGTGGCGGTTCCGATCAGCCCGCTGCCCGGCGCGCCGGCGGTTCCTCCGGTTCCACCCAGGGCCGACGAGAAGGTGCTCCCCGCGGTGCTCGCCGTGGCCGACGGGTTCACCGCCTGGGGGACGCCCGTGGTGGCCGGACCGGGGGGTTGGCCGATGGTGGGTGGGGCCTGGCCGACGGTCGGCGGGGCCTGGGCGATGCCCGGCATGGCGCCCTGCCCGGCTCCCGTCATCGGTCCCGGCGTCGCGAGGCGGCCGGCGAGGGCGTTGATCCGCGTCGCCCGCAGACGGGGCACCGTCGCCCCGGCGGCCGTCCCGGCGACGGTCGTGAGGCCGATCACCACGTAGGGCGTCAGGGTGCCCAAGGCAAGCAGTCCGCCGGTGAACCCGAGCAGGCTCAGGCCGAGCCCCAGCAGCAGCCCGCCGAACAACCCGCTCAGGGGCTTGCGTCTGGGGTTGGCGCGTGGGGCACCGGGCTGGCCGGCGGCCTTCTTGGCCGCCTTCAGGCCGGCGGGCTTCATGGACGCGTAGAGCAGCGCCGCGCCGCCACCCGTCGCTGCCAGGCCGGCGTACAGGATGGGGCTCGTGAAGGGGCTGCCGACGAGCTTCACCCAGCCGCCGTCGCTGCACCCGCCGTCGGGGCCGCTCACGGAGGCGTCGACCTTCACCAGGCCCACGACGCTGAAGGGGATGTAGTCCCCGACCTCGGCCACACCGGACGAACCGGTCTTGCCGGTGCCGTTGTCGTTGCTGCCCGACCGGCCCACGCCGCCGACGGTCACCTCCCAGTCGACGGGCTGGAGGACCTCGGACACCTGGCCGTCCCACTCGACCGACCCCTTGGCGTCGACCTCGAAGGGATGCGACTTGGTGAACGTCGTGGCGCCTCCGTCACCGGGATCGGTCGCCACGCCGTCGGCGTAGGCGAGCCGGTCGATCACCTGGCCGTCGGCGTCCCGGGACACGGCGTTGGCGGTGCAGGACACACCGCCGGACTGGCTCACAGCCGCACCGGCCAGCAACGCGGGAACGAACAGTGCACCTGCGACCGCGACCACAGCGGCCGCGCCGCGCGTCAACACGAGGAGCTTCGTCACATCTGGATCGTACGGATCGGCCCGCTCGGGCGGTACGGCCCTTCGACCCTGCTGGCGGCACCGATCGGCCGCGGCGCTCAGGGAGTGAAGGCCAGCGAGGCCAGCACGGCGCGTCCGAGGACGTCGTCGCCCTCGATGCGCGCTCCGCCGTCGACGGTGGCGTACACGGCGTCGCGCCGCCCGCCGCCCAGCGCCACGAAGGTCTCGAGGGGCATGGTGAGCCGAACGGTCGGCTCGACGGGCGGCTCGGCGACCAGCTTCGCCCGTCCCTCGACGACGACGGCGTAGCGGCGCACCGGCTCGCCCTCCAGCACGAAGACCACCGACGACCCGTCGAGGGCGCCCGCCTTCTTGCCCACGACGAAGCCCAGCGCCGCCTCGAACCGGGTCAGGGCCGTGTCGACCACGGGTCCGCTCAGATGGCCCGGACGCCCCAGCGCACGTCGCATGTCCTGTTCGTGCATCCAGCAGTCGAAGACGCGCACCACCATGAAGTCGCGGTAAGGGACCTCGCCGACGGGGGACCAGCCCACCTTCTCGAACGCCGCGGTGGTCAGGGCCTCGAGCTGCTCGAGGCGACGTTCGATCACCCGGTGGTACTCCTGCAGCACCTCCTCGCCGGGTAGGCCGCGCCGGGCCTCGATCCAGGGCTCCATGGCGGCGGCGAAGGGGTTCCGCACGTGCGGGAGGTGACGCACGTCCACCTCGGGGGCCGGCTCACCGAGCAGCATCAGCTCGGTGCCGACGATGTGGCTCAGGTTGTCCTGGACGGTCCAACCCGGCAGATCAGTGGGGAGCTTCCACTGCTGCTCGTCGAGGTCGTCCACGAGCTCGCCGATGACGGTCCACTCGGTCTCCAGGAGGTGCACGACAGGTTCCACCATGCGCGCACCCTACCCCCGGGCCGGGATCCGTCCGACCGGTACGGTGTCGGCCATGTCCCTGCAGTGGCCCCCCGAGCGGCCGTCGTCGGTCGAGTTCTTCTTCGACCCGATGTGCCCCTACGCCTATCAGAGCTCGCTGTGGATGCGCACCGTGCGCGACGCCACCGGCACGGAGATCCGGTGGCGGTTCTGCTCGCTGGAGGAGATCAACCGGGAGGAGGGCAAGAAGCACCCGTGGGAGCGGCCCTGGTCCTACGGGTGGTCGCAGATGCGGATCGGGGCCCGGTTGCGGCGTGACGGCCAGGACGTCCTCGACCGGTGGTACGCGGCGGTCGGGCGTGCCTTCCACGAACAGGGCCGTCCCACCCACGAACCCGAGGTGCACCGTGCCCTGCTGGCCGAGTTGGGCCTGGCCCCCGAGCTGCTCGACGAGGCGATCGCCGATCCGTCCACGAGCGACGAGGTGCTGGCCGACCACCGGGTCGCCGCCGAGTCGGGCTCGTTCGGGGTGCCCACGATCCTGCTCCCCGACGGACGCGCCGTGTACGGCCCCGTGGTGGTGCCCGCGCCCGTCGGCGAGGAGGCCCTCGATCTGTGGGACGTGACCCTGGCCTTCACGGGCTTCGAGCACCTGTACGAGCTGAAGCGCCCCAAGACGGCACGTGACCTCGAGCTGATCGCCGAGCGGTTCGAGCCCTACCTGCGGGCGCGGGCGTGGCGCACGATCGAGAACCCGGCGCCGTAGCCGGCTAGGTGTAGCCCTGCATGATGTGCTCGACCCACCAGGCGGGGGCGGCGTTCATGAGGGTCTGGAGGTCCCAGTAGTCCCACCACCGCACGATCACGCCGTCTCGCAGCTCGTGCACCGACACGAAGGGCAGCACGATCTGCTCGCCGGTGTGCCAGCGCCACTCCTCGGCGTGCTCGGTGATCACCAGGTCGCCCTCGGCCACCACGTGGCGCAGGTGGTGGATGTAGTCCTGGAGGGGCTCGATGCCCAGCCGCAGCCGGGCGACGATCTGCTCGGGTCCCCTCGCCACGTCGTCTTCGGGCGAGGGCACGTCGGTGTACTGCGAGTCCGGGCCGAAGAAGGTGGCGATGCGGTCCCAGTCACGGTCGTAGAGCGCCCGCCAGAAGCGTTCGACGACCTGGCGGTTGGTGGCCTCGCCCATGTCAGTCCGCCGCGATCGAGAAGGCGGCGATGTCCTCGGCCAGGATGGTCCGCAGGTGCGTCGTGAGCTCACCGCGGACGTAGGTCCGGGTGAGGGCGAAGGGCCCGGGGTGCAGGGTGGCGGCCAGCTCGGTCGCCCGTTCGATGGCGGCCGGGGCGACCTGGTCGGCGGGCAGGATCCGGTCGAGGTAGCCCGCGTCCACGGCCGCGGCCGGGTCGAACACCTGGGCCAGGTTCACCGCGGCGTTGAAGTGGCGCTTGGAGAGGCAGTCCCGGGCCAGCTCCACGGCGAAGCGGGGCACGGGCATGCCGATGGCGACCTCGTTGAGGCCCAGCTTGAAGGGACCCTCGGCGCCGATGCGCACGTCGGCGCAGTACAGCAGGATGGCCCCCATGGCCAGGGCGTGACCCGTCACCCCCAGCACCACCGGCATGGGCAGCTCGTAGAGGCGCAGGCCCAGCGCCGCCCCGGCCGCCAGCAGATCCCGCGCCTGCTGCGGGCCGGCCTGCATCGTGCGCAGGTCGAAGCCGGCCGAGAACTTGCCCTCCCGTCCGATCAGCACGAGCGCCTTCGCCTCGCCCTCGGCCCGGTCGATCGCGGCGTCGATGGCGCCGATGAGATCGTGGGACAGGGCGTTCGCCTTGCCGTCGTCGATGCGCACGACGGCGACGTCCCCGTCGAGCTCGTAGGTGACGTGATCGCTCATGGTGACCGACGCTAGCGGAGGGCTGCCCGTGCGTCGTTCCGCCGGGCCGCCGGTCCGGTGGCCTCCTGCGTCACGTACTGCGGCGTGCGCCTCGAGGATGACCTCGGTAGCGACGGCGACGCGTGAGCGGTGCTCGCTGCGCGCCACGTCGTCACGGAGCGACACGAGGATCCGCGGCCCGTGTGTGGGCCCCTGCGCTGTGGGGAGTGACGGGCGAAACCGGCGCTCCCGACCGGTGCCTCGGTTTCGGTCGAGGGGAGGTCAGCCATGGTTCGTTGCACGCGTCCTCGGCAAGGTCGCCGCCGTGCCGGTCGCTGTCGCGCTGCTGTTCGGGGTCATCGGCGCCGACACCACAGACGCCGTCTGGGTGGAGGCGTTCGACCCGACACCGGTCGGGTGGACCCGCCCGGTTCCCGGTCCCGTCCGGGACGGCGCAGCGTCGACGGGCATCGATCAGGCCTCGTGGTCGGGCGACCAGCGTCGAGGCTCCGGTTCCCTACGATCTTCACGCCCACCGAGGACGTCCACGTGAGCTGGTGGAGCAAGGCGGTGGACGCCAACGGCAACGACGTGGGTCTCACTCGGTGCTCGGGTTGACCCGCGGGTTCCCGCCCCCGGGTTCCTTCGCGGTCCCCGGCCTTCCTCGTGGGGCTGGCAGTCGGGCATCCACGTGGCCCTGCGCAGAGGGGCGCCCCCGTCCCGTGATGGACCGAGGGCGCCCTCGTTCGTGCGCGTTGCGCTCAGGACGCGTTGTTCGCCTCGCGCAACATCGCCGTCCATGAGCCGAGGTCCCACAGCGTCTCGATGGAGACGAACTCGAGAGTCCCCAGCGCCATGATCTCGGCCACCGAACGCTGCGCAGACGCCTCGTCCGGGTACTCGACGATCGAGGCCATGTTCATGGCGCTCGGCGAGACGCCGACCGCCTTCATCTCACCGCCGTTGCGGGCGATGGCCTCGTAGATGGCAGCGGATTGGGCGTCGTTCTCCTCCTGGGACAGGCCCTCCCAGGCCTCGGGTACCGCGCGCGTCCTGGACAGCTGCGTATGCGCCATGTCGACGTCCCCCCGTGGCGACGGCGATCTGCCGTGAGCCGAGGCCAACGTACTCGTGTTCTGGGTCTCCCGCCCGTGTGGGCGGCGCAGCACCGGGTCTGACTCGGCGGGCTCGCGGCGCACGGCAGCCGATGTCAGGGTGCCGAGGGGGCGGCGGGAGGGCGGCCGGAGGGTGGCCAGTCGACGGCGACCAGCTCGATGGGCTCATCGAAGCCGCGGATGGCCCTGCGCCCCGCGGCCCGCACGGCGAAGCCACGGGCCTCGAGGTCCAGCGCCAGCAGGCCCGGCACGAGCACCGTGTCGGGCTCGGCCAGGTCCTCCAGGCGGGAGGCGAGCGCCACGACCGGTCCGTAGTAGTCGCCCGCCTGCCAGCGCACGGTGCCGAAGCAGAGGCCTCCCCGGATCGAGGTCAGGGTGGGGTGGGCCCGGACGGCGTCGCGGATCGTGAGCGCGATCTCGCACGCGGCGCCGGGATCGGTCACCACGTACATTACGCCGTCACCCAGGAACTTCACCACCCGACCGCCGTGTGCCGACACCAGATCCGCCGAGGTCGTCTCGAACTCCGAGGAGATGGCGGCGAGCTCGTCGGGTGTCAGCCGTCGGGCCAGGCGGGTCGACTCGACCAGATCGAGGAAGCCGATGCACTGCACGGGGACGCCGCCATCGCTGAGGCCGGACTCGGCGGCCCGCCGGACGGCTTCGCCGAAGTGGTGCCGCAGCAGTCCTTCGACGGCCACGGGCAGCAGGTCGAACGCCGCCGCGGCGCCTTCGGCGGTGCGGGCCTGCTCCACGACGCCGTGGCCCCGGGGACCGTCCTCGGAGACGGTCGACTCGAAGTAGATGGCCAGCGCAGCCTCGGCGATGCGGGCCGCGGCGCGGCCGATGACCCGGGCGAACTGCGCCGTGGCGTCGTCTCCGAACAGGTGCGCGCCGAGGTCGAAGGCGCGGAAGACCTCGGCGTCGCTGGGCCAGAACGGCCGGGCGTCCGGCGCCGGGTCGGGGAAGCCGGATGCCCGCCAGACCAGCCTCGCCCGCTCGACGGGCAGCCCCGCCAGCTCGGCGACCTCGTCGAGCGTGAGCAGGGGCTGCCAGCGGCCCACCACCCGTTCCGCCAGACGCGAGCCCATGCGGCCGCTCGCTGCCGACTCGACGAGGGTGTCGAGGGGCACGCCCCCGTCGAGCAGTCGACGCACCAGCGCCACCTGCTCCGCGGCGTCGTCGGCACCCGGTTCGTACAGGCCGGCCGCGGCGAGGTCGTCGTCATGGCGTGGTGGTTCGGCCGGTGCGCTCATAGGGGGTGGTTGGGCCCGGCACTCCACCGTCCCGTGTCCGGCAGCGCGTCGACCTCCAGCACGAGCAGGGGGTGCACCCCGATGGCGCGCACCGAGCGGAGGCTGGGCACCACGAGGTCGGCACCGGCGAGCGCCTCGGCCTCGTGGCGGGTCGCCAGGGCGATCACCTTCATGTCGGCAGACCGGGCCGACCGGAGGTGGTCGGGTTCGTCGACGAGGACCAGGACGTCCCCCGGATCGGCCCGCAGCACCGAGGCGGCCAGCAGGAGCGACGAGGTGCTCACCTCGGCCTGCACGACCGTCGGCGGTCGCAGGTCGACGGCGGCGTAGGTGTCGGCGTGCTGGTCGGGTCCGATGATGGCGGCGCGCCCGGGTGGCAGCCGGGCCAGGAGCCACTCGGCGCCCGGTGTCGTCTGCTGGGTCAGGATGCCGCCCTCGGGTCGGACCGCGATGGTGCGACAGCCGAACAGCACGGCTTGACACTCCACCAACCGCAGCATCGTTGGCCCGCCCCCGTCGTGGTCGCCGCCGACGGAGGCGAGCGTACCGAGGTGTCGGCAGGTGTGCAGGTTCCGGCCGGGCATCTCCCCGGCGGCAGTCGCGAGCCTCACGCCACGGCGGTCGCGGCGAGCGCCAGAGCGGCGTCGATGCGGGGCCACAGCGTGGCCGAGAAGGCGGTGCGGGCGGCGTCGTCGTCGACCACGGCGTCGGCCTCGTCCCACAGCTCGGACTCCACCGGGCCGAGCACGGCGCGCACCGCGACCAGCGCGTCGTCCTCTCGCTCCACGGCGGCCCGCAGCGCCGCCACCCGGCCCCACGTCGCCTCCAGGCCCAGCTCCACGGGTACGGGCCCCGGGAGGAACAGCGGCGCATAGATGCTGACGCAGGGGGTGCCCACGGCCGCCCAGATCCGGACCGGGGCTTCGGCGTCACGGGGCAGCAGCGCCACCATCGACGACGTGGTGGTCTCGAAGTCCCGCAGGTGCATGCACACCGACCAGCCGGTGCCGTCGCCGTCGGACTGGGCCGGGGGCAGCGGGCTCACGTCGCCGGGATCGGCACCGGGAGCTCCCCAGGGACGTTCGCCGTGGTGGCGGAGGGTGGCGACCACGTCGCGGGGGCCGACCTCGTCGGGGCGGGATGCCAGCGCCCGGGTGGCCGCGAGCCGGCAGTCGGCGGTACCCGTCGAGGACGTGTCCCGGTAGGCGTCGAAGTCAGCGCCGGGGGCCACGTCGCGCGAGGCGCGGCTCCAGTCGGTTCCCAGGCAGATGCGGTTCGAGATGGACCAGCCCCGCCCGACCGGTCGCGCCGCCCACGTCGTCCCGCTGGTCTCGAGCGCCCAGCCTCCCCGGGCGTCGGCGAGCAGGAACGACGAGAAGTAGCGCAGGTCGTAGTGCTGGTCGGCCATGCCGCCCTGGCCGTGGCGTTCGAGCAGGTCGGTGATCAGGTCCAGCGCCTCGTCGGCCGTGCGCGCCCGTTCGAGCCCGAGCCGTACGAGATCCATGCCGATCAGCGCGTCGGGCTCGGCGGCGGGATCCCGGGCGGTGAACAGCGCCTCGTTGCCGATGGCCACGCCGTGCTCGTTCACGCCGTGCTCGAAGCCCCACAGCCAGTCGGGACGGGCGCCGACGAGTCGGCAGGACCCCTCGTCGGCCAGCGCCAGGTACTGCGTGCGCAGGGTCCCGCCGGCAGGTCGCGGGCCGTGGGCCTCGACGAGCTGCACCTCCGCGACGGGGCGGTCGGAGTTCTTCCCGAACAGCATGCCGTCGCGGTGAGCCACGCACACGGTGTCGCACATGATCGACGTCCCCTTCGTCGTCGGTGGCGCCACCCTAGCGACCAGGGGTGCGACGCCCGGCGCGCGCCGATACCCTCGCGCCGTGCCGGATCTCGCCGTGGAGACCAACGACCTGCGTCGCAGCTTCGGGGACCTGGAAGCTGTCGCCGGCATCGACCTGGCCATCCCCGAGGGAGAGATCTACGGCTTCCTGGGCCCCAACGGCGCCGGCAAGTCGACCCTCGTCCGCCTGCTGGTGACACTGCTCACCCCGACGGCGGGCGAGGCGCGGGTAGCCGGCTACGACGTGCGTGCCCAGGCCGGCGACGTGCGGCTGCGCATCGGCGTGGCGCTCCAGGACGCCGCCGTGGATCCCATGCTGAGCGGGCGCGAGCTGCTCACCCTGCAGTGCCGCTACTACGGCCTCGACCGCGTCGAGACGCGACGGCGCGTCGAGGACGTGTTGAGCCTGGTCGACATCGGCGACGCCATCGAACGCCGCATCGGCACCTACTCGGGCGGCATGCGCCGCCGCCTCGACCTGGCGACCGCGCTGGTGCACAACCCCCAGGTGCTGTTCCTCGACGAGCCCACCACCGGCCTCGACCCGGTCAGCCGGGCGCGGGTGTGGGACGAGGTGCGCCATCTCAACGAGGAGCTGGGCATGACCATCTTCCTCACCACCCAGTACCTCGAGGAGGCCGACCAACTCGCCGACCGCGTGGGCATCATCGCCAACGGCACCCTCATCGCCGAGGGCACGCCGGAGGAGCTCAAGCGCCGGATCAGCAACGACGTCGTCGTGGCGCGCATCGGTGGCGATCCCGAGGTGGCCAGTGCCGCCGTGTCGGTCGTGCCGGGCGTCGGACAGGTCACCGTCGAAGGCGACGAGCTCACCATCTCCGTCGCCGACGCCCCCGCCACCATCAGCCCGGTGGCCGTGGCCCTCAACGGCTGTGGGGTGACGGTCACCGACCTCACGTTGCGGCGACCGACGCTCGACGACGTGTTCCTCCTGCTCACGGGCCACCGCAGCGAGCCCGGTGACGATGCCCCGGGTCCCGACCACTTCGCCGGCGACGTCGCCGACCTGGCCGCGCACGCGCACCGGGGGCCCCGGTGAGCGCCGCCCCGGCCACGACCGCACCCGTCGTCCGGGCCCGACCGGGGGGCTTCCGACGCGACCTGCTGGCGGTGGCGACGCGGGCGCTCCTGCTCACCTCGCGGGATCTGGAGGCGGTCATCCCGGCGCTCGTCATCCCGGTGTTCTTCTTCGCGGTCAACGTGGGGGCGCTGGAGAACTTCGTGCAGGCGAACGCCGGCATCGACTACAAGGCCTTCCAGCTGCCGGTGGCGATCATCTTCGCCGTGACCGGCGTGACCCGGGCCTCGAGCCTCGTCATCGACATCCGAGACGGCTACTTCGATCGGATGCTCATGACCCCCATGCACCGGCGTGCCATGCTGCTGGGGCTGATGGCGGCCGACTTCGTGCTCGTCATCGCGCTCAGCATCCCGGTGGTCATCCTGGGCTTCGTGGTCGGCGTGCGCTTCGACTCCGGCCCCGTGGGCGTGCTGGTGTTCGTCCTCGTCGGCGCCCTGTGGGGCATCGCGTACGCGGGCATCCCGTACGCCATCGCGCTGAAGCCCGAGGAGGCGCTGTCGGGCTGGCTGGCCACCATCGCGGACCTGAACCCGGTGACCTACCTGCTGGCCGCGCTGCGGTCGCTGCTCACCGAGGGCTGGGAGTGGGACGTGTTGGCCCAGGGCCTGGCGGCGGTGGTCGTGGTGGGGGCCATCACCCAGACCCTCGCCTTCCTGGCCCTGCGCAGCCGCGTCCGCAGCTGAGCGGGCGGCGTCACCCCTGGGGCTGGGTCACGAAGTCGATCAGCGACTCCACCGCGCCGACCAGCGGGGGCTCGAGGTCGGTCCAGCTCCCGATGCGGTTGCGCAGCTGCGTCCAGAAGCGGCCCGGATCCTCGACACCGAGCGCGGCGCAGACGCCCTCCTTCCACGGGCGGCCCTTCGCCACCTCGGGCCAGCGTTCGATGCCCACCACCGAGGGCTTCACCGCGGCCCAGATGTCCACGTACGGGTGCCCGGTGATCAGCACGTCGGGGTGGTCGACGGTGGCGGCCAGGCGGGCCTCCTTCGAGCCCGGTACGAGGTGGTCGAGCAGGATGCCGAGCCGCCGACCGGGCCGGGGACCGAACCGGCGCACGACCTCCTCGAGGTGGTCGGCGCCCTCCAGCAGCTCGACCACCACGCCCTCGATGCGCAGGTCGTCGCCCCACACCAGCTCGATCAGCTCGGCGTCGTGCCTGCCCTCGACGTAGATGCGGCTGGCCCGGGCCATGCGGGCCGGGGCGTCCGGCACGGCGATCGATCCCGATGCGGTGCGCCTCGGGGCGGCGTCGTCGCGTGCCCGGGCCGGTACGAGGGTGACCTGGCGGCCGCCCACGTCGAAGCCGCCGTCACGGGCGCGCACCTGGCGGTCGCGGCCGTCCTCGCCCCGTACCGTCACGACGCCGTTGGCGACGCGCAGCACCGCGCCCGCGATCCCCGAGCCCCGTTGGGTGACCCACAACCCCGGCGTCGCCTCGACCGTCGGGTACGCCCGGCGCGGCCGCGTCGGCGCGTCGAGGTCGGGCGGTGGGGTCAGGATGCCCCGGCGGTAGACGGTGGGGGAATCCTCGGTCGGGCGGGGTGGGCGTTCGGCGCGCATGTCGGCGTCGAAGCGTAGGGTCAGCCCCCGACGAGGTCGCGGATCACGTCCTCGGACACGTCCCCGTCGTAGCTCAGCTCCCCGTCGCGCAGGCCCACGCACCGGGTGGCCACCGGCACCAGGTCGAACTGGTGGGTGGAGCACACCACGGCGGCCCCCTGTTCGACGAGCTCGGCCAGCACGTCGACCAGGGTGAGCTGGGCGGGGGCGTCGAGGCCGGCGAAGGGCTCGTCGATGAGCAGCAGCGAGAAGGGACGGACCAGCCCCAGGATCAGGCCCGCCTTCTGGCGCAGGCCCCGGCTGAAGGTGCCGGGCAGGTCGTCGGCGCGGCTCGTGAGCTGGAACAGCTCCAGCAACTCGTCGCCGTAGTCCTCCCAGTCCTCGGTGCCGTGCATGCGGGCCACGTACTCGATGTGCTCGTTGACCGAGAGGTCGTCGTAGAGCACCGGCGAGTCGGGCAGGTAGGAGGTGCGGGCCCGTGCCTCGACGGTGCCGATGGCCGTGCCCCCGACCCAGGCATTGCCCTCGGAGGGCTCGATCAGCCCCGCGCACAGGCCCAGGAACGTGGACTTCCCGGCACCGTTGGGGCCGACGAGCATGACCAGCTCGCCGGGATGCACGACCAGGTCGAGGCCGTGCAGGCCGAGGCCGTCGCCGTAGTCCTTGGTCAGTGACTCGGTCTGCAGGGTCGGATCGGTGCTCACAGGTGCTCCAGGCGTCGAGGTCGCGTCGGCGTGCTCAGATGCGGTTCGGCTTGCGGAACCGCAGCCACAGCAGGCCCGCGGCGGCGAAGAAGACGGAGTAGGTGACGTTGTTGGACACCGCCTCGACCTGCAGGTCGGCGGGATCGCTCCCGGCCCCCAGCACGGGGGCCAGTGCCGCCACCACCATCGCCGGCGGCAGCACGAGTCGCAGCATCAGCACCAGGCCCATCATGTCGGCGCCCATGCCGACGAGCGCCGCCGTGTCGGGGGCGCCGAGGGTCGTGCTCACGGCGGCCCCGGCCACTGCGGTGAGGGCCACGGGCACCACCAGCACCGGGGTGAGATCGGCCACCACCGAGGCCGGCACCAGCACCAAAGCCGAGGCCGCGCTCACCAGGCACAGCAACACCATGAGGGTCAGCGCCGCCGGCAGGTGCAGGAGCAGCTGGCGGCCGGGATCCACGGCCAGGTCGTCCCAGCGCGTGGGATGGTCGACCTCCTGGGCGACGGGCTCCACGGCGTCGTAGGCCGCCAGGTAGAGGGTCACCGCCGCGACCAGGAAGGCCGGGGCCGCGCCGCGCCAGGTGAAGCCGAGGGCCAGGCCGGCGACGACGGCGAGCGTCACCAGGCGGGCGACCCGCACGGCGGGGAACCGGAAGTAGCTGTGCCAGTCCCGCCGCCACACGGCGGGGAGGCGGCCTCCCCGCTTCAGGCGGATCCACGGGCGGGTGCGGGGGGTCTCCTGGGCGAGCTGGCGACGCAGGAGCACCACGGTGCGGATGTCCTGCAGGGTGACGGCGAAGCGCAGCTGGGACACCAGCCCGGCCCGTCGCCGTGCCGTCTCGACCGAGAGTCCCGACAGCGAGCCCACCCCGGCGGCGACGGTGAGCGACGCGGCCAGCACGCCGACCACGGCCAGGGGGTCGAACGACAGCGGTGCGAAGGCGAGGCTGGCCAGCATGGTGGCCGGCGAGGTGGTGAGCCCGGCCGTGATGTCCAGGGCCGACCAGCCCAGCAGGCCCAGTGCCAGCAGGCCCGCCGCCCAGCGCGACAGGCGCCGCCCCGAGGCGACGTAGGCGATGCCGGCGGCGGCGGCGGCGGCGAGGGCGAAGGTGGCGGCGGTGCACACCACGCCGGCGACCTCGTTCTCGGGGAGGCGGCGCACGGTCAGCACGCCCACGATGCCGCCCACCACGGTGCCGGCGAAGGCCAGGAAGCGGAGCTGCTTGAACGCCGATCCGCGCAGCACGACGGCCTGGGGCAGGGGCGCCAGCAGCTCGTGCTGCACCGTGGCGGCCTCGAGGGTCAGCGGGCCGCCCCGGCTGCCGGAGCGCAGGCCGAACGCCAGCGCCGCAGCGATGGCCAGACCGAGCCAGGCCGGTCCCTCGGCCGCCAGCGCCTCCACGCCGGCGGGGTCGAGGGGTTCGTGGGGGAGCAGGCCCGATGCCACCACGACGACGATGGCTGCGCCCAGTCCCGTGAGGTAGACCCGGTACAGCGCGTCGACCCAGTGCACCACGGCGCGGTGGTTGTGGCGCCGGGCGCGGTGCAGGTCCGCCAGGGCGGCGGTGGCGCCGGGCGGGACGGCCTCGGTGGTGCTGTCGGCGGTGACCACGGCCGGCCACTGTAGGTCCGGCGGCCAGGGCGGGAGTAGGCGGGCGCCGACGGGTCGGGCGTTCGTCGGCGGCGGCCCGACCGGTGGCTACCGTGGGTCCGTGATCCTCGTGGACGTCGACGACGTCGCCGCCAGTCGTCCCGGACGCCCGCTGTTCGACGACCTCTCCTTCACGCTGTCCACCGGTGACCGCGTCGCCGTGGTCGGCCTCAACGGCGCGGGCAAGACCACCCTGCTGCGCGTCGTGGCGGGCGACGAGCAGCCCGAGCGCGGCACCGTGCGCCGCGGGCGCGACGTGCGCATCGGGGTGCTCGGTCAGCGTCCCGACCTGCCGGCGGGCACGGTGCGCGCCGCCGTGGGGGAGGGGTGGGAGGCCGCGGCGGTGCTGGACCGGCTGGGCATGGGTCCCCTGGCGGAGGCCGACACCGCCACGCTGTCCGGTGGCCAGGCCAAGCGGGTGGCGCTGGCACGCACGCTCGTGGCCGAGGTCGACCTGCTGATCCTCGACGAGCCGACCAACCACCTCGACATCGATGCCATCGCGTGGCTGGAGGAGCGCCTCGCCGCCTTCCGGGGCGGCCTGCTCCTCGTCACCCACGACCGGCACGTGCTCGACCGGGTGTGCAGCCGCGTGCTCGAGCTCGATCGGGGTCGGGGTCACCTCCACGAGGGCGGGTACGCGGGCTACCTGACCGGCCGGGCAGCCCGCGAGGAGCGCGCCGCGGCGGCCGAGGCCACCCGCCGCATCCTCGCCCGCCGGGAGCTGGCGTGGCTGCAGCGTGGAGCGCCGGCCCGCTCCCGCAAGCCCAAGGCCCGCCTCGACGCGGCCCGCGAGATCGTGGGTGGCCGCGCCGAGGCCCCCACTCGACGTGACGGGCTGGACCTCTCCGCGGCCGCCCGTGCCGAGGGACCGGCGAAGGGGACCGTCGGATGGGGGGAGGCCGGGGTCGCCAAGCGGTACCCGGGCACGCTGCGCCTCGGAGACCGGGTCGTCGAGGCGCACGGGGTGGACGTCGGCTGGGGCGACGGTCCGGCGCTGCTCGAGGACGTGGAACTGGTGCTCGACAACCGGGAGCGCCTGGGCATCGTGGGCCCGAACGGCGTGGGGAAGTCGACTCTGCTGGACGTACTGGCCGGGCGCCGGGCTCCGCTGCGGGGTGCGGTCGTCATCGGTCCCACGGTGCGACTCGCCGTGTACGACCAGACCGAGGCGGTGCTGGATCCCGGCCAGCGGGTGCGCGACGCCGTGGCCGGCGCCAAGGGCGAGCCCGACTGGGTCGACCTCGCCCTCATGGAGCAGTTCTGGTTCGACGGCGACGCCCAGTGGGCACCCGTGGGCCTGCTCTCGGGCGGCGAACGTCGTCGGCTGCAGCTGCTGTTGACCCTGGCGCAACGGCCGAACGTCGTGTTCCTCGACGAGCCCACCAACGACCTCGACCTCGACACCCTCCGTGCCCTGGAGGACTGGTTGGAGGACTGGCCCGGTGCGCTGGTGGCCGTCAGCCACGACCGGGCGTTCCTCGAGCGCACGGTCACCGACGTCGTGGTGCTCGACGGCAGCGGTCGCGTGGTCCGTCGGCCGGGCGGGTACGCGGCGTGGGAGGACGAGCGGCGCTCGGCACGGGTGCGCGGTCGTGCCACCGTGGCCGTGCCTGCCGGCGGGGACCTCCCGGACGTGCCGGCCGAGGTGACGACGTCGGGGCGCGGCGCGCCGGGCGCGGTCGGGCCCAAGCGCCGGTCGCCGAGCACGCTGCGCCATCTGCTGCGCCAGGCCGAGCGTGAGCTGGCCGTCCTCGAACGGCGGCGCGGCGAGCTCACCGACGCCCTGGCGGCTGTGGGCGCCGATCACGAGGCCCTGGCCCGGGTGGGAGCTGAGCTGGCCGAGGTGGCGACGGCGCTCGGTCGGGCCGAGGAGGAGTGGCTGGCACTGGCAGCGGAGGCCGAGGAGGCGGGCCTGGTAGGTTGACCGGTCGCCGACGGCCGCAGAGGGAGGCACACAGGGCGTGGCGCTCGACGTCGCCATCGAGGTCCCCGGGCCGGCGGCCGGGACGGTCGACCACGACGACGGTGGCCCGCTCGCGCCGACGCGCTGGTGGGTGCGACCCCTGGCGATCTACCTCGTGGTCGCCGTGGCCGTCTGGGTGGTGGTGTGGCTGGCCTCGGTCCACCTCCCCCGCACCGAGCTCTACGCCTCGGGAGCCGGTTTCGACGGTCCGGCGCTGTTCGAGGGCTGGGCCCGCTGGGACGGGCTGTGGTACCGCAGCATCGCCCGCCACGGCTACGAGGCCTATCCCGACGTGCAGTCCTCGGTGGCGTTCTTCCCCCTCCTCCCGAGCCTGATCGCCGTGGTGGCGGTGCTCGGCGTGGACGAGATCGTCGCCGGTTCCGTGCTGAGCGTCGTGATCGGCGCGACGGCGGCGGTGCTGCTGTGGCGGTGGTGCGCCGACCGGCTGTCCCCCGCCGCGGCGACGACCGCGGTGCTCGCCCTGTGCCTGTACCCCTACGCCCTCTACCTGCAAGGCGCGGTCTATGCCGAAGGGCTGCTGCTGGCCCTCGGCCTCGGCGCCTTCCTGGCCCTCGAACGGGACCGCACCGTCCTGGCCGGCGTGCTCGGCGCGGGGGCCGTGCTCGCCCGCCCCACCGGCGTGGCGGTGGCACTCGGCCTGCTGGTGCTCGCGGTCGAACGCCACGTCGCCACCCGCCGCCGGACCGGGTCGCCCCGGTGGTGGCCCCTCCCCGTCTCACGGCGGGACCTCCCGCTGCTGTTGCCCCCGGCGGCCCTGGCGGCCTGGTGCACCTACCTCTGGGTGTCCTTCGACGATCCGATCGCCTTCGCCACGGTGCAGGAGACCGACGGCTGGGACCAGGGCTCCGGCCCCACCACGTGGTTCAAGGCGGCGCTGTTCCGCCAGTGGCTCGAGGAGGGATGGCAGCCGACCACCGCCCGGCTGGTGTTCCAGGCCCTGCTCGCCCTGGGTGCCGTGGCGCTGCTGCCGCGGATCGCGACCCGTTTCGGCCTCGGGTACGCGGTGCACACCGCCGTGCTGGTGGGCATGGTCGTCGTCGGCTCGAAGGACTTCCAGGGTGCGGGCCGGTACCTGCTGCCGGCGTTCAGCCTGTTCGCGGTGGTGGGCGAGGTCCTCGCCGATCGTCCGGTGGTGCGTGCCGCCGTGCTGTCGGCCTCCGCGGGACTGCTGGCGGTGTTCGCCGCCGCCTTCGCCACCGGCTCCTACGTGGCGTGAACGCCGCGTCCCGGCGGCGATCGGCGGTGCGCGCCGCTACGCTGAAGGATTAGCACCACAGCC
Source organism: Acidimicrobiales bacterium (assembly GCA_025456085.1). Lineage (GTDB taxonomy): Bacteria > Actinomycetota > Acidimicrobiia > Acidimicrobiales > Acidimicrobilacustridaceae > JALOLF01. The sequence goes on from JALOLF010000023.1 coordinate 16,548, forward strand.
GTAGGAGAAATCGGCCATGTCGCTGGAGACCAGCCCCACGCAGGACCAGACCCGCCTCGAGGACGTGGTCCTCACCGTCACCGACGCCGCGCTCGAGAAGGTGTTGGAGATCCGCGCCGGCGAGGACGACCCCGCCGCCTTGTGCCTGCGGGTCGAGGTCACCGGGGTGAACGGCGTCGACTACCTCTACGACCTGGCCTTCGAGGATCAGGCGGAGAACCTGCCCGACGACGTGGTGTACCGCCAGGGTGAGCTCACCGTGGCCGTCCCCGCCGACAGCGTCGAGCGGCTCCGGGGCGCGGTGTTGGACCTGCCCTCGTCACCGGGACAGGGCGGCCTGGTCATCCGCAACCCGAACCGCCCGAACCCGTTGGTGGGTGCCGACCTCGAACTGACCGGCGACATCGCCGACAAGGTGCAGGTCCTGCTGGCCGAGGCCATCAACCCGGGTCTGGCGGCCCACGGCGGCTTCGCGAGCCTGGTGGGCGTCGACGACGACCGGGTGTTCCTCACCATGGGGGGCGGCTGCCAGGGCTGCTCGCTCAGCCAGGCGACGATGGTGCAGGGCATCGCCACGGCCATCAAGGAAGCCATCCCCGAGGTGCGTGAGGTCGTCGACGCCACCGACCACACCGCCGGCGAGAACCCCTTCTACACGTGAGCCGCGCTACAGCGGGCCGGAGTCGAGCCGCTCCGCCGACACCAGGCTGAGCGCCGAGGCCGTGATGCCGGCTGCGTCCAGGCCCAGGTCGGCCAGGATGTCGTCGGGCTTGCCGTGGGCCAGGTAGGCGGCCGGCACCCCCAGACAACGGACCTTGGGGCCGGGTGAGCCCACCGTGTGCTCGGCCACCTGCTGGGCGAGGTGGCTGCCCACGCCCCCTTCGACCAGACCGTCCTCGACCACGACCACGTACGGGTGCCGGGAGGCGTCGTCCACGAGCGCCGGATCCAGCGGCAGCACGACACGCGGGTCCCACACCGTGGCCTGCACGCCCTCCTCGTCGAGCTTCGCGGCGGCGTGCTCGCACGCCTCGAGCATCTTGCCCACACCGACCAGGCACACCGCGTCACCGGAGCGCACCTTGCGGGCCCGCAGGTCGTGACCGACCTCGTCCGGTCCGACGTGGCGGGCGCTGGTCTTGGGCCAGCGGATGGCGGCGGGGCCCTCGAGGACGTGCGCGGTGCGCAGCATCACCCCCAGCTCCTGGTAGGAGGACGGCGCGAACACGGTCATGCCCGGGATCTTGGTGAGCAGCACCAGATCGAGCACGCCGTGGTGCGACGGCCCGTCGTCGCCGGTGATGCCCGCCCGGTCGATGGCGAACACGACGGGCTGGCGGTGCAGTCCGACGTCGTACACGAGCTGGTCGAAGGCCCGGGTGAGGAACGTCGAGTAGATGGCCACGACCGGTCGCAGCCCGCCCATGGCCATGCCCGCGGCCGAGGTGACGGCGTGCTGCTCGGCGATGCCCACGTCGAAGAAGCGATCCGGGAACCGCTCACCGAAGGCGAGCAGCCCGGTCGAGTCGGGCATGGCGGCGGTGATGGCCACGACCTCGGGGTGCTGCTCGGCCAGGTCCAGGACGGCCTCGGTGAAGGCCGCGGTGTAGCTGCCGGGCTTGGCCTCGGAGGTGTCGTGCAGCCGCTTGACCGGGTCGTTCTCGGCCGGGGCGTAGCCCCGTCCCTTCTGCGTCAAGACGTGCACGACGTGCGGTCCGGGCAGCTCCGCAGCGTTGCGCAGCGCCTTCTCCAGGCCCTCGATGTCGTGTCCGTCGAAGGGCCCGGTGTAGCGCACGCCCAGCGTCTCGAAGAAGGCCGGCGGCTCCCACATCTCGCGCACCGCGGCCTTCGTGGCCTCCACGCCACGCCCCAGCTGGCCCCCCACCACGGGGAGGTCCTGGAGCAGGCGCTCCAGGCGGGCCTGGCGCTTCATGTAGGTCGGGTTGTTGCGGATCCGGGCCAGGGTGTCGCCCAGGCGTGACACGGTCGGCGCGTACGACCGGCCGTTGTCGTTCAACACGATGATGACGTTGCGGCCGCTGTGGCCCAGGTTGTTCAGCCCCTCGAAGGCCATCCCGCCGGTCATGGAGCCATCGCCGATCACGGCGACGATCCGGCGGTGCTCACCGAGCTCGGACTCCTGGGCCGTGGCCAGGCCGTGGGCCCAGCTCAGCACCGTGGAGGCGTGGCTGTTCTCGATCCAGTCGTGGGGTGACTCCGTCCGACTGGGGTACCCCGAGAGGCCGCCGGCCTGGCGGAGGTCCACGAAGTCGGGGCGGCGGCCGGTGACGATCTTGTGCACGTAGGCCTGATGGCCCGTGTCCCACAGGATGATGTCGCGGGGCGAGTCGAAGACCCGGTGCAGGGCGAGGGTCAGCTCCACGACGCCGAGGTTCGAGCCGAGGTGTCCGCCGTGGCGGATGACGGCGTCGACGATGAACTGGCGGATCTCCACCGACAGGGTGTTCAGGTCGTCGTAGGACAGGCGCCTGACGTCGTCCGGTGAGGAGACGGTCTCGAGGATCATGCGAGGGCGGGCTCCGGGTGCGGTTCGGGGGGCGCCTCGGCGGCGCTCACGAGGTGACGCTAGCGGCCTGCGCGGTGGAACCGGCAGTCGGGTCGTCGCCACGCAGCCAGGCCCATCGGCGCCATGCCGCGGTGACGAGCGCCCAGCCCACACCCAGGGTCACGAGGCCGCCCACGACGTCCAGCCAGTAGTGGTTGGCCGTGACCACCACCGCGAACACGGTGGCGAGCGCGTGCAGGAGCACGAGTGCCCGCGCCCAGCGCGAGCGCAGCACCGGCCACAGCGCCACCAGGCACCACGTGGCCCACGCCACGTGCAGGCTGGGCATGGCCGCGTACTGGTTCGAGACCGAGGCCATGGCGCCGGAGCCGAACTGCCAGATGCTGCCGTAGGCCTGCATGGTGTCGACGAAGCCGTGGGCGACGCCGGCGCCGTACTCGCAGTCGCACAGCAGTCGAGGCGGCATCAGCGGGAAGAGGCTGAAGCCGACCAGCGCTGCGAAGGTGGTGACGAACAGCACCGAGCGCCAGAACCGGTAGGCCCGGGGAGCCCGCTGGAACAGCAGCACCAGGGCCACCACGGGAACCACGAAGTGGAGGCTGCCGTAGTAGACGTTCCAGAACCACAAGAAGCGCTCCCAGCCCAGGAACCAGCCCTGCACCGTGGCTTCGTTGTAGATGCGCAGTGCCTGCTCGACGTCGATGACCAGCAGGGCGTTGTCGTAGGCCCGACCGGCGCCGACCGAGGCCGAGCCGAACTGGTTGCGCACGAAGGAGTACACGAGGTACCCGACCACGATCAGCCCGACCTCGCGCCACCAGCGCAGCGGCCGCACGTCGACCGCGCCTCGCTGGAGCGACATCGACGTCGTGGTCACGCAGCCGCTTCCCGCATCCGACCACCGACGGCGAAGGCCGGTGCGCCGAGCAGGCCCACCGCCAGGTTCAGCAGGTACAGCACCAGCCCGAGTGCCACCGCCTGCTCGGCGGGCACGCCCAGCGGAGCCAGGAACAGCACGAAGGCACCTTCACGCACCCCCAGGCCCGAGATGCTGATGGGGGCGACCTGGGCCACCAGCACGGCCGGCAGGAAGGCCAGCAGGGCGGTCGGCCCGACGTCGGTGAGGTCGAGCGCGTGGGCCGCGGCCAACGCCGCGAGCACCAGGATCAGCTGGTACAGCATCCCGACGGCGAGCAGGCTCAGCGCGGCCCCCGGACGGTTCCGCAGCTGCTGCACGCCGACGTGCACGGCGCCGATGAAGCGCCGCCATCCCTCCCGCTGGGCGTAGCGGCCCAGGAGTCGCTCGTGGTCGGCGACGACCAGCACGACGCCCAGCCCGAGCAGGGTGCCCAACGCGATGAGCAGCGCGATCGCCGTGGTGGCGCCGAGCTCGCGCAGACCCGGGTTCACCGCGAAGCCGGCGATGGTGATGAGCGGGAGGACGAGCCAGCCGGTGAGCCGCTCGAGCACGACCGACGCGAAGCTGTCGGCGGGGTCGTTGTTGTCGCGTGACAGCCTCGACACCCGCACCACGTCGCCACCGATGGTGCTGGGCAGCACGTTGGACACGAACTGACCGGCGAAGTAGTGCGACACGAGGCGACGCAGGCGGGCGTGCATGCCCATGGCGACCAGCACCTGGCGCCAGCGCCACGCCGAGACGAGCACCGCCATGGCGGTGAAGATCGCGGCGAGCCCCAGCCAGGCGGCGGTGGCGGTCGTCCACTCGGGGACCAGCTCGTCCCAGTCGAAGTCGGGGGTGCGCCAGGCCAGCAGACCCAGCAGCGCCGCCGTCGCCACGAGGCGGGCGGGCAGCACCCAGCGCCTCCGGGCGCGACCCGGGGACACCCGCGCCACGACGGTCCCGTCGCCGGGATCGGGGAGGAGTCCCTCGACAGCAGCCAACCGTTGCTTCCCTTTCCCCGAGACGAACTGTGCTCGTCAGTGTACGACGGGCGGTCAACTCGGGCATCCCGGGGTCCCGCCGGCTGTGAGCGATCGGTGACGGGCGGTGCTGCGTGCGCCGATCGTTGCCGTAGCCTGGGACGGGACGACGAAAGGGTTCGACCATGCCTCACGTGGCGGATCGTGGTGGTTGGCGACGGCTGGCCGTGACGACGGCGGCGGTGCTCGCGCTGGGTGCGTCGGCCTGCGGCGCGAAGGACACCGTGCAGCGCGCCGACGTCCAGCCCGGGGAGGCTGCGGAGCGGGGATCGGACGCCGGCACGACGACAGCGGGGAGCTCCTCGGCGCAGGTCCAGTTGGTGCGCGACGCCACCCGGACCACCGAGGCGGTCACGTCGGGGCGCTTCGAGCTGACCATGACCGGCCTCGACGTCCCCGAGCTCGGTGGGCAGGAGGCCGTGGTGCTGCGCATCGACGGTGCCTTCGACGACGGCGCCGGGCGCTCCCAGGTCACGATGGACCTGAGCGGCATGGCGTCCCTCGCCGAGCAGCAGGAGCTGCCGACCGGGCCCGGCGACGCCTCCGAGGGCATGGAGGCCTTCGCCGACCTGATGGCCGGGCTCTTCGAGCCGGTCACGGTGGTCACCGACGGCGCCACCGTGTACACCCGCTCCTCGCTGTTCAGTGGCGTGCTGGGCGTCCCCACCCCGTGGGTGTCCTCGCCGGCCGAGGGGAGCGGCTCGTCGACCACGATGGGCTTCGAGTCGTTCGCGGTGGACGACATCGGCGGCTTCCTGGGGGTGCTCGACGCCATGGGAGAGGTCACCGAGGTCGGCCCGGAGGACGTCGACGGCGTCGGGACCACCCGGTACCGGGTCGACGTCGACCCCGCCGAGGTGGACGCGCTGCGCGACGACGACTTCTACGGCGAGCTCGCCGATCCGGCCGTCTTCCCCGGGTCGCTGGAGGTCTGGATCGACGGCGACGGCATCATCCGCCGCATGGTGCTGGACCTGGACGCCTCGTCGGTGACCGCCGGCAGCGGCGTGCCGGGCACCGGGCAGCTGCGCGTGGAGCTGCTCGTCACCGAGGTGGGCGAGCCGGTCGACATCGTGGTGCCCGACCCGGCCGAGGTCACCGACCTCGCCACGTGGGAGCCGGACCTGGGCGCCCTCTTCGGGGGCGAGGTTCCCACGACACCGACGACCGGCGGGTAGCGTTCGACCCGGCCCCTTCCGACGGTGGGCGGACGGTGCCCGGACCGGAGGGAGGGGGCAACAGGTGGTGACCCAACGCGTGGTCGACGTCGGAGCGGTTCGTCTCGTCATCGACGAGGCCGGCCGTGGCGGGGACCCGCTCCTGCTGGTGCACGGCTTCACCGGCGCCCGAAGCGACTTCGACTGGTGCCTCGAGCCGCTGGCCGACCTGGGCTGGCACGTCGTGGCGCCCGACCTGCGGGGCCACGGGGAGAGCGACAAGCCCGACCGGGAGGACGCGTACACCTTCGAGACGTTCACGGCGGACCTCACCGCGCTCGTCGACGCGCTGGGTTGGGACCGCTTCGTGCTGCTCGGCCACTCGATGGGCGGCATGGTTGCCCAGGTGCTGGTCGTCGCGGCGCCCGAACGGCTGCGGGCGCTGGTGCTGATGGACACCCACACCGGGGCCGTGGCACTGGACCCCGCACTGGTGGACCTGGGGGTGCAGGTCGCCCGGGAGGGCGGCACCGCCGCCATCGCGGACGTCGTGCGGGAGATGGGCGGTGGCGCCCTCGAGACCGCCGCCTACCGTCGGCTGCTCGAGCGCGACCCGTCCTTCGAGGCGCGTGGCGACGCCAACCTGCGGGCCAGCTCCGGGGCCATGTACGCGGCCATGGCCCGGCTCATCACCTCGGCGCCCGACCGGTCCGGCGCCCTGGCGGCGGTGCGCTGTCCCACGCTGGTGATCGTGGGCGCGGACGACGAGCCCTTCCTGGAGGCCAGTGTGCGGATGGCCGCCACCATCCCCGGTGCCCGGCTGGTCGTGATCGACGGGGCCGGTCACCTGCCGCAGTTCGAGGCCCCCGATGCCTGGTGGTCGGCGTTGGTGGGGTTCCTCACGGACGTGGGCCGGGTCGACGACGAGTCGGTGGAGGTGTCCCATGGGTGAGGTGCTCGCAGGCCACGGTGGTGACCTGGCACTCGCGGCGTTGGCCCGCTTCGGGGTCAAGGAGCTGTTCACGCTCAACGGCGCGCACGTGTGGCCGTTCTACGACGCGGCGGTCAAGAAGGGGTGGCGCATCCTCGACACCCGCCACGAGCAGACGGCCACCTTCGCGGCCGAGGCGTACGCCAAGCTGACCCGTCGGCCCGGCATCGCGGTGTTGACCGCGGGTCCCGGCGTCACCAACGGTCTCAGCGCCGTGAGCGGCGCCTGGTCGAACGGCTCGCCGCTGCTGGTGCTGGGCGGGCGCGCCCAGCAGGCCACGTGGGGTGCCGGCGCGCTGCAGGAGTTCGACCACCTGCCGCTGCTGTCGTCGATCACCAAGGACGCCCGGACGGTGTTCGACCTCCAGGACGTCCCCCGGGCCATGGCCGATGCCCTGTCGCTCGCCTCGGCTCCCCACCGGGGACCGGTCTTCCTGGACGTCCCCCTCGACGTGCTGTTCTCGCTGGGCGAGGCGGAGATCCCCGAGCGGCCCGTCCCCGAGGTCATCGAGGCCGACCCCGACGAGCTGCGGCGGGCGGCCGAGCTGCTGGCCGGCGCCGAACGGCCCGCCATCGTCGTCGGCACCGACGTGTACTGGGCCGGCGCCTGGACCCCGTTGCGAGAGATGGTCGAGGCGCTGCGCCTGCCCACCTTCGTCAACGGGCTCGGCCGGGGCTGCCTGCCGGCCGACCACGAGCTCGCCTTCTCCCGCACGCGGGGGCTGCTGAAGGCCCGGGCCGACGTGGTGGCGGTCATCGGCACGCCCCTGGACTTCCGGTTGTCGTTCGGTCGCTTCGGCGACGCCCGGGTCGTCCACCTCGTCGACCACCCCGACGGGCGCGCCACCCACGTGACGCCGACGTGCGCTCCGATCGGGGACCTGGGTCGGTCGATGTCGACCATCGCGGCCTGGGAGGGCCCCCGGGCCGACCACGAACCGTGGATCGCCGAGCTGCGCGCGGCCGAGGCCGCGGGCAAGGAGGGCGAGCGCGCCCTGCTCGCCGCGGGTTCGACGCCGATCAAGCCCACCCGGGTCTACGGCGAGCTGCGCAAGGCCCTCGACCGCGACGCCATCGTGGTGTGCGACGGCGGCGACTTCGTGTCCTACGCCGGGAAGTACATCGACTCCTACGAGCCCGGGTGCTGGCTGGACCCGGGGCCCTACGGCTGTCTGGGCACGGCCATGGGGTACGCCCTGGCGGCACGGGTGGTGCACCCGGACCGCCAGGTCGTCGTGCTGCTGGGCGACGGCGCCGCCGGCTTCTCGCTCATGGACGTCGACTCCCTGGTGCGTCACGGGCTCCCGGTGGTCATCGTGTGCGGCAACAACGGCATCTGGGGACTGGAGAAGCACCCGATGCGCATGATCTACGGCTACGACGTCGCCTGCGATCTGCAACCGGCGACGCGTTACGACGAGGTGGTGCGGGCCCTGGGCGGTGCAGGGGAGACGGTCGAGGATCCCGACGACCTGGGGGCCGCGCTGAGGCGCGGCTTCGCCGCGGATGCCCCGTACCTGATCAACGTGCTGACCGATCCCGAGGACGCGTACCCCCGGTCGTCGATGCTGCTGTGAGGTCGTCGCAGCCGGTCGCGCCGTGTCGGCGCGTCGGCTCAGCGGACCTTGTCGATGAAGCGCTCGCGGTCGACCACCACGCGGGTGATCCGTCCGACGGCGACGAGGCCGCGGTCGTCGTTCACCGACACCGTGAAGGTGATGCGGCGCCCGTTGACCTTCTCGACGGTCGCCTCCGCTCGGACCGTGTCGCCCACCGCCGTGGGGGCCAGGTGGTCGAGCTGGACCTTCATCCCGACGGAGGTCTCCGCGGCCAGCAGCGACGCCTCGATGGCCCGGACGGCGGCTTCCTCGGCGAGGGCGATGATGCGTGGCGTCCCCAGCACCGGGACGTCGCCGGAGCGCAGCGCGACGGCGGTGTCGTCGTCGCCGACGACGAGTTCGACCATTGCACTCGAGCCGGCTTTCACGGGCACCCGGGTACGATAGGACCCCGCCCGAGCCCCGGGCCAGCCAGACGGAGAGGGACGCCGTGATCGACGAATCGGTGGTCAGTCACGTGCTCGGCACGGCGTTGCGCACGGGCGGGGAGTTCGCGGAGGTCTACGCCGAGGACAAGCGGTCCTCCGGCGCGCTGCTCGACGACGGCAAGGTCGAAGAGCTGACCTCCGGCCGTGACCGCGGTGCCGGCATCCGGGTCGTGGTGGGCGAGACGACGGGCTTCGCCCACACCGCCGATCTCTCCGAGGCGGGCCTGACCGCCGCCGCCGAGGCGGCGGCCGCGGCGGCACGGGGTGGTGGCGGTGGGGTCCGCACGGTGGCGCTCACCCGCCGTCAGGTGAGCCGGGGCTACGACATCGAGGTGTTCCCGGACACCGTGGGCAAGGCCGACAAGGTGGCGTTGTTGACGAGGGCCGACGAGACCGCCCGGGCCGAGGCCGGCGCCATCACCCAGGTCAGCGCCCGCTACGCCGACAGCCGCAAGCGGATCCTGGTGGCCAACAGCGACGGCGTGCTGACCGGCGACGAGATCGTGCGCACCCTGTTCTGGGTGTCCTGCGTCGCCACCGGCGACACCGGCATGCAGACCGGACGCGAGTCGGTCGGCCACACCGTCGGCTTCGAGCTCTTCGACCGCTACGACGTCGAGGACCTCGCCCGCCGGGCGGCACGGCGGGCCATCACGAAGCTCGAGGCCCGGCCCGCCCCCAGCGGTCAGATGCCCGTGGTCATCGGCTCCGGCGGTGGGGGCGTGCTGTTCCACGAGGCCTGCGGTCACGGGCTGGAGGCCGATCTCGTGGCCAAGGGCGCCTCGGTCTTCCGGGACCGCGTCGGCGAGCAGGTGGCCAGCCCGCTCGTCACCCTTGTCGACGACGGCACGATGGCCCGCGAGTGGGGCAACATCGCCGTCGACGACGAGGGCCACCCGGCCCAGCGCAACGTGCTCATCCAGGACGGGGTGCTCACCGACTACCTGTGGGACCACCTGCGGGCCCGCAAGGAGGGTCGCTCCAGCTCGGGCAACGGCAGGCGGGAGAGCTACCAGCACCTGCCCATGGTGCGCATGACCAACACCTACCTGCTCGCCGGTGCCGACGACCCCGACGACATCGTCTCCTCCACCGACCACGGCGTGTTCATCCGCCAGCTCGGCGGCGGTCAGGTCAACACCGCAACCGGCGACTTCGTGTTCGGCATGACCGAGGCGTACCTCATCGAGGGTGGCCGCGTCACCGAGCCCCTGCGGGAGGGCAACCTCATCGGCAACGGCCCCGAGGTGCTCAACCGCATCGACGCCGTCGGCACGGACTTCGCCATGGGCCCGCCGGGCACCTGCGGCAAGGACGGCCAGGGCGTGCCCGTGGGCGACGGCGTCCCGACCCTGCGGGTGACCAGCCTCACCATCGGCGGCACCGCCGCGTCGTGATGCTCGACGAACTGCTGGCGGTCGGCGACCGCCTCGTGGCCCGGGCCCACCCCGGCGAACAGGTCGAGGTGGTCGTCACCTCCGAGCGCAACACCGAGATCAAGGCCTACGAGGGCGAGATCGAGTCCCTGGCCTCGGCGGAGTCGCAGGGCGTGGGGGTGCGCGTCGTGCGCGACGGGCGCCAGGGCTTCGCCTACGCCGGCACGCTCGACGAGGGTGCGGTCGCCGAGGTGCTCGACGAGGCCCGCGACAACATGGCCTTCGGCACCGTCGACGAGTACCAGGCCCTCGCCGAGCCCGACGGCGTGCCCACCCCCGAGCTCGCGTTGTTCCGCCCGGCGCTGCTCGAGCACCCCACGGCGGCCAAGGTCGACCTGGCCCTCGAGCTCGAGCGGGCCATCCGGGCCGCCGATCGGCGCATCGTCGGGGTGGAGTCGGCCGAGTACTGGGACGGGGTGTTCCGCAGCGCCATCGTGTCCACCACGGGCGTCCGCAACGCCGGTGAGGAGACGGCGGCCTACCTGTCGGTGTGGGCGCTGGCCGAACAGGACGACGAGACGCAGACCGGTTTCGGCTTCTCCACGGGCCGGGAGCCGGGCGAGCTCGATCCCGCCCGGGCCGCGGCCGACGCGGCCCGGCGCGCCACGCGGCTGCTGGGGGCGACCAAGCCGCCGAGCGAGCGCGCCACGGTGGTGCTCGACCCGTGGGTGACGGCCCAGCTCCTCGGCATCCTGGGCTGGACGCTCAACGGCGAGTCGGTGCTCAAGGGCCGGTCGCTGTTCGCGGACCGCCTCGGCGACGACATCGCCTCGCAGCTCGTCACCCTGGTCGACGACCCCACCGACGCCCGGGCGTTCACGGCCACCGACACCGACGGCGAGGGGCTCGCCTGCCGTCGCAACGTGCTGGTCGCCGACGGGGTCCTGCAGCAGTTCGTGCACAACGCTTACACCGCCCGTCGGGCGGGGACGGTCTCCACCGGGTCGGCGGTTCGGGAGAGCTTCCGGTCGTTGCCCGGGGTCGGCACGCAGGCACTCGTGTTGACACCGGGCACGGCCGGCCAGCCGGAGCTGGTCGCCGCCGTGGGCGACGGCATCCTGGTGCAGGACGTCGCCGGGCTGCACTCGGGGGTCAACCCGGTCAGCGGCGACTTCTCCACCGGCGCCGAGGGGCTGCGCATCCGCGGCGGGGCCCTGGCCGAGCCGCTGCGGGAGTTCACGATCGGCTCCACCCTGCAGCGGCTGCTGCGCGACGTGTCCGCGGTGGGGGCCGACCTGGAGTGGTTCCCGATGAGCGCGGCCGGTGTGAGCCTCGTCATCCCCGACGTCACCGTGTCGGGCACGTGAGCGCGACGACGCCCCCGTCCGTCGGCGACACCGCAGGCCTGCTGACGCTGGCCGAGACGGTGCTCGCCCAGACCCTCCCCGGGGAGCACCTCGAGGTCTTCGTGGGCCGGGGCCGGTCCACCTCGGTGCGGGTGTACGGGGGCGAGGTCGAGTCGCTCACCTCGTCCTCGGCGTCGGGTGTGGGCATCCGCGTCGTCACCGACCGACGCCAGGGCTTCGCCTGGGCGGGCACGTTGGAGCCCGACATCGTGCGTGACGTGCTCGACGACGCCCGTGACAACGCGCGCTTCGGTGAGCCCGACGAGTTCCAGGGCCTCGCCGAGCCCGACGGCGTCGAGGCCGTCGACCAGGACCTGTGGCACGACGCCGTGCTGTCGCTGCCCGTGGCCGACAAGATCGACCTGGCCCTCCGCCTGGAACAGGCCACCCTGTCGCGGGACCCGCGCATCCGCCGGGTGCGCAACGCCGTCTACGGCGACGGCAGCGGTGAGGCGGCCATCGCCTCCACGACGGGCATCCGGGCCTCGTGGCGCAGCACGTCGAGCCGCCTGGCGGTGTCGGCCATCGCCGAGGACGGCGACGAGACCTACGTGGGAGCGTTCGGGGATGCCGGTCGTGACCACCTCGAGCTCGACCTGGAGGACGTGGCCGACCAGGCCTCGGCCCGCGCCGTGCGGCTCTTCGGGGCCCGCGCCGTGCCCTCCCAGCGCCTCAGCGTGGTGCTCGAGCCCCGCATGGCGGCCACCGTGCTCGGCATCGCGGCAGGGATGCTGTCGGGGGAACGGGTGCTCAAGGGCCGGTCGCCGTTCGCCGACCGGCGGGGCGAGCAGATCGCGGCGCCGGCCGTCACCCTGGTGGACGATCCCACCGACAGCCGCTCCTACGGTGCCGACACCTTCGACGGCGAGGGACTGGCCTGTCGCCGCAACGAGCTGATCGTGGACGGCGTGCTGCGCGGCTTCCTGCACAACAGCTACACGGGAAGGCGTTCCGGCGCGGGGTCCACGGGATCCGCCGTGCGGGGCTTCCGCTCCACGCCCGGTGTGGGGCACCTGGCGCTGGCGCTGACACCGGGCGACCGCGCCGTGGACGAGCTCGTGGCCGGCGTGGACCGCGGCGTGCTGGTGCAGTCCATGACGGGTCTGCACTCGGGGGTGAACGCCGTCAGCGGCGACTTCTCGGTGGGCATCGAAGGGGTGATGATCCGCGACGGCGTGCTGGGCGAACCGGTGCGTGAGGTCACCATCGGGTCCACGTTGCAGCGCCTCCTGCTCGACGTGGTGGCCGTGGGAGCGGACCTGGAGTGGCTGCCGGGTGGTTCGGCGAGCAGCACCCTGGTGATCGGTGACGTGTCGCTCGGCGGCACCTGAGCGCGCGCTACATGGCGCCGGTCCACACCAGCCCGGCGGCGAGCACACCCACGGCGATGCGGTACCAGCCGAACACGGCGAGGCTGTGATGCTGCAGGTAGGCGACCATCCACTTCACCGCGACGGCCGCGGACACGAAGGCGGCGGCGAGGCCCAGCAGCGGATCGACCCACCCGTAGGCCTCGATCATCGTGGCGCCGTTGGTGACGGTCTCGTAGGCGGTGGCCGCCCCCAGGGTGACCAGGCCGAGCAGGAAGCTGAACTCCACCGCCGCGGGCAGGCTCAGCCCCACGGCCAGGGCGGCCAGGATCGTCACCAGGCTGCGGCTCGTGCCCGGCCACATGGCCAGGCACTGCGCGACGCCGATGAGCAGCCCCTGGCGCATCGTGATGGCCTCCAGGGCGACGCCGCCGCCCCGGTGGACCCAGCGGCGGTCGACCAGGAGCACCACCACGCCCCAGGCGATCCACGCCGCGATGACCTGCCACGTGCCGAGCAGGGCGTCCTTGATCAGCGACTCGAAGGCGACCCCGATGACGGCCGCCGGGAGGAACGCCACCACCAGGCCGAGCAGAACGGTGCGTCCGGCCTCGTCGCGGCCGACCATCCCCTCGAGGATGGAGCGCACCCGACCCGAGTAGAGCAGCAGCACGGCCAGGATGGCGCCGGCCTGGATGGCGATGGCGTAGGACTTCGCCACGTCCTCTGTCCCCGGGTCCCCGCCGATGTCGAGGAGGCGCTCGGCGACGAGCAGATGGCCCGTCGAGCTGACCGGCAGGAACTCCGTGACACCCTCCACGACGCCGAGCAGGATCGCCTTGCCGGCGGTCATCTCCTGGCCGGCGCGTTCGAGGTCCTCGGGGGTGGGTTCGTCGGTCGTGGCCACCGCTGCCGCGGCCTGCGCCGCCCGTTCGTCGTCGGTGCGGCCCTCGGCCCCGGGCGCGCCGAGGGCCAGGGCGAGCGCGGCGACCGCCAGCAGGAGCACGGCGAGGGCGGCGCGGCGCACCCGTCGGGGCGAGCGGTGGGCCAGGGGCCGGTGGGCGGGGGTGGGCGTGGGCGTGGGGTCGTCGGGCACCGGGCGCCGACGCTAGCCGCCCCCGCGGAGCTGGCGGAGGCGCTCCGCCAACCCGTCGTTCATGGCCGCCACCCTGGCCTCGAGCGCGGCGCGGTGGCGCTCGAGGGCCTCGGCCAGGTCGGCGTCGACGAGCGACAGCATGCGCACGGCCAGCAGGCCCGCGTTGCGGGCGTCGTCGATGCCCACCGTGGCCACCGGGATGCCCGAGGGCATCTGCACGATGGACAGCAGGGAGTCGACGCCGTCGAGGTGGGGTCGGCCCACCGGGACCCCGATGACGGGCAGCGTGGTGGCCGAGGCGAGCATCCCGGGCAGGTGGGCGGCGCCGCCGGCCCCCGCGATGATCACGGTGTAGCCGGCGTCGCGGGCGTCGCGGGCGAAGGCCAACATGGCGTGGGGTGTGCGGTGGGCGGACACCACCCGCACCTCGTGGTCCACGCCGAACTCCTCGAGCACGTCCACCGCCCCGACCATCACGTCGAGGTCGCTGCTCGAGCCCATCACCACCGCGACGCGGCTCACGCCACGGCCTCGGTCAGCTCCCCGACGCCGCCCCGACGCGACGAGCCGCCGGCCGCCCGGGTCGCGGCCGAGCGCGGGCGGCGCCGGGCCGGTCGGGGCGCCGGGGCCAGGAGCCGTTCCGCGGCCCGCAGGGCCCGATCCAGGGCGACCCGCCAGTCCTCGTCACATACGTTCACGTGGCCGATCTTGCGGCCCGGACGGGACTGCTTGTCGTAGAGGTGGACCCGCACCGAGGGGTCGGCGAGGGCGTCGGGCAGGGCGCCGACCGGGTCGATCGGATCGTCGGGCGCCAGCAGGTTGACCATCGCGCCGGGGGAGCGCAGCGCGGGGCTGCCGAGGGGCAGGTCGAGCACCGCGCGCAGGTGGTTCTCGAACTGGGACGTGACCGAGGCGTCGATGGTGACGTGACCGCTGTTGTGCGGCCGGGGGGCCAGCTCGTTGACGACCAGTCCCAGGGGGGTGGCGAAGATCTCCACGGCCAGCACGCCGACGGCGTCGACCGCCTCGGCCGCGGCGACGGCGAGCTCCTGGGCCCCACGGGCCAGCGCCGGGTCGATGGGCGCCGGTGCCACCACCACCCGACACACGCCCGCCTGCTGGACGGTCTCCACGGTGGGGTAGACGACGTGGTCGCCGCTCGCACGACGCGCGACGAGCACCGCCAGCTCCCGCTCGATCACCTGCAGCTCCTCGACGAGCAGGGTCCCCCGTCCCTCGAGCTGGTGGCAGACCTCGATGGCCTCGGGCAGGTCGTCGACGATCCATACGCCGCGTCCGTCGTAGCCGCCCCGCGGCGTCTTGAGCACGACGGGCCAGCCGTGGTCCGCCGCGAAGGCCGCCACGTCCGAGGGCCCCGACACGGCGGCGAAGGCCGGGACCGGCAGGCCGGCTTCGCGCAGGTGGGCGCGCTGGACGAGCTTGTCGGCCGCGAGGCGCAGGGAGCTCGAGCCGGGCAGCACCGTGTGGCCCGCCCGCTCGAGCGCCTCGACCACGGTCGGGTCGACGTTCTCGTGGTCGAAGGTGACCACGTCGCAGTCCCGGGCCCAGCGCTCGAGGCGGATCGCGTCGTTGCAGTCGCCGATGGTCACGTCGGTGCACGCGCTGCGTGCCGACTCGTCGCTCGGCGCCGCGAACACCCGCACCTCGAGGCCGGCCGGGCTGGCGGCCTGGCACGTCATCCGGGCGAGCTGTCCGCCGCCCACGATCCCGACCACTCGTCCCATGTCCGGCTCCCTCCTGGTTGAGCAGAAGGATAATGCCGGAAAAACGATTCTGCAAACACCGGGGACTCAGGTCGTGGGCGTGCCGTCGAAGGTGCCCAGGAGGTGCAGTGCCTCGGTCGTGCGGCGGTAGGACTCGGGGTACCGGCTGCCCGACGCGAGGGCGATCCTCGATCCGGGGTGCTCGACCCAGGTCGGGGTGTAGCGCACGGCCGTCACGGCGAAGCTGCCGTCGGGTTGCTCAGTGACCTCGAACTGCAGGAGCACCCCGTCCTGGGTCGGCGGGCGCTCCGTCTGGTTCGACAGGAAGTTGCCCATGCCGTAGGCGACGTACTTCCCGTCGATGCGGTCGATCGGTTGGACCACGTGGACGTGCGTGCCCAGGATGAGGTCCACGTCGGGCGAGCCGAGCAGGCGCGCCGCCAGGGCCTGCTGGTCCGCCGTCGGCGCGGCCTGGTACTCCGCACCCCACTGGAGGCTCACCACCACGAACGCCGTGCCCCGGTCCCGCAGCGCGGCGGCGTCGGTCAGGATGGTCTCGGCATCGATGAGGTTGGCCAGCCACGGCGCATCTGCCGGCAGCGGGATGCCGTTGAAGCCGTAGGCGTACGACAGGTGCCCGACCGCGACGCCGCCCACGTCGTAGATCGGCGGACGGTCCCGCTCCTGCTGGCTGCGGGCGGTCCCGACGTGGCCCAGGCCGGCGGCGTCGAACACGTCGAGGGTGGCGGTCACCCCGGCGCGACCCCGGTCCAGCGCGTGGTTCGACGCCGTGGAGCACCCGTCGTACCCCGCGTCGGCCAGGTCGGCCGCGATCTCGGTCGGCGCGTTGAAGACCGGATAGCCCGACAGCGCGGTGTTGTCGGCCGAGACGGGGGTCTCCTGGTGGCACAGCGCCAGGTCGGCGGCCGAGACGAGCGGCGCCACCTCGGCGAACACGGGGTCGAAGTCGTACCGGGATCCACCGCCGTGGGCCAGCGCATCCTGCTGCGTCGTGGTGTGCAGGAGGATGTCACCCGAGGCGGCGAGGGTGAACCGACGCGGCTCGAACACGGTCGTGGTCGTGGTGGTGCTGCTCGTGGTGGTGCTGCTCGTGGTGCTGGTGGCCGTGGAGGTGCCGGCCCCTCGGGTGGGGGACGGGGCGACCGACGCCGGGAGGGTCTGCTCGCCGCCCTCGTCGGCGCTGCCGCAGGCGGCGAGCAGGCCGGTGACCGCCAGGGCGGCGACGACGGTCCGGCCTCCCCGGCCGCCGCCCCGTCGCGCACGGCGGGCGCTGACGACGTCGAGCATCGCCCCACGGTAGAGGACCTCCCGGGTCCGACGAGCGCGCCGGTGGAGGCCGGTTCAGGGCTCGGAGCGCACGGTGAGCACCACCGAACCGGCCAGCAGCGCGCCGGTTGTGGCGGGCAGGTCCTCGTCGGGGACCGCCAGGGTGACCACACCGTCGCCCACCTCGACGACCAGGGCCCGCGCCGCGACCTGTTCGGCCGCCGGTCCGGTGGCGGGATCGGTGAGCGCGTCCAGGCCGCCGGCGCTCCAGGGTGCCCGGGTGGCCCACACGTCGACCGGCTGACCCGGCTCGACCGAGGGGGCGCTGTCGGCCAGGGGGACCGCCACCGCCGCGTGGCCACGAGGCAGCAGCGCGGCCACGCCGGTCAGGCCGGTGGGCGCGAGACGGGCCTGGACCACGACCTCGCCGGCCAACACGAGATCGGCCACCACCCGACCGACGGCCTCGTCCGGATCGGTGACCGGCTCGCCGCCCGTGGGGACGACGGCTCCCTCGGGGGCGGGGCGCAGGTCCGCCGGTGCGACCCGGGTGCCCGGTGCCAGGTCGCGGGTGGCGATCAGGGCCGGGCCGACCGAGGCCGGCGCTGGGGAGTCGAGCACCCCGGCGAGGTGCTCGGTGGCGAGGCCGCAGCCGGCGGCGAGCAGGGCGACGGCCGACCACCGCAGCACGGCGTGGTGGCGCCAGCGCCACCACCAGCTCAGCGCACGACGCCGGACGGGGACGGCACGCACCCGTGCCGATGTCGGGGTGGGTGGGAGCGGGCGAGCTCCGTGCACGTGCTTCCTCCTCGCGGGCGTGGCGACGCCGGTCGGGATGTGGAGGGGGAAGCGTCGGCAGCGTAGCGGAGCCGCAGGCGTGCTTCGAGAGGTCGACGGTGGTGTCAGCCCGCCGGGGGTGGCACCGGCTCGACGCCGTTGGACAGCGCCCGACACCCGCATCCCCGCTCCACCGGCACGGCCTCGAGGGCGCGGAACAGCAGGGTGCGCACCCGTTCCACGTTCTCGTCGAAGAAGCGGAACACCGCTTCCTGGGTCACGGGCTCGACGTCCTCCAACCCTTCCACGCCGGTGTCGTAGTCGGTGATGAGCGCGATGGCGGCGTAGCACAGGCCGAGCTCGCGGGCGAGCGCCACCTCGGGGTACTGCGTCATGTTGATCACGTCCCACCCGGCGGAGCGGTACCACCTCGACTCGGCCCGGGTGGAGAAGCGAGGTCCCTGCACCACCACCACGGTGCCCCCGTCGTGCACGGTGATGCCCACGTCGCGACCGGCGGTCACGGCCAGCGCCCGCAGCTCCGGGCAGTAGGGGTCGGCGACCGAGACGTGGTTGGCGACCGGGCCGTCGAAGAAGGTCTGCTCGCGGCCGTAGGTGCGGTCCACGAACTGGTCGGTCACCACGAAGTCGCCGGGGTGGATCCCCGGCTGCAGCGAACCGGAGGCGCAGGGGGCGAGCACCCGCGTGACGCCCACCGAGCGCAGAGCCCACAGGTTGGCCCGGTAGTTGATGCGGTGGGGTGGGTGCTCGTGGGCCGGGCCGTGGCGGGGCAGGAAGGCCACCCGACGAGGGCCGTGGTGGGTGTCGGCCGTCCCGATGGCGACGGGGCCGCTGGGCGCACCCCAGGGGGTGGAGAGGTGGTGGTGCTCGACGTCCTCGAGGAAGGAGTAGAAGCCGGAGCCGCCGATGACGCCGATCGTGGCGCCGCGGCCGTGGGTGTCGTCCACCGGTGCTCAGCCGGCGGTCGCGGTGGCGGCGGGCTTGGCGGTGGTCGACGCGTCGGAACCGCTCGACGACGACGAGGACTCCGACGGGGTGGAGCTGCCCGATGAGGCGGAGTCGCCCGAGGTGGTGGCCGAGGACGCGGCGCTCGAGGAGGAGGAGCTCTTCGAGCCACTGGAGCGGCTGTCGGTCTTGTAGAACCCGCTGCCCTTGAAGCTGATCCCGACGGCGCCGAACACCTTGCGGATCGAGCCGGTGCACGCCGGGCACTCGGTCAGCGGGTCGTCGCTGAAGGCCTGCTGCGCCTCGAACTCGTGTCCGCAATCCCTGCACCGGTACTCGTAGGTTGGCATGGCCTACTCCTTGGGCTCCCGGGCCGTGCTGTCGCCGGCGACGGCGGTCCAGCCGTTAGCACTCTGACATCGAGAGTGCCAGCATATCGGGCGGTGCCACCGGGCACGAGCCCGTCGGCCGGGCCCTACGATGGCCGTCCAGATCCGCCCACGGTCGCCCGACCGTCGTCCGAGGGAGCCCGCTGTGAGCTCGAACGCCGTCACCAAGGCCGTCATCCCCGCCGCCGGACTCGGCACTCGTTTCCTGCCGGCGACCAAGGCGCAGCCCAAGGAGATGCTCCCGGTCGTGGACAAGCCGGCCATCCAGTACGTCGTGGAGGAAGCGGTGCTGGCCGGCATCACCGACATCCTCATCATCACGGGCCGGGGCAAGCGCTCCCTCGAGGACCACTTCGACCGGAACTTCGAGCTCGAGTACTACCTGGCGGACAAGGGCAAGACCGACGACCTGGAGGAGGTCCAGGCCCTGGCCGAGCTGGCCGACATCCACTACGTGCGCCAGGGCGATCCGCTCGGGCTGGGCCACGCCGTGTCCGTTGCCCGCAAGCACGTCGGCGACAACCCCTTCGTGGTCATGCTCGGCGACGACATCATGGTCGACGAGGCGCACCTGCTCGAGCGCATGATGGGCACCTACGAGCAGTACGGCCGCTCGGTCATCGCCCTGGCGGCGTTCCCTCCCGAGGAGATCTCGGCCTACGGCTGCGTGCGGCCCGAGCCGGTCGGCGAGAACCTGGTGCGCGTGCTCGACATCGTGGAGAAGCCCCGGCCCGAGGTCGCGCCCTCGAACCTGGCCGTCATGGGCCGCTACATCTTCACGCCGGAGATCTTCGAGGCGCTCGAGCGGGTGAAGCCCGGCGTCGGCGGGGAGATCCAGCTCACCGACGGCATCGCCCTGCTGCTCGAGGACCAGGCGGTCTACGGCCTGACCTTCGAGGAGGGTCGCTACGACATCGGCAAGAAGGTCGACTACCTGCGGGCCACGGTGGAGCTGGCCGCCCGTCGAGCCGACCTGGGTCCGGAGTTCCGGGAGTTCCTCCGCGACTTCGTGCAGCGTGAGGGCCTGGTGTGACCGCGAGGCACACGCGGTGCCGCTGACACCGCTGCCGCACGCTCGTGACCTGGTGCTGGGGGACTGCTCGCCCCTGGCGCCGGCGCGGGTCGCGCTGAGCGACGCCGCGGGGTGCGTGCTCGCCGAGCGCGTCGTGGCCGCCGAGCAGCTCCCGCCCTTCGCCAACACCGCCATGGACGGCTTCGCGGTGCGGGCTGCCGACACGGTGGGGGCCTCGGACGCGTCGCCGGTGCTGCTGCAGGTCGTCGCCACGCTCGCAGCCGGCGCCGCGCCCGACACGCCCGTTGCCCCGGGCACGGCGGTGCGCATCATGACGGGCGCCCCGCTGCCACCCGGTGCCGACGCCGTGGTCATGGTGGAGCGCACCCGCGCCCGGCCGGGGCCGGGTCCCGACGACGGCGAGCAGGTGGAGGTGCAGGTGGAGGTGGCATCCGGCCTGCACGTGCGACCCGCCGGCGACGACCTGCGGGTCGGTGACGTCGTGTTCGAGGCCGGCGAGGTGCTCGGCGCGGCCCATCTGGGTGTGCTGGCCAGCCTGGGCGTGGCCGAGGTCACGGTCGTGCGGCGTCCCCGGGTGGGCGTGTTCTCGACCGGCGACGAGCTCGTCGACGGTCCCGGACCGCTCGGTCCCGGTCAGATCCGGGACTCCAACCGCCTCACCCTGCGGACCCTGCTGGCGGGCGACGGCTTCGACGCGGTGGACCTGGGACGGATCCCCGACGACGAGGTGCTCATCGCCGAGGCTGTCACCCGGGGTGCGGCGACCTGTGACGCCCTGGTCACCAGCGGCGGCGTGAGCATGGGGGACTTCGACTACGTGAAGGTCGTGCTCGACCGGTTGGGCGCCATGCACTGGCTCCAGGTGGCCATCAAGCCGGCCAAGCCGCTGGCGTTCGGCACGGTGCCCTCCGGGGTCGACGGTCGGCGGGTCCCGGTGTTCGGGCTGCCCGGCAACCCGGTGTCTTCGGCGGTCAGCTACGAGCTGTTCGCCCGGCCCGGTCTGCGCCGTCTGGCCGGCCACACCCGTTTGGACCGGCTCCGGCTGCACGGTGTGGCCGACGAGGCCCTCTCCCGTCGTCGGGACGGGAAGGTCCACTTCGTGCGGGTGATCTGGTCGCAGGCCGAGGACGGCACGGTGCACGTCCGATCGGCCGGGTCCCAGGGGAGCCACCAGCTGACGGCGCTCGCCCGCGCCAACGGGCTGGCGGAGCTCCCCGACGGTGACGGCGTCCCCGCGGGCGGCGCGGTGGTGGTGCGCACGCTGGCGTGAAGCCCCGGACGACGGACCCTCCCGGCCGTCGCAGCGCTAGCCTCACGTCCCATGTCCGAGGATCTCGTCGATTCCTTCGGCCGGGTGCACCGCGACCTGCGGCTGTCCATCACCGACCGGTGCAACTTCCGCTGCACCTACTGCATGCCGGAGGAGGGCATGCAGTGGCTGCCCCGATGCGAGGTCCTCACCTTCGAGGAGATCGAGCGTCTGGCGCGGCTCTTCGTCGAGCGCTTCGGCATCGACCGCATCCGCATCACCGGCGGCGAACCGACCGTGCGGGCCCACCTCCCCGTGCTGGTGGCGAAGCTGAGCGCACTGGGCGTCGACCTCGCGCTCACCACCAACGGCTCCTCGCTGGCCCTCATCGCCCACGACCTCGCCGGTGCCGGCCTCGACCGGATCAACGTGTCGCTCGACACCCTGCGGCCCGACCGCTTCGAGGCCATCACCCGCCGCGACGGCCTGCGCCGGGTGCTCGAGGGCATCGATGCCGCGGTGGAGGTCGGCCTGCGCCCGGTGAAGGTCAACATGGTCGTCATGCGGGGCGTCAACGACGACGAGCTCGTGGACATGGCCGCGTTCGGTCGCGAGCGGGGCGTCACGATGCGGTTCATCGAGTACATGCCTCTCGACGCCGACGGAGCCTGGAGCGACGGGCAGGTGGTCGGCCGGGCGGAGATCCTCGAGCGCATCGGCGCCGTCTACCCGCTCGAGCCGGTGTCGGGGGTCGCAGGTCCGCGGGACACGGCGCCCGCCGAGCAGTTCCGCTACCTCGACGGCAGCGGTGAGATCGGGGTGATCGCCTCGGTCACCCAGCCCTTCTGCGCCACCTGCGACCGGGTGCGCCTCACGGCCGAGGGCCAGTTCCGCACGTGTCTGTTCGCCCTCGAGGACCAGGATCTGCGCGGCCCCCTGCGGGCCGGCGCGGACGACGACGAGTTGGCCGGGCTCATCGCCGGTGCCGTGCGCGGGAAGTGGGCCGGTCACCAGATCAACCAGGTGCACTTCATCCGGCCGAAGCGGTCGATGAGCCAGATCGGCGGCTGACCCGCCGCCGACGGGGTCGCCCGGTGGGCTCGCCTACACTGCCGGCCATGTCCGACCGTGGTCTCACGCATCTCGACCCTCTGGGTCGCGCCCGGATGGTCGATGTCACCCCCAAGGAGGCGACGCACCGCCGGGCCATCGCCCGGGGCCGCGTCCACATGACGCCCGAGACGGCGTCGCTGGTGGCCCGCGGTGCCATCGCCAAGGGTGACGTGCTGGCCGTCGCCCGCGTCGCGGGGATCCAGGCCGCGAAGCGCACGCCGGACCTGATCCCGCTGTGCCACCCCCTACTGGTCGGCTCGGTGTTCGTGAACTTCCGCATCGAGGATGCCTACATCGAGGTCGAGGCCCAGGTCGAGACCATCGATCGAACCGGTGTCGAGATGGAGGCGCTGACCGCGTGCAGCGTGGCGTGCCTGACCATCTACGACATGTGCAAGTCCGCCGACCGGTCGATGGTCATCGGTGACCTCACCCTGTGGGAGAAGACGGGCGGCCGTTCCGGCTCCTACCGCCGTGACGACACCGGCGTGGCGCCGCGGTCCGGCAGCGATGGCGAGGCCGACCTGGTGGGCGACATCGACGCCCTCCTGGCCGATCACGACCGCTGACGCGGCCTGCCCTCAGGTGGTGCTCGCAGCAGAACCGTAGTAAAATCGCAACACAAGAAGCGTCCGCCCCGACCGTTCCCACCAGGCTCCGACGGCCCCCGCTGCCGGAAACCTGCAGGTCAGGGGCCATCCACGTTCTCAGTGGGTGGGCCCGATACGGTCACCGAACAGTAAAGGTAGGGCACGGAGCGTGACATTCGTGATCTTGCTCGTTCTGGCAGCGATGTGGGGGGTCTACCTGTTCGCCTGGTGGCGGTCCCGTCGCGAGCGCCGGGGCGGCAACTCGATCGCCACCTTCTCCCGCCACCTGTCGGTGCTCGAGCGCACCTCGCCGGCCCGGGCCAGCCTCGTCTCCCCGCCCTCCGCCGGTGGCCACGGGCGCGTCACCACGCTGTACCGACCCGCGAACCTGCCCGAGCCCAACCACCACTCGCTGTCGCTCGCCGAGGCGCGACGGCGCCGGGCCAACATCCTCGTCGCCCTCCTCGGCGCCGCCGTGGTCACGTTGCTGTTCGTGCCCTTCCTGGGTGCGGGGATGCTCTACGTGCACCTGGTCGTCGACGTCTTGCTGCTCGGCTACGTGGCCCTGCTGGTGCGGGCCCGCAAGCTGCAGTCCGAGCGGGCCGAGAAGGTCCGCTACCTGCCGGCCTTCGGTGTCGCCGAGACGCCCATGGCCCTGCGTCGCTCGGCCAACTGAGGCCCCTGGTCGTGGCGGCCGACCGGCGTGGGGAGCTCGCCGGCCTGGTCTCGGCCATCCAGACCGGTCTCGAGGACGCCCACGCCGGGCGCGAGCGGGCGCTGGCGGCCTCACGTCGGGCCATCCGGGCGAGCGGGAGCTCGATCCGTGCCGTGCACCGACTGGAGTCCGAGCGGGCGATGGAGCTGTTGGCCGAGGCCAGGGCGGCCATCGCCGAGGCGCAGCGCGCCGTCGCCGACCACCCCGCCGTGGCCTACGCAGGCTTCGTGCAGGACGCCGAGAAGGAGGTGGCGGAGGCCAGTCTGGTCCTCGCCCTGGTGCGCGGCGAACCGCTTCCCGACGCCGCCGCCCTGGGGGTCGAGCCGACCTCGTGGCTGCGGGGCCTGACCGAGGCCGCGAGCGAGCTGCGCCGCCATCTGCTGGACCGTCTGCGTGCCGGTGAGCTCGAGCGGGGCGCGGAGCTGCTGATCACGATGGACGACTGCTACGACGCGCTCGTCACCGTCGACTTCCCCGACGCCGTCACCGGTGGCCTGCGGCGCAACGTCGATGCGTTGCGTGCCGTGCTGGAGCGCACCCGGGGCGACGTGACCACGACCGTGCTGCAGACGCGCCTGCAACGCGCCCTCGAGGCCCGCGGCGTCACGAGGCCCTGATCGTCGACGGGTCGGGTCCCGGCGTCCCCGCTGCCCGGACGCGCTGGTGCCCCGCTCCATTGCGGGGCACCAGCGCGTTCTCCCGGATTCGGGTCGACTCGGTTGCGCTCAGAGCTGCATGAACTCGTGCGCCACCCACAACCGGCCGTAGCGGTCCTGCACGACGCCGGTGCCGTGGTACTGGAAGCCCCGATCGAGGATGTTGGCCCGGTGGCCCGTCGAGTTCATGAAGGCGTTGTGGATGCTGTTCAGGTCGGGGCCGTAGCCGACGTTCTCGCCGAGACGCCGCCACGAGTACCCGTTGCCGCTGGCCAGGTTGGAGTGGACCAGCTTGCCCGTGTCGGCCATGTACTGCGCGTGGTTGTGGGCCTTGATCTGCAGCGTCAGGTTGAGCTGGTAGTGGTAGAGGCCGTACTGGCTGCGGGAGGCGTTGATCTGGTCGGCGACCTGCAGCTCCTGGGGGGAGCAGGCGGAGAGCACCAGCACGACGCCGATCGCGGCGGCGATGAGCGAGGTGAGTCGACGGGAGCGACGACCCGACACCGACCGACCTGTTCGGCTGTCCCGTTCGGAGGTGGGGGGAGAAGTTGTCATCACCAGAGGTATCGGCGCGGGGCGGGGTGGGTCTTGAGCACTATCTGGGAGTCCTCGTTGGCGCTGAAGAGAGCTTCAGGGTGGAGCAGCGGCTCGCCGTGACGTTGTCGCCCGCTGTCGAGGGTCGGCTACCATGGCGTCTCCCTACGGGGGTGTAGCTCAGCTGGCTAGAGCGCTTCGGTCGCATCGAAGAGGCCGTGGGTTCGAATCCCATCACCTCCACTCGTCACCTCGTTCCACCTGGTCACGGGACTGATCTCGGGTCGCCGGGCCCACATCGCCACGAGGGCGAGCAGCTCGGCGTGCGGATTCCCCTGCGAATCCGTACGCCGCGATCGTCACGTCGCTGCGCTCGGCGGACGCGTATCGCCGTCGCTCCCCCGAAACCCACCGCGCGCATGCGGCGTTCGCGTTCGTGAGCCACCGGCTCTCGCCCAGGACCGACGGCGCCCGCATCCCTGCGAGACGCACCGACGCCTCGGTGGCACCGGTCCACAGCGCGTTGCCGCCGTGGGTCGTGGTGCACAGCGCCGCTGCCCGTCCGAGGTCAGGCGTGAGCAGCGCGACGTCCACCGGGGCCGCTCTGAGACGGTCGCAGGAGAACAGCACCCGGCTGACCCCGCTCGGCCAGGGTCTGCTGAAGCCGAGGCGCACGCCGGCCTCGTTCTGTGGGTCCACGTAGGAGGAGGAGCAGTCGACGCGAGCGAAGACGTCGACGTAGAGCCGCATGACGAGGTGGAGCTGGTTGCCGGAACGCCGATGTCGCGGGTCGCGGCGAGAGAAGTGGTTGTGCGCCACGCGCACCGACCTGCCCGCGATGGTGGTGAGGCTCAGGTTGGCGATCCTCGCAGTGCCCGGCGCGAAGCGGACCCCGAGCTCGAAACGCCGACCCCGGCGGTCGAGGACGCCACCGTGATCGTCGGGTCCGGTCACGCCGGGATGGTGTTGCGGTCGGCTCGCTGTCAGTCGTTGTCGGATGTGGCGTCGGCGGCTTCGGCGGCGCGGCGGACTCGCTCGTTGCCCTCGGTGACGATGCGCTCGAGGATGGGGCGGATCTCGTCGGTGAGTCCGAGGCCCTCCGTCGTGGTCCACCCGGCGGTGACCTGCGCGACCTCGTCGGCCCAGTCCTCGATGGCATCGAGGACGCGCGCGACCAGATCGGCGGTGAGCGTGACGATGTGCGAGCGCTCCTGGAAGAGTCCGTCGCCGGTCAGGTACGGCTCCATCTGGGCGACGCCGAGCCGACGCCGTTGCGCGACGTGGGCCCGGAGGTCGTCGATCGTGCGGTGCAGGTCCGCGACCGTGCCCTGGTCGGCGAAGAGCGCACGGAGCATCGGCTCGTTCTGGAAGCGCGGCATGGCCGAGTCGGTCGCGAGCCAGGCGCGCAGGGCGTCGCGCCCCGCGGCGGTGATCTCGTAGCGGGCGGCGCGGTCCCCGTCGGGCTCCTGGCGCATCGCGTACCCGGCGGCGACGAGGCGCTCCGGCTGGTCGTAGAGCGAACGCTCGGAGGTGGGCCAGCAGTAGTCGAGGCTGCGCTGCATCTGTTGGGTGATCTCGTAGGGCGTGAGGGGTCGGAGGGCGAGCAACCCCAGGACGGCGTACCCGGTCGTTGACAGCTGGCGGCGCATGTGACGATACTACTGCAACATGCACTACTGCAAAGTGCAGTAAGCGGCGGAGGGGATGCGATGCCTGCCCAGGATTTCGTGGCGACGAGCGCCGAGGAGCTTGCCGGGCGGACCGCCGGCGCGCGGCAGCGGTTCGCCGCACTGCTGCGCTCGGTGGGTCCCGACCTCGTCGTGGGCGGGTGGGCGAGCCGGGACGTCCTCGTCCACGTGGTGAACGTGGTCAACCGATACAACGAGTTCGCGCCCGAGCGGCTGGCTGACGCCCCACGCGGTGTCGACGAGATCAACCGGCGCGAGCTGGAGGCGTTCGACGACCGTCCGATCGAGGCCCTGCTCGACGTCCTGGACGCGGAGATGGAGGCGTTCGACGGTCGGTGGGGACCGACACAGGGGCTGCCCCTCGACGCACCGCTCCCGTTCCACGGCGGCGCCACGATCGACGTGCAGTCCGGCCTCACCAACCTGCTCGCGGAGTACCTCGTCCACGGCTTCGACGTCGCCCGCGCCGCGGGCCGGGACTGGGTGATCGACGAGCGTGACGGCGCGCTGCTCTGCGGCTTCGCGACCCAGATCCTCCCCTCGTACCTGCGGGCCACCAACACCCACACCGTGTCGCTGTGCTTCGAGCTCGACGGCGTCGAGCCCTGGCTGCTCGCCGCCGACGGACCCCGGGTGGACCTGCGACCACCGAACGCCGCTGACGAACCCGACGTCGTGGTCGCGGGAAGCCCCGTGGCCGCCGCCTTGGTGTTCTACGGGCGCGCCACCGCGCCGCAGCTCGAGGATCTCGATCTCCGGGCCGTCGATGGCGCGAGGCCCGAGCTGCTGGCGCTGGTGTTCGACCTGTTCGAACGGCCCTGAGGCCCGTCATCGCGGTCCACCGCTGCTCTCGGGATCGGGGAGGGATCGGGGGTGGGCCACAATGGACCGCGATGAGCCGTCGCCTCGCCCCCATCGTCGTCACCCCGGATCGCGTCGCGGTGGTCGAACCCCTCCTCGCCGCGCTCGCCGCCCAGACCATCGCCGCCGAGCTCGAGGTGGTGCTGGTGGGCCCGATGGGTCTGCGCGACGCGCCGCTGCCCGTGAGCTGCGAGCGCTTCGGCTCGGTCGTGGTGGTGGAGGTCGAGGACTTCCGGCCCGCACCCGCCCGGGCGGCGGGGGTGTTCGCCGCCACCGCCGACGTCGTCGCCTTCACCGAGGACCACTGCTTCCCCGCGCCCGGATGGGCCGAGGCGCTCCTCGCCGCCTACGAGGAGGGCTACGAAGCCGTCGGACCGCTGCTGTGCAACGCCAACCCCCGCACGGCGACGAGCTGGGTCAACTTCCTGCTGGAGTACGCCGACTGGTGCCTGTCCACCCAGCAGGGTGACCAGCGACACCTGCCCGGCCACAACAGCTCCTTCGATCGTGCCCTGCTGGTCGCCTACGGCGACCGACTCGGCGAGGTGCTGGAGATGGAGACGCCCGAGCACTGGCGCCTCACCGAGGACGGCCATCGCTTCGGGCTCGCCCCCGACGCCCAGGTCGCCCATCTCAACTTCGATGTGATCGGACCCACCCTGCGTCTGCGCTATCTGTGCGGGCGGCAGTTCGGCGCCCGCCGCACCGCGACCTGGCCCGTGCACCGTCGGGTGGCCTACGCGGCCGCGGCGCCGGCCATCGCCGGCGTGCGGCTCCGTCGCCTGGCGCCGCTGGCCAGGGAGGTCGGTGCCACCGGGCGGCGCGGGTTCTGGCCCCTGCTGGTGGCCAACACCGCAGTCGACGCGGTCGCCCAGGGGGTGGGAGCGCTGGCCGGGGCGGGCACCACCGAGGAGGAGTTGCCCGATCTCGACTTCGGGCGCGAGCGGTTCATGGTGGGGATCTGAGCGGTGGCGGCGTCGCCCGCACCGTTGGTGTCCGTCGTCATCCCCACCAGGAACCGTCCCGCAGCCCTGCGATCCTGCCTGGCCGCCCTGGCGGCGTGCGACCCCGTGTCGGAGGGGGTGGAGGTCCTCGTCGTCGACGACGGGGGCACCGTCGACCTCGGCCCGGTCGTGGACGGTGCCGACCTGCGCGGCCGCCTCCGAGTGCTGCGACGGACGCACGCCGGTGGGCCCGGTGCCGCCCGCAACGACGGGGCCGCCGCGGCGCGGGGGACGCTGCTGGCCTTCACCGACGACGACTGCCGGCCGGGGCCGGGTTGGCTCACCGCCCTGGTCGGCGCCCACACCCGGGAGCCCGACGCGTTGCTGGGCGGCACGACCCGCAACGGGCTGCAGGGTGAGCTGTGGAGCGACACCGCGCAACTCGTCGTCGACGTCTCGCGGGCCTGGCACCTCGACCGGGGCGGCCCGCCGATGTTCCCGAGCAACAACCTCGCCGCCGCCCGGGCACGGTTCGTCGACGTGGGCGGGTTCGACGTCCGGCTGCGCATCGCGTCCGAGGACCGCGACCTGTGCGACCGCTGGGTGATGGCCGGCCTGCCCTTCCGGAGCTGCCCCGACGCCGTCGTGGAGCACGACCATGCCATGGACCTGCGGGAGTTCGTACGGGTGCACCGACGCTACGGCGTGGGTGCCGCGGCGATCGCCGATCGTCGTGCCCGCCGGGCGCAGGAGCGCGGGGGCGATCCGGGACCGGTCCTCGTCGGCGTCGCCGAGCACCTGGACTTCCTGGGGTCGTTCCGCCCCGCGCTGGGAGCGCTGCCGCTGCGGCGGCGTCCGGCGACGGTCGGCGCACTCGGCGTGTGGCAGGCGGCCAACGCCATCGGCTTCCTCTCGGCGCGGACGATGCGGGGCCCGACCCCGGTGGACAACTAGGGTCGAGACGCCACCATGGATTCGCAGACCCCGCTCTCGGTGATCGTGCCGGTGCGACAACCCGACGACGACGTCCGGCGTGTCGTGACCCGGCTGGCCACCACCAAGCGTGAGGGTGACGAGGTGGTGCTCGTCGTCGACGGGCCGACCGGTGCGCTGCCGGGGTGGACCGACGTCGTGGACGCGGTGTGCTTCACCGGCCGGCGCCGTGGTCCCGCCGCGGCCCGCAACCTCGGCGTCGACCGCGCCCGCCACGACGTGGTGGTCTTCGTCGACGGCGACGTCGTCGTCGAACACGGGGCGCTGGACTGGATCGCCCGGCGCTTCGCCGACCCGGATCTGGCGGCGGTGTTCGGCAGCTACGACGACGCCCCCGAGGCGCCCGGTGTCGCATCCCAGTACAAGAACCTGCTGCACCACTTCGTGCACCACCGCTCCGCCGGACCGGCCGTCACCTTCTGGACGGGATGCGGGGCCGTGCGACGGGAGGTGTTCGTCAAGATGGGTGGCTTCGACGAGGCCTACCGGCGACCCAGCATCGAGGACATCGAGCTGGGCATGCGCATCGCCGATGCCGGTCTGCGGGTCGAGCTCGATCCCGACATCCGGGGCAAGCACCTCAAGGACTGGACGCTCACCGCGCTGCTGGTGTCCGACGTGCGCGACCGGGCGATCCCGTGGAGCCGCCTCCTCCTGGAGCGGTGGTCGTTCCCGGCCACCCTGAACCTCGATCGCCGCAGTCGGGTGTCCGCCGGGCTCACGTTGCTGGGGGTGCCGGCCGTGGCGGTCGGGCCGCTCCGGCCGAGGCTCGGTCTCGCCGGGCTGGCCTGCCTGGGCGGCGCGGTGTGGTTGCAGGCCGACTTCTACCGGTTCCTGGCGGAGCGGCGTGGCGTGGTCTTCGCGGTGCGCGCCGCCCCGCTGCACCTGCTGTACCACCTGTACTCCGGGGCAGCGTTCGCCGTCGTCGTCGCCGAGGCCGGGTGGAAGCGCCGGCGGGGGCGGCGGTGAGCGACGGCGCGCTGCGGGTGGGGCTGGTCGGCCTGGGCGTCCACGCCCGGTCCGTGCTCCTGCCCGCCCTGGAGGCACTCCCCGACGTGCGGGTCGTGGGTGCCGCCGATCCCGACGAGGGCGCCCGTCGAGGCTGCGCGGTGCCGTCGTGGTCCTCGACCGACGACCTGCTCGACTCGTCGGGGGCCGAGGCCGTCGTCGTGTCGGTTCCTCCCGGCGTGTCGGGGGAGGCGGCGCGGGCCGTGGCGGCCCGTGGGCTCCACCTCTACCTCGAGAAGCCCTGTGGCGCCTCGGCCGCCGACGTGGCGGCGATCGCAGCCGACGTCGAGCGGACCGACCGCGTGGTGGCGGCGGGCCTGAACTACCGGTCCGACGCCGGCGTGCAGCACCTGCGGGGGGCGTTGCGGGCGGGCGCCGTCGGG
Source organism: Acidimicrobiales bacterium (assembly GCA_025456085.1). GTDB lineage: Bacteria > Actinomycetota > Acidimicrobiia > Acidimicrobiales > Acidimicrobilacustridaceae > JALOLF01. The sequence continues at coordinate 47,311 of JALOLF010000023.1, forward strand.
GAGCCGGTCACGGCCCGCGCCGTGTTCACGGTCGCCGCCCCCGCCGCAGGGAGCTGGCGCGCCGGCACGGTGCTGCGCGATCTGGGGGTGCACGAGGCGGACCTGCTGCGCTTCGTGCTGGACGAGCCGGTCCGGGCGGTGACGGCGACCGTGTCCACCCCGGGACACGGTGTGCAGATCGCCACGGTGTGCGCCGAGCTCGGCTCGCTCCAGGCGTCCCTCGTGCTGGGCTTCGGGGCGGCCGAGCACGCGGCGCTCGAGGTCATCGGCACCGAGGGGCGTGTGCAGGTCGATCAGTGGGATGCGCCGTGGCTGGTCCACCACCGGTCGCAGGCCGCTGGCCCGGTGCGGGCGCTGGGTGGCCGACTGCGGGCCGCGCTGGGCCCGGCCGGACTGCTGTCGGCCCTGCGCCGACCACCGGGTGGCGGCTCGCACGCCTCGGCGCTCGGGCTGTGGGCGGCCGCCTGCCGGGGCGGTGCCGTGGGTGCGGCGGCGCGGGTGCGGCTCCCCACGCTCGACGATGCCCGACGTGCCCTGGCCGTCGTGGAGGCAGCCGAGCGGTCGGCTGCGACGGGGAGCCGTGTCGTCGTCGACTGACGCGGTGCCGGTCGGGTCGCCGAGGGGCCTGGCCCGTCCGAGCGCGGTCGTGGGCGTGGGCGGGGTGGTGCAGCGCGCCGCCGGTGGGCTCGTGCTGTTGGTCGTGGTTCGAGACGGCGGTGCGGCCGTCGCCGGGGCCTTCGCCGTGGCGCAGACGCTGGCACTGGCCTTCGGCACGCTGGCCGTGCTCGGCACCGACACGGGTCTGGTGCGGTTCGTGCCGCTGCTCGACCAGCAGGGGCGTGTCGGCGGCGAACGACGCCTGCTCCGTGTCGCCCTGCGCCGGTCCGCGCTCGCCGGGTCGGCCGCCACGGTGGCGCTGGTCGTGACGACCGCGGTGGTCGCGGACCGGGTCGACGGCCTGCGGGCCGCCGACGTCCGGCTCCTCGGCTGGTGTGCGGCGGCGTCGATCCCCGCCGCCGTCGCGGCGTCGGTGCTGGCCGGCTGGTTGCGGGGCCACGAGCGCTTCGTGGCCTTCGCCGTGGTCGACCGCATGGCGGGGCCGGTCGCGGCTCTCGTCGTGGTGGTGGCTGTGGCGCTGGGTGACCTCCCGGTCGGGTGGTTCGGACTGGGTCTGCTGGCGGGAGCGCTCGTTCCGCTCGCGGTGGCCGTCGTCGCCTCCCTGCGCCTGGCCTCCGGGCGGGCGGGGCCCGTCGCCGACGCCGACCCCGATCTGGAGCGGCGGTTCTGGCACTTCGCGTTGCCGCGTGCCCCCAACGCCTTGTTGAACGTGGCCTTCCTGCGCCTCGACGGCGTGCTGGTGGCGGTGCTGGCCTCCGCTGCGGCCGCGGGTGCCTACCAGGTCGCCTCCCGGCTGGCCACGCTCGCCGCGGTGGTGACGGCCGCGGTCGCACCGACCGTCGCCCCCCGCCTCGCCCGGCGCTTCGCGGACGGGGACCGACGGGGTGTCGCCGAGCTGTTCAGCTCGGCGGCCCGGTTGCAGGCCATGGTGGGACTGCCCCTGGTCGCGCTCCTGTTCGTCGCGGCCCCCGAGCTGGTGGCCCTGTTCGGATCGTCGGTCGACGACTCGGTGGGGTACCTGCGCATCATCCTGGTGGCGATGGTGGTGGACCTGGCCACCGGACCGCTCGCCACCACGCTGCTCATGGGGGGCCGGAGCCGTCTGACCCTGTTCGACACGGGCGTGGCGCTGGGGCTCACCACCGCCTGCAACCTGGTGCTCATCCCCCTCGTCGGGGCGACGGGTGCCGCGCTGAGCTGGATCGTGGGCACGGCCACCCTGAACCTGCTCGCCGCCTCACAGCTCCGTCGCTTCGAGGGGCTGGCCCTCCCGGCGCCGACCTGGCCGATCCGTTGCCTCGCCGCGGTGTGCCTCGCGACCGGTGGGCTGGTGCTGGTACCGGTGGCGCTCGAATCGGGTGCCGTGGCCGTGGCGTCGGCGTGCGCCGCGGCAGCCGCCGCGACCGCCGCCGCCGTGGCGCTCGTGCGGCGGGGACGGGTCGTGGCGGCGCTGCAGGTCGCAGCATGAACGCGGGGAAGACGGGACGGCTCCCCACGTTCCTGATCGTGGGCGTGCAGAAGGCGGGCACCACCTCGTTGGCCGCGCTGCTGGCCCGGCACCCCGACGTGTTCGTCCCTGCCCGCAAGGAGCTGCACTTCTTCGGGGGTGGGCGCTACGAGCTCGGCCTCGACCGCTACGCCTCCTGGTTCGCCGGCGCCGGCGACGCGCGGGCCGTCGGCGAGGCCACCCCCGGCTACCTGTACTTCCGCCAGGCGGTCGAGCGCATCGCCCGGGACCTGCCGACCTCGACCGTGTTCCTGGCCATCCTGCGCAACCCGGTCGACCGGGCCTACTCCCAGTACTGGCACGCCGTGCGCCGCGGCGCCATCACCGGCTCGTTCGAGCAGGCCCTCGCCGACGAGCCCCGCCTGCTGGCCCGGCCGAGCCGGAGCGATCTGATCTGGCGGTCGCTCACCAGCCGGGGTCGCTACCCGGCCCAGCTGCGCCACTTCGCCGACCGGGTGGGCCGGGACCGGCTCCGGGTGGTGTTCTTCGAGGAGCTGCGAGCGGACCACCGCGCCGTCGGCGACGAGCTCGCCGGGTTCCTCGGCGTGCGCCGCCTCGGGCGGGACTGGCCGGCACTTCCCCACGGCAACCAGGCCCGTCGTCTCGTCGTCGACCCCCGGCTGCGCTGGTTCGTCAACGAGCACGCGCCCTACCGGATCAACAACGTGGCGGACCGTGCGCTGAGCCGACGCTTCCGGCCGCCGCCGATGGCCCCCGCCACCCGGGCGCGCCTGCTCGACGGCTTCGCCGCGGACAACCTCGAGCTGGCGGCGTGGTTGGGTCGTGACCTGCCCGAGGCGTGGGGGCGGTGATCGCCGAACGCAGCCGCGGGCCCCGCCTGCCGGACTGGCTGCTCGTCGGGGCCATGAAGGCCGGCACGACCTCGCTGGTGGCGCTGCTGCGCACCCATCCCGACCTGTGGATCCCGCCGGGCAAGGAGGTCGGCTTCTTCGACCGCGACGCCCGGTACCGCCGGGGCCTCGACTGGTACGCCCGGCAGTTCCGGCGCTGCCCGGCCGGTGCGGCGCCGGGCGACGCCACCACGGCGTACCTGGTCGTCCCCGCCGCGGCCGGACGCATCGCCGAGGTGCTGCCCGCCTCGGTCCCGCTGCTGGT
>JALOLF010000109.1 GCA_025456085.1 Acidimicrobiales bacterium
CCGACGACGAGCCGGCGGAGAGCCTGTGTCGCCTCCGCACGGCGAACGGCCGTGTCCAGCTCGCCCTGGCGGACCTGCTCGAGGAGCTCGAGGCGCTCGAGGCCGGCGTCCCCGAACCCGACGCCGGCTATCCGTTCCTGCTCTCGGCGGGGGAGCGGCGGTCGTCCACGGCCAACACGATCTTCCGGGATCCGGCGTGGCGGCGCAAGGAGGCGGCCGGCGCCCTTCGCATCAACCCCGACGACGCGGCACGCCTGGGCCTGTTCGACGGCGGCCGGGCAAGGGTCGTCACCGCCCGGGGAGACGCCGTGGCGACGGTCGAGGTGAGCGACCGGATGCAGCCGGGCCACGTGTCGCTGCCCAACGGGTTCGGCCTCGAGCACGGGCCCGTCGCTGGTGCCGACGAGCACGGCGGCGAGCGCGGCGGCGAGCGCGGCGGCGTGGACGGTGGCCGGGTGCGCGACGGCGTGGCGCCCAACGAGCTCACCGACACCGACCGCCGTGACCGGTTCGCCGGCACCCCATGGCACAAGCTGGTGCCCGCAAGGGTGGAGGCACTCGCCGCCGACGGGTAGCCGGCGTCGAACCGGTGGGGGACCGCCGGCGTGCGGGCGTCAGGTGGCGAGGTCGCGGTGGTGGAACACGGGTACTGACGCCACGAGCGCCACGAGCCCGGTGGCGACCATGGTCGCCATGATGGGGGGCAGGTCGGGACCGAGCGGTCCCTCGGACAGCGCCTGGTGGAACGGCGAGAGCACCAGGTAGGGCTCGAAGGCGTCGACCAGGCGCCCCATCAGGAACAGCAGGTACGACAGCCCGGCCACGGCGCTGGTGACGCCGACGGCCAGGGCGCGGCGGCCGGTACCGGCGCTGACGGCCAGGGCGATCAGCCCGAACTCCAGCCCGAAGCAGAACATGGCCAAGGCACCGTTGAGCGCCTCGAGGGGACCGATGCCCATGTCCACGACGGCGGAGCCGAGCACGAGCGACGCCCACAGCACGATGGTCAGCACACCGATGCCCACCACCAGCGCCGCGGCCTTCTCCAGCAGCACCCGGGTGCGGGTGAGGGGCAGCGTGGCCAGTGTCTCGAGCGTGCCGTCCTCCTCCTCGCCGGCCACCAGCCGCCCTCCTCGGCCCACCGCGAACACGATGAACATGATCGGGATCATGAAGCTGAACAGCTCGGCGTTCAGGTAGCCGACGCCGGTGGACAGGTCGGTGATGTTGAAGGCCTCCTTCAGGTCCTCGGGGTACTCCGCCATCATGGCGTCGATGTCCATGTCCGCGAACGAGGGCCAGATGGCGGCCATGAGCGCCACCGTGCCGGCGATGCCGATGCTCCAGCCCAGCAGTGACCGCCGCTGGTCCCGAAGGGTCTTGGTGAACACGGTGGTGAGCATCCTTCAGCCCTCCTCGTGCCCGTAGTACTCGAGGAAGATCCCCTCGAGGTCGACCTCGTTGCTCACGACCTGGTCCACGCCGAAGGGAGCGGCGACCCGCAGCAGCTCGGCCATGGACCCCTCGATCACCACGTGGGCGGTGCGGTCCTCCACGTCGAGCTGACGCACGTTGGCCACCCGGGCCAGGGCGTCGGAGGGCACGGGCTCTCCACCGGCGAAGGTCAGCTCGACGCGCCGCCGGGTGCGGGTGCGCAGCTCGTCGACCTCGGTGGTGGCCACCAGGCGGCCGCAGCGCAGGATACCCACGACATCGGCGATCTCCTCCACCTCCGTCAGCACGTGTGACGACAGGAACACCGTGCGTCCCGCCTCGCGCTCCTCCCGAACCAGCGCCAGGAACTCGCGCTGCATCAGCGGGTCGAGCCCGGAGGTGGGCTCGTCGAGCACGACCAGCTCCGGGCGGTGCATGAACGCCTGCACGATGCCCACCTTCTGGCGGTTGCCGTGGCTGAGCGAGCCGATGTGGCGGTCCAGGTCCAGCTCGAAGCGCTTGGCCAGCAGGTCGATCTCCGAGGTCTCCACATCGCCGCGCAGCTCGGCCAGGTAGTGGAGGTACTCGTGGCCGGTGAGGTCCCGGTAGGCCACGAAGTCGCCGGGGAGGTAGCCCACGCGGCGGTGCACCAGCTCGCGCTGGCGGAGGGCGTCGAGACCCAGCACCGTGGCCGAGCCCGAGGTGGGGCGCAGCAGGCCCATGAGCAGGCGGATGGTCGTGCTCTTGCCCGCCCCGTTGGGGCCCAGGAACCCGAACACGATGCCCTCGGGCACCTCGAGGTCGAGCCCGTCGAGGGCGAGCGTGGCGCCGTAGCGCTTGGTGAGACCGGAGGTCGCGATCGCCGGAGCCATGTGCCTCCCCTCGCTGCGGTGCGGAGGCCTGCCGTCCATCTGATCATGACCGGCGTGCCGCCGACGACCAAGGGTCCAAGGCCCTGTCCGTCGGCGCTGGCGAGCTGGTCGTTCTCCCCTGTCGGAGGTGCCGGGTGCCGTGGCCTGATCGAGTCATGAGGAAGGCGTTCCCGTCGTGGGTCGCGCTCCTCGCTGGTGGCGCGAGCGTGTTCGCCGCCTCCGTGGCACGGGTGCAGTCGAGCGACGTCCCCGCGCCACCCTACGACGGGCCCTCGGCGGTCATCGAGGTCGAACGGGACAGCGACGACCTGCTCTGGCAGTACGTAGCCACCACCGCCGATGACCCGCTCGAGAGCCCCTGGGGGCTGTCCGACCCGGCAGCCAGCGGCGCGGTGATCGCGGCATCGTGGGAGGCGGGCCAGGCCTCGGCCTCCGACTTGGGTGACGACCGCACCGACGCGCTGGTGAAGGCGTTCCTGGTCCTCGTCCTGTTCGCGCTGTTGTTCGCACCGATGCGCCTCGCCCTGACCTGGGACTCGTTGCGTGAACTCATCGCGAACGTGGTCACGACCCGCCCGTCCGCCGTTCGCGCCCTGGCCGAGCCGGCGGCGACGGAGCGCGTGCCGCTCCAGGAGGCGAGCGTGAACCGGGACCTCCCGCTCTCCCATCCGGGGCGTGTTCCTGTCGGGATGCGCCAGGTCGGGCGATTCGACGGCTGGAGCACCAGGGCGCCGTGCGGGTCGGACCGGGTACCTACCGGACCGGTGCCACCGCCCACGGCTGGACCTGGGTCCAGGTCCGGGATCCGCGGACGGGGCAGAACCGCTGGGTGTGGGCGCGCGACCAGGACCTGAGCGTGGGCAGCGTGACCGGGCTCGCTCCGGCCGGTACCGTCCGGTGGTCCTGCGCGACGCCACGGCGCGGTTGTGGCGGGCCCCCGATCATCCCGGCGGCGTCGGGAGCTATCGGGTGGGGCAGCTGCCACGGGGCAACTGCCTGCTGGGCGAACCCGTGGACGGCCTGGCCCCGGTGTTCGATGCCCGGGGGACGTTCGTCGGCTGTGTCGAGGAACCCGAGATCCGCCGGCCGGAGACCGCCTCGCCCCGGCCGTGACGGCTCGGCGGCCCTCCAACTGGTGATCTGTCGGGCCCGGCCGCAACGAGCGTCGACCGGGTTCCAGCGACGAGCCGAGGTTCGCAGGCATGGAGCGCCACCCACCCGCTCGGTAGGGTGCCGATGATGGAGGTCCGGATCCTGGGCCCGGTGGAGGTCGAGCGGGACGGCGCAGCCGTTGCTCTCGAGGCGGCCAAGCAGCGCGCCCTGGTCACCGTGCTCGCCCTGTACGCCGGCCACCCCGTCTCGCTCGACGTGCTCGTCGCAGCGCTGTGGGGGGAGGAGCCGCCCCGCACGGCCGCCAAGACGTTGCAGGGTGACGTCTCGTCGCTGCGTCGCCTGCTCGGCGCCGAGCAGATCGTCACCACACCCACGGGCTACCGGCTCGACGTGTCCCGTGAGCAGGTCGATGTCCTGCATGCCGAGGATCTGATCCGCGCCGCGCAGGAGTGCCGCCGCGATGATCCCCAGCGCGCCTGTGAGCTCGCTGCCGCTGCCCTCGATCTCTGGCGGGGGGAGCCGCTGGTCGACCTGGCCGACAGCCCGCTCCGGTCGGGACACGCAGCCCGCCTCGAGGAGCTCCGGTACGCGGCCCGTGCGGGGCGCATCGACGCCGACCTGGCGCTGGGCCGCCATCGGGAGGTGATCCCCGAGCTGCGCCAACTGGTCGCCGACCTGCCGTTGCGGGAGCACCTGTGGGCGGACCTCATCCTGGCGCTCTACCGGGCGGACCGTCAGGCCGAGGCGTTGGCCGCCTACCAGGAGCTGCGCTGCACGCTGGTCGACGAGTTGGGGGTCGAGCCGTCGACGACGGTGCAGGAGCTCGAGTGCCGCATCCTGCTCCACGATCCCGGCCTGGCCCTGACCCCGCCACCCCCGCCGCACAACCTGCCGGCGCCGGTCAGCTCCTTCGTCGGACGCGACGTCGAGGTGTCCCGGGTGCAGGAGGCACTCGGTGGGCACCGCCTCGTGACCCTGCTGGGCCCGGGTGGCGTGGGGAAGAGCCGGCTCGCCATCGAGGTCGCGACGACGTTGCTGACCGACACCCCCGACGGCGCGTGGTGGGTCGACCTGGCCAGCGTCGGCCCCGGCGCAGACCTGCTGGACGAGATGGCGGGCACCCTCGGCGTGTCACCTCCGATGGGGGTCGGCCTCGAGGCCGCGCTGGTCGCGCACGTGCGCCGTCGTCGGCTGCTGGTCGTGCTCGACAACTGCGAGCACGTCGTGGCGTCGGCCGCCGGACTTGCCACCTGGCTGCTGGAAGCCGGCTCGATGGTGCGTGTGCTCACGACCAGCCGGGTCCCGCTCGGCCTGCCCGGCGAGCAGCAGTGGCTCGTCGAGCCATTGCGGGTCCCCGAACCGGACGACCCCGAACTCGGATCGTGCGACGCCGTGCGCCTGTTCCGGGACCGCGCCGCGGAGCGGTCCGTGCACCTGCGCGCCGCGGGCGAGCTGCGTGACGTCGCCGAGATCTGCCGGGCGGTCGACGGCCTGCCCCTCGCCATCGAGCTCACCGCGGCACGCTGTGCCCGCCTCGGCGCCGCCGCACTGCGAGCCGAGATCGCCGACCGGGACCGACTCCTGCACCTCCCGGGACCCGAGATCGACCGTCGCCACCACAGCCTGCAGGTCACGTTCGACGCCAGCTACCGCCTGCTCGACGCGACGCCACGCCGCGTGTTCGCCCGGTTGGCCGTGTTCCCCGGTGACTTCGGCCTCGCCGCAGGGAGGGCCGTGGCCTGCCCGGAGCTCCCCGACGACGCCGCTGCCGACGTGCTGGGGGTGCTGGTCGACAGCTCGCTCCTGGCCGGGTTGTCCGACTGCTCGGGGGAGCCTCGGTACCGGCTGCTCGAGCTGCTGCGGGCCTACGCGGGTACCCACCTCGATCGGGAGGGTGCGAGGGAGGACGCGCAACGTCGCCACGCCGCCCACTACCGCGACCTGGCCGTCGAGGGTCGGGACGTCGAGGGGACCGACGCCTCGCGCTTCCTGACCGTGCTGCGCCGTGAGGACCACAACGTGCGCGTCGCCCTCGACTGGTACCTCGCCCGGGACGAGACCACGGACGCGCTCGCGCTCGCGGGCGCCGTCGGGCGGGCGTGGTTCGTGTGGGGGCGGCTGCCGGCCGGTCGGGCGCTGCTGGAGGACGTGCTGGCGCGCAGTCCGGGCGCGCCGCCCGAGCTCCGCGCCCGGGCGTGGCTGCGCTTGGCGTGGCCGGTCGCCCTCGGAGGAGACGTACCGGGTGGACTGCGGGCCTGCGACGAGGCCCGGGCCGCCTTCGAGGCCGCCGGCGACCCGGTGGGCGTGGGCCGGGCGCTGCGTGACCAGGCCCATGTCATCGTCCTCGGGATCGGGGACACCGACGCAGCGCTGCCCCTGTACCGAGAGGCGATCCGCCTGCTCGAGGACGCGGGCGACCCCTACCAGCGGGCCTGGGCCCAGATCGAGCTGGCGCAGGCCCTGATCCTGGCCGACCGCTACGAGCCGACGTCGGGCGCCATGCTCGACGAGGCCGAGATCGTGTTCGAGGACCGGGGTGACGAGGTGGGGCTCGCCCACCTGTACATGGACCGGATGCTGGCGGCGGTCAGCCTCGACGACCTCGACACGTGGGAGCGGATGGCTGTGGCCGAGCTCGGGCACAGCCGGGCGGCGCACGACGTGACCTACGAGCAGATCTCGTTGGTGGCGCTCGGCGTGCTGGCTCGTCGCCGAGGTGAGCTCGACCGATCGCACCTGCTGCTGCGACGAGCCGCCGACCTCGCCTGGGAAAGCGGGAACGTCATCCAGTTGGGGATCGCCCTGCAGGGCGTTGCCGCGTCCACCGCCGAGGATGCTCCTCGCCGAGCGGCCCGGTTGTGGGGAGCGGCCTTGGCGCAGGGCCCGTCCTGGCCGATGTTCCTGCGTCGCTACAGCGAGACCCTGGCTCCGGTCCGCCGCGATCTGGGTGAGGAGTTCGATCGGCAGGTCGAGGCCGGAAGGGGCATGAGCGCCGAGGAGTCGTTGGCGCTCGCCTATGAGGTGCTGGCCGTTCGCGTCCCCGCCTTCTGAGATCCACAGCCACCGCTGGTGCGCAGCCCGCGATCATCCGGGATCACGGGCTGCGGGTTCACAACGCCCAGACGGGCGGGCCCATCTCGTCGACGCAGGCCGTGTCGAGCGGTGCGATGGGATCATCGACGAAGGCGAGCAGCAGCGCGTCGGGGCACGGATGGGCGCCGGTCGCGATGTGCCCGATGCCGGGGAGCGCTACGACGGTGGCCCGGTCACCCAGCAGTCGTGCGATCTCGGCGACCTGATCGGGGGCGATGCGGGGATCGTTGGTACCGACGTACGCGAGCACCCGCACGTCGGTGGTGCCGACCGAGTCGAACCCCTCCTCCACCGGCTCGACGTCCACGCCCTCGCACAGGTCGGGCAGGAGCGGCTCGTCGACCAGCACCGCGCTGTAGAGGGGCTCATCGGCACGGAGCTGCTCCAGATCGACGCGCGTCGTCGTGGGGGCCCGGTCGGCGCAGGTCACCGTGGCGTAGGCGCCGTCGCTCGTGGCGATGATGGCGTCCTGGTAGGAGAGGTAGAGGTCGAGCACCGCCGGGTCGCCGTTGGCCAGACGGGCGACGAGGCTCGGCACGAGGGGGAGCAAGGGCGTCAGGTACTGCCCCTTGTGGAACGCCCACACGGCGTCCTCACCGGTGAGCCGCAGGTCGCGAGCGGTCCCGCTCGGGTCGACGATCGACACTTCGTAGGGGGATTCGTCGAAGCGGTCACGGGCCTGTGCCAGCGTGGCGGCCAGGTCGGGGTAGACCGCAGCACAAGCCGGGTCCTCGGCGCACTGCGCGAACACCGTCTCGAAGCCCCGCTCGCTGTTGGCGACCAGGCCGGCCGGACCGAAATCCCCGAAGGGCGCTACCGGCGCGTCGAGCACGACCGAACGGATTGCCTCCGGGCGGGTGCGCAGCGCCTCGAGGGCCACCTGGCCGCCATAGGACACGCCGAGCAGGTTCCACTGCTCGACCCCCAGCGCCACGCGCAGGTCCTCGAGGTCGGCCACGGTGGTGGGCGTGTCGTAGTCGTTCAGGTCGACGCCCTCGGCACGCAGGCGGTCCAGGCAGGTGCCGTACGCGGCCTGCAGGAGCTGCTTCTCCTCGACCGGCGAATCGGTCGTCTCCAACAGGCCGAACAGGGCGTCCTCCACCTCCGGGCAGTTCAGCGACGGCTCGGCCATGCCGGCACCGCGCTGGTCGAACAGGATCACGTCCCGGTCGACGGCCAGGCTGGGTGCGAAGGCGCTGAACGTCGGGTCGAAGGCGGACGAGCCGGGGCCGCCGTGGAGGAACACGATCGGGTCGGGTTCCGGGTCGGGTTGCGTGGCTCGCACGACGGCGACAGGCAGCACCACCTCACCCCCCTCAGGGTCGGTGCGATCCGCCGGGACCGTCAACGTGCCGCACTCGATGCCCGAGCGGTCCTCGGGCAAGCGGGGCGGCGCGAACAGCTCCCCGTCGCACGGCACCGACTCGAACACCGGCTCGGAGCCGATCGCGGTGGACGACGGTGCCTGGGTGACGGGGGACGCTTCCTCGCCGTCGTCGCCGCAGGCGCTGACGGCCAGCAGCGTCCCGGCGAGAAAGAGGGCCAGGACCCGGCCCGAACGGGAACGGGTGGGAGTACGCATGACGAGCACCTCCCTCATCGGTCACCTGCACCGTCGCATGGCGCGGTCGCGGGGCGGTGGCGGCCCGGTGGTGCGAGTCCGTGATGACGCCACCACCGCCCCGCGACCGGGACGCGACCACGAGGGTCGACGCTGAGGATGAGCGTGATGTGCACGCACGAGCGAGGAGGTCGCCATGAAGCTGCGCCGAGCCTCTTCCGTTGTCATCGTCGTCGCAGCGTTGGCGGCGACCCTGCTGGCAGCGGTGCCGTCCGCGCTGAGCGTGGTCCCGGCCGTGACGGTGACACCGTCCACCGGCCTGGTCGACGGCCAGGCGGTCAGGGTGACCGGCACCGTCGACCCCGGCTATCAGGAGCTCCTGCAGTGCCGGGCAGGGACGACCGAGTGCCTGCCGTGGTACCCGGTGGACGTGAGCCTAGCCGGCGAGTTCAGCGCGTCGATCTGGGTGCTGGCGGTCCCGGAGGAGACCGACGGCACGCCCATCGTCGACTGCCGAGTTGCCCCGGGGGCCTGCGAGATCGTGGTCGGCGATCCCGGTGACCCGACCGCGCTGCGTGCCCCGTTGGCGTTCGACCCCACCGCCGCGCTGCGTCCGGCCCCCACCATCGGAGTTGTGCCCATCACCGACCTGTCGCTCAACCAGCCGGTGTCGGTGACCGGCTGGGGCTTCGACCCCTGGTCGATGGTGGAGGTCACCCAGTGCCGAAGCGACGCCGTGTCCTTCGACGGGGGCTGCGACATGACGCACAGCTGGTCGGTGCAGCCCGACACGGAAGGGGCCGTGGCCTTCGGCTGGCAGGTGGGGACCATGATCCAGACCGCCGACGACGGCCAGTTCGACTGTCGCAGTGCCCCCGGTGCCTGCGTGCTGGCGGCGGGACTGCGTATCCCACCGGACCAGACCAGCCGTCCTGTCGTGGCGGCGTTGTCGTTCTATCCTGACGCCGCAGTGGGGTTCCCGGCCGGTCTGGGTGAGCCGCCACCGCCAGTGCCCGAACTCCCGCCGGGTCCCGGCGGGGTGCGCTACCTCGACGAGGTCTTCACCGACATCGAGCGTGTCGACGACCTCCTCTACTGGCCCGACGCGCCGCTCCTGCCGGCGCTGGCATCGTCCGGCGACTCGGATCGTGACCTCACGCTCGACATCCTGATGCCGAAAGGTGACGCCGCCGCCCAGCGGCCGGTCCTCGTCGTGTTCGGTGCACCGGCGTGGGAGGACTTCGTGCGGCGCGGCTACGTCGTCGTCGATGTCGAGTTCCGTGGCGGGAGCGGCGAGGTCGGTGACCGGTATTCGCCGGCGGACCTGGCGTGGCTGCAGCAGAGCGTCCAGGACGTGTCGGCCGCGCTGCGCTGGTTGCGGGCCCACGCCGTGGAGTACCGCCTCCATCCCGACGCCTTCGCGGTCACCGGGGGATCCTGGAAGGGTCTGGTGAGCTTCTCGCTCGCCTGGGGCCGCGAGAACGCGGCGACGCAGTACGAGTGGCCCGACTTCCTGCCCGGTGGTCCGCTCACCCTGCCCGTACCGACCCCGCCGGATCCCAGTGGACCGCATCTCGAGCAGTCCTCGGCGGTGGCTGCCGCGGCCCCCGAGTACATCTGGTTCCCGCCGGAGTTCGTCGACTTCGGCGAGGCGCCCGTCATGATCGAGGCCGGCGTCTATGACGATGGCTTCCCGGTCGAGGCCATCCGTGAGATCTGCCCGGCTGCCCGTGTGGTGGCGGTGCCGTGCGAGCTCCAGGAGTATCCGGTCGGCCACGGCGTTCCGGATGTCTACCGGCCGCTCGTGAACGATCGCACCGCCGTGTTCTTCTACGACCACATGCTCGTCCCGCTCGGCGTCGTGGCCGGCCCCGCCCCGACGTCGCCCTCGTCGCCCTCGTCGTCCGTGGCACCGGCCGCACCGGCCACCCCCGCGACGCCCGTCGCAGCCCGGCCGGCGGTCACGGGGTGAGACCGGTGTCGATCGGCCCTGGCTGGCACGGAAGGGTACGAACCCCCACGCGTCAGAGAGGACGCGTGGTCCTCGAAGAGAAGGGAGACATCCCATGAGACGAACACTCATTGGTATTGCAGCAGCAGCGCTGCTGTTCGTACCGGTGTCGACCGGGTCCGCTGGGGCCCGGACGGCCACACCGGCGACGTTGCCACCGGAGACCGACGTGTACGTGGTCCACGGGCTGAACCTCGACGGACAGGCGACCGCCGACGCCGGCGGCACCGCCGTCACGGTGTGCGTCGACGGGTCCTCGCTGCTGGAGGACTTCCAGTTCGGTGTCGTGGCCGGTCCGGTCGCATTGCCCTCCGACGTGGCCGTCTCGGTGCAGGTGTACCTGGGCGCCGTCGTCGACTGCGCCGCGCCCGGCGACGCGCCGCTGGTGATCGACCAGCAGGTCACCCCGACGGGTGCGGCCGTGTCGCTGGTGGCCACCTCCAACGGCGAGCAGCTCGACCCGGAGCTCGTCCCCATCCCCCTCGACGTCTCCTGCGTCGAGCCGGGAACCGGACGGGCGGTGGCCGTGCACACCGCCAACGCACCCGAGGTCGACGTCGTCAACATCGACCTCGGTGTCTCGGTGGGCACCATCTCCTACGGCGAGCAGATCTCCGGACCGCTGCCCGTGGGCACCTACGGCATCGAGGTGTACGTCGTGGGCGGTGCCGTGATGCCGATCACGAGCTTCGACGTGACCGTCGAGGCCGGCAAGGCCGTCCCCGGCTTCGCCGTGGGCAACCAGCCCGGCGAGGGTGGTGCCACGCCCATCGTGTTGATCCCCCAGGAGATCGACGTCGGGTTCTGCGCCCCGCCGCCGGACACGACGCTCGCGCCCACCAGCGCCACGACCGCGACCACGGCCCAGCCCGCGACGTCGGCGCCCACCTACACCGGGTGACGTCGCGACGAGTCGATCGTCACGGTCGATCGCGGCCCTGACCCGCTCCCGCCCGTGCGTCGTAGGACCCGCCCGGACGGGACGGGACAGGCACCGTTGCCCACCGCCGGCGCCATCTCGGGTCGAGCGTGTCCCGGGTGACGGCCAGGACCCTGACGTCGCCTGGTGTCGGTCGCGCCGCCACGATACCCTAGGGGGTATGAACGTCTGTGGTGCGACCCGCCTGCTCGTCCCCGCGACCCTCGTCGGACTGGCCGTGGCGACGGTCACCGGCAGCGATCTGTACGGCTGGATTGCCGCGATCCTGGCCGGTGTGGTGCTGTTCGCGATCCCCGCGCTGCGCGGTGCGGGAGGCTCGTGTCCGGTCCCGGCCCCACCTTCCCGCTCGGACATCACGTCGGCGGGCGAGGGCCGCGTCGGGGACCGAACCGCCTGATGGGCCGGTCGACCCCTCCTACCGCACGACCGACCTCACGGATGCCCTGACGCGCTGACGCCCCGGTTCGGACGCGCCGGGATGCGTGCACCGGTCCCACGCGCTCCGGCACCCACGGTGGAATCCGTGAGGGCCGGATGCTCGATTCGGTGGGTCCTCGCCGATCAGGTCGGCGTCACCCCGTGTACTGGGGCTGGCTCGAGGTGGCCGGTGCCTGCTGGGTGGCCGGTGCCTGCTGCGTCGGCGCCTGCTCGGTGGCCGGTGCCAGGTAGTCAGGCGCCTGGGGCTGCTGGCTCATCCAGCCGCGGATGGAGGGATCGTCCTCCCAGCCGCACCAGACGTTGAAGCACGTGTAGCCGCCCCACTCGCCACCGGCGGCCTCACACATGCACTGCGCGTCGTCCGGTGGGCACTCGCTGCCGACCTGGGCGACGGCGACGCCGGTGAACGCCAGGGTGAAGACGGAGACCACGGCGAGCACGCTGTGTCGCAGGTGCCTCACCTACCTCACCTCCTTCGTCGCCTTCCTCCATCTTCAGCATGCAGGTGTGTGGTCTCGTCCCGGTGGCGTGGGGGTGGTGCGGCCTGGCTTGAGCCGTCGAGCGCAACCGCGTTCGCGGTGATCGTGGACGGGCACCGGCCGGTAGCGCTGTGCCGGAGAGCTTCTGCGCGTTGGCGGGGTCGTCTTCGGTCGGCAACGAGGAGCAGCAGAGGGAGTTGTCGAGGTTGGTGCCGATCGCATGCCCTGACGTCAACGGGACTCCCGCTCGACCTTCCTCGCGACGGGTCGCTCAGGCGCGGTCACCCCGGTGGGTCGACCCGAGCGGATCAGTGTGCTCTGACGGCCGACGTCAGCTCGTCGAGCACGGCGACGGCGTCGACGACCGGCATGGGCAGCGACAGTCGGTCCTCCCAGCCGTGGAGGACGGTGTTGACCCGCAGGGCCACACGGCGGCCGGCGGCCGTGAGCTCCACCACCACGCGCCGGCCGTCCTGGGTGCTGCGGCTGCGGCGCAGCAGGCCCGCAGCTTCGAGGCGATCGAGGGTGAGGGTCATGCCGCCGGTCGTGCGACCCAGCACCCGGGCGATCGTGGTGGGAGCGCTTCGGCCATCGGGGGAGCGGCGCACGACGCCCAGCACCAGGTAGTCGGCGAACGACAGCCCTGCGCTGGCCGCGGCGGACTCCAGGACCTCGGTCACGGCGAGGTTCAGTCGCACGATCGCGCCCAGCAGCCCGTTCTCGGGCAGGTCCAGCGCCGGTGACGCGTCCGTCGACGCGTCACCGGGCACGGCCAGGGCCATCTACTTCGTGATGCCGAAGCGCTCGAGGCCGTAGGCGTGGATGGCGTTGCCCCGCAGGAAGGCGTGGCACTCGTCCGCGTCCATGCCCGCGTTGGCACACAACCGGTGGGCGACGTTGCGCGACTCGGGGAACGTGCCGTCGGTGTGGGGGTAGTCGGTCTCGAACAGGATGTGCTCCATGCCCACCGCGTCGCGGCTGTCGAGGCCGTGCTGGTCGTCGAAGACGCAGCCCCACACGCGACCCTTCACGATCTCGCTGGGCTTGCGGTCGAGGTGCACGCCGCCGGTGGCGGCCTCGTGGGCGACGATGTCCATGCGGCCGAGCAGGTAGGGCATCCAGCCGATCTGGCTCTCGGCGAAGGCGATCTTGAGCTTCGGGAACCGCTCGAGCGTGCGGGAGAACACCCAGTCGCACAGCGAGCCCTCGGCGTTCTGGGCGCTGAGGGCCATGGTGGTGGCCAGCGGGGCGTCGGGGCTGGTGGCCGGCATGGTCGACGAGGAACCGATGTGCATCGACACCGTGGCGTCGACCTCGGAGCAGGCGTCCCACAGCACATCCCACTCGCCGCTGTAGAGCGACGGGAAGCCGAGCTTGGAGGGGTTCTCGGAGAAGGCGATGGCGTAGCTGCCCTTGGCGGCGCAGCGCCGCACCTCGTCGGCTGCGAGCTGGGCGTCCCACAGCGGCACCAGGGTGAGCGGGATGAGGCGGCCCTTGCCGTCGCCGCCGCACCACACGTCGATCATCCAGTCGTTGTAGATCTGCAGGCAGCGCAGGGCGAGGTCCTTGTCCTCACGCTCGGCGAAGCCCTGGCCGGCGAAGCGGGGGAACGTGTTGGGGTAGTTGAGGGCGGCCTCGACGTGGTTGAGGTCCATGTCGGCCAGGCGGGCCTTCTGGTCGTGGGTGCCGTCGCGGAAGTCCTCGTAGATGGCGGGGATGTTCTCCTGCTCCTCCTGGGGGATGCCGGCTGCGGCATGGAGCAGGCCCGTGGGAAGCACCAGGTCGTCGTAGAGCCACAGATCGCACCAGTGACCGTCGGGGTCGTTGCGGGTGAAGCCGTAGTGGCCGCCGACGAAGCTCAACGACAGCTTCTCGCGCACCACGCGGGGTCCGCGCTCGCGCACGCTGGCCGGCAGTTCCTCCTGCCACAGGGTGCGGGGCTCGAGGATGTGGTCGTCGACCGAGATGATCCTGGGCAGGTCCTCGGCGGCGGGGGTCACGCTGGTCGGGTCGGCTGTGTGCCGTCGGTTGTCAGGTCGAGGGCTCGTCGGCGCCCTGCCACTGCTGGCGCAGGTCTTCGAGCCAGGGCGGGAAGTCGAGGGGCACGTCGGGCAGCGGCTCGGCGCCGGCGTCGGCCAGCGCCTGTTCGAAGAGCTCGGGCCGGTCGCCCCAGGAGCGGGGGTCGCCGAGCATGACCTCGAACAGCACCGCGCCCTCGCCACCGGCCCGTAGCGGCCCGAAGGCGGCGCCGTGGGGCAGCTCGACGTGGGTGCCCGGAGGACAGCGTCGGTCACCCACCCACAGCTCGCCCTCCAACACGAACACCACGTGGGGGCTGTGGTGGCCGTGCCGGCGCACGATCATGCCGGGGTCGTAGCGGGCGTACAGCGACAGGTACTGGGGATCGGGGGAGAACGCCAGCCACTTCTCCCACACCGAGGACTCCGACCCGTCGGCGTTGCGCTGGCGCTTGCACTGCTGCCAGGGCACGTCGGGGTCGTCGAGGTGCCGGAAGACCGGCGCTCGACCGCGGTCGTGGGGGATGGGAGGGGGCTGGGTCACGATGGCTCCGAAATAGCTTTCTGCAAAGCTATCGCGCCGAGGCCCTGCTGTCACGGGTCGGGCAGCAGTGCGCGCCGTGGGCAGCCGCCTGGTCCGGAGGCTCGGATCGGACGCCGGCTCAGGGTGCTTCGTGCCAGAAGGTGACCTGCGTGTCAGGAGGCAGCACATGACCACGACTCGGAAGCGCCCCTCGATCGTCCTCGTCGGGGCTGCCGTGTTGGTCGCCGCGGCGGGCGGGTTCCTACCAGCGCCCCGGCCGGCGCGCTGACCGTCACCGTCACCACCACGGCCGACGGTGGTCCCGGCTCGCTGCGCGCCGCCGTCGCGGGCATCAACGCCGCCGGTCCGGGACCCCACACCATCGACCTGGCCGCCGGCGCCACCTTCGAGCTCACCGCCTGCGGCGAGCCCGACAGCGGCAGCCTGATCATCGAGAACGGCCCGCTGACCATCAACGGCAACGGCGCCACGGTGCGCCAGACCTGCACCGACGGCCGGGTGTTCCGCTACAACTCCACCGAGGCGCTCACGATCAGCGACCTAACGGTGACCGGCGGAAACCGAACCGGCAGCAGTCGCGGTGCCGGGCTCAAGACCTTCGGTCCCGTCACGATCAACGACTCCGCCTTCGTCGGCAACGACGCCGGTGGCGACAGTGGTGCCATCTGGTCCGACAGCGAGGAGGTGACGATCGTCAACTCCACCTTCGCCGACAACAACGCCGATCAGGGCGGTGGCGCGGTCTACAGCTACGAGGGCCTCGTCACGGCGACGAACTCCACCTTCACCGGCAACACCGCCAACCAAGCCGGCGCGGTCTTCGCCATCGAGCAGCGCTACACGTTCGTGACCATGGTGGGCAACGGCGCCGACGAGTCGGGCGCGTTCGTCGCCGAGGTCGTCGGCTCGTTCGGCGGGGTGTTCGCCGACAACACGGCGCAGGAAGCCGGCGAGGTGTGCGACGCCTCGCTCGACTCGGGTGGCTACAACTGGACCGACGTCGAGGACTGCGACTTCGGTGGAGCCACCGACGTCATCGACCTGGGTGGTGACCCGGTGCTGGGTGCCCTGGCGAACAACGGCGGTCCGACGCAGACCCTCCTGCCCGGGACGGGCAGTCCGCTCATCGACGCCATCCCGGCGAACGTCGAGGGCTGCGAGGGCACCGACCAGCGGGGCGTCACGCGCCCACAGCTCCAGGGCTGCGACATCGGCGCCGTGGAGGTCGCCCCGACGCCGCCACCCACGTCGTCCAGCACGTCCAGCTCGTCGTCGTCGACGACGTCGACGACTGTTCCCACCACGACCACCCCGCGGGCTGCCGCGGCCACGGCCGTGCCCCGTTACACGGGCTGATCCGCTGCCTCGCCGAGCGGACACCACCCCCTCGCCGGCGTGCGGTTGGTGGTGCGGCCCGCCGGTCGTCGTCACCCCGGTCGGGTGACGAACACGCAGACGTGACCCGCCGCGGCGAGGGAGGGCAGGCGATTGCGGGCCAGCTCCTCGAAGCCGGGGTGGCTCCGCGCCAGCGGCGTCGGGACGATCTCGGTGGTGAACCCGTCCTCGTCGAGCTGGGCGCACGCTGCGGCGACGGGCCGCCGGCCGTCGGTGAACGTGCCGTCGACGCACATCACCGCGGCGAGCCCTCCTGGCGCCAGCAGGTCGGCTGCGGCGTGTAGGAAGCGAAGCGGCAACTCGAAGCCGGTGGCCCCGCCATCGGCGTAGAACACCGGTCGGCCGTCCCGGTCGACCGCGGCGGCCGACGGCACCCACGGCGGGTTCGCCGTGACGAGGTCGAAGGCGCCCGGGCGCAGGCCTGCGGCGATGTCGGCGCGCACGACGTGCAGCCGTCCGGCGAGCTGCGGGTTCACCAGGGCGGTCAGGCGGGCGGTTGCCGCGGCGGCGGGGTGGACGTCGGTGGCTACCACCTGGTCGAAGCGTTGCGTCAGCGAGGCCGCCAGGAAGCCGGTGCCGGCGCCCAGATCGACGGCCCGCGCCCCTCGCCGGAGACGAGGCCACAGCAGCTCCAGCATCCAGGTCGTGTCGTTGGCGAGGTAGACCCGGTCGGCCTCACCCGCCGGCCGGGGCAGGATGGCGGCGATGCCGCGCACGGTGAACACGCCGAAGCTGAGCGCCAGCAGCGGCCCCTGCGTGTCGGGATCGGTCCGCATGGCCAGCCCGTGTGCCACCAGCCGGTCGCCGGTGATCCCGAGCAGGCGCTCGACCTCACCGGCTGGCAGCGCGTCGAGACCGGCGAGCCGCATCGCCCGGGCGCGCGGCGTGTCGGGATCCGCGAGCGGCGAGCCGAAGTCGACGCCCAGCTCCCGCAGACGCTCGACGATCGAGCGCAGATCGGCGCGCGCTCGCTCGTGGGCGAGCACTGTGGGGCTGTCGAGCGTGGTGGCGCCCGTCCAGGTGGGGGTGGGGGCGGGGGTGACCTCGGCAGACAACGCGTTCAGACGCTGCCGTCACCCATGGCGTAGTTGTAGGCCGTCAGGTACGCCTTCTGCTTGTCGCCGAACGGCTCCCACTTCCAAGAGGACTGCTGCACGGCCGGCAGCAGCGAGTACTGCGTGGCGAAGGCGCCGAACGCGAAGCCCACCACCTCGGGGTAGTCGCGGGCGGCGTCGGCCACCAGCATCCGCTCGTCCTCGTCGAGCTCGAGATCGCTCAAATCCGCCAGATCCCCGTCCGCCGCGTGATCGCGCACCGTGTCGTCGTCGAGCCGCCGCAGGGCCTCGGCCACGTCCTGTCGTCCCATGGATGCCTCCCGGTGGGGTGGTCGGTTTCCACGCAAGACGGTCCCGGCCCGCATCGGTTACCCGCCCCGGTCCGGTCGGCACCGCGTGCCTCGGACGCGGGGCGACCTCGGTACGATCGGCCCGCCGGGGGCCAGGGGGTCGCCCGCCGAGACGAGGAGCGAGCCATGGCCCTGCAGTCGTTCTCCCATGTGGGGGTGTGCGTGTCCGACCTGGAGCGCTCGACGCGCTTCTACTGCGACGTGCTCGGCTTCCGCGAGCTGTTCACCATGGAGATGGGGCCCGAGGTGCGGGCCACGATGGAGATCGACGGTCGCTTCGCGTCGCGCATGTTGGCTCGCGGCGATCTGCGCATCGAGCTGCTGCACTGGCTGGAGCCCGACGCCGAGGGCGAGCGCACCCGCCGTCCCATGAACCGGTTCGGCATGACGCACCTGTGCTTCCGCGTCGACGACGTCGACGACCTGGTGGAGGCGGCGGTGGCCGCAGGTGGCGCGGTGCACCCGGCGACGCTGTCGGTGCTGGACGGCGCCGGCCTCGACGGCGGTCCGGTCAAGGTGCTGTACCTGACGGACCCCGATGGCACCCGCATCGAGTGCATGGCGGGCTCGCCCGATCTGGCGGCGTTGTTCCCGCAGGAATGAGCCCGGGCCCGGTCGCCGTGCCGCGCCCACGGGGCCGGTGGCGCAGACGGAACCGACAGGTGCCACACTGACGTACCTGCAACCGAGCCGGGTCGGCGCCGTCAGGGATGTCCGACACGTCTTGGAGGTTGCGCTATGACGGATGACACGGTCGACCCAGGGGCGACAGCACCCGCGGCGCCGGACGAGTACGGCTTCGTCGACCAGCTCCTGGTCGCGGTCGGCCTCGTGGCACGGGAGGACGTCGACCCGGCCTTCGCCGAGGCCACGCAGGGCGCTCGGGCTGCGCTGCTCGGTGCCGGGTACCCGCCGGAGCAGATCAGCGCGCTCGACGGACAGGGCGTGCTCGACCTGCTCCGGGAGCATGCCCGGGCCCAGGAGCAGGGTCGGGATCTGGCTGCCGGCGAGCAGCCGGCCTCCGACGAGGCCCTGCAGGTGGCTGCCGCGGCGCAGCTCGGCGGTGGCCAGTTCCGGGTGGAGTCCGACGGCTCGGTCACCATCCTCGACGCGGACGGCGACGTGCACACCACGATCCCCGTGGACGGCCCCGTGCCCTCCGCCCGGGACACGCTCTGGCGCGTCAGCCTGGGCATCGACGCCAGCGCTCCAGCACCGTCCCAGAGCACCGTGCAGGCGCTCGAAGCCGCCATGCTCGGCGGCGGGACCTTCCGGGGGAAGCCGGACGGCACGGTGGAGATCGTGGGCTCCGACGGCAAGGTCCTCATGGAGATCGACCCCGGCGCGGAGACGAATCCGCGAGAGGCCCTGTTCCGGTCCTACCTGGACGCGTCCGAGGCCGAGCGGGCATTGAGCCCCGAGGATCTCGACGCAGTCCAGGCCGCCATCGAGAACGGCGGCTCTGCCGGCGTCGCCGAGGACGGTTCGCTCGAGTTCAAGGACGAGGACGGCGAGGTCGTCGTCCGGGTGGCACCCGGCGAGCAGGTCGACACGGACGAGGTCGCCGACCGCGTGCGGCTCGGCATCCCCTCCGACCAGCCGCTCCCTCCGCAAGAGGTGCTCGACGAGGCCGACCGTGTGGCCGAGGAGCTCGGCGCCCGCGTCGAGGTCGACGAGGACGGTCAGGTGGTCGTGGTCGACGCCGACGGCAACGTCCTCGCCCGGTTCGCGCCCGAGGAGCACGACGGTGTCGGCGTGCCGGTCGACGACCTGCTCGACGAGGGCCAGTCGGTGGAGCCGGATGAGGGGCCCTCCGTGCCGTCGGAGGATGCCCAGTCGGTCGAGCCCGATCCTGCGCTCCCCGATGAGCTGCTCGGCGATCCCGAGCCCACCGGGCCCGATCTGCCCGACGACGAGATGAGCGTCGAGCCGCCGGTCGATCCAGGAGCCGCCGCGCCCGACGTCGACGATCCCGGCGGGATGGACCTCGGAGAGGACCTCCTCGACGATCTCGGCGGCCAGGGGGATCCGGACGACGCCGGCGGCGCGGGAGGCCTCGGGGACTTCGGGGATCTGGGCGATCCCGGCGACCTCGACGACCTGACCGAGTTGGGTGACCTCGGCGGTGGCGGCGGCGTCACCGACCCCATGTGGGGTGACGCGGACCGTGGGCTCGGCCCGGTCGGCGACGGTGCGGGCGGGTCGACGTCCGGGGCTGGCGGCACCGATCCCGACGGGACGCAGTCCGCCAGCCCGGGGAGCTCCGACGCCGGCTCGGGCTGGTTCGATACGAATGCCGGCGACGACTTCGGCGGCTTCGACGGTGG
The DNA here is from genome assembly GCA_025456085.1 of Acidimicrobiales bacterium. Lineage (GTDB taxonomy): Bacteria > Actinomycetota > Acidimicrobiia > Acidimicrobiales > Acidimicrobilacustridaceae > JALOLF01. The sequence goes on from JALOLF010000109.1 coordinate 19,631, forward strand.
GGCCTTCGACGAAGGCGCGGCTGATCCGGCGACGACGCCGGGCGCCAGTACGCAGCCCGGACCGCCGGGCGAGCAGGCACCGACCAGCCCCGCACCCGGCGCACCCGGACCCGGTGACACCCCGACGCCCACACCGGGCGGCGAAGGGGATGGCGACTTCGGTTTCGAGATGGACATGTCCGGCGTCGAGGTGACCGACGCCGAGCCGAGCGGTGCCGGCGATGGCGACTTCGGCTTCGAGATCGACCAGTCCGGTGTGCGCGTGAGCGATGAGCAGACCGCGCCCGGTTCCTCCGGTGGCTCGCCGGACCAGCCGGGGTCGGCGCCGGATGCGTCGTTCGACACCGGTGGCCAGACCCCGATCGACGGCGACTACACCCCCAGCGAGGGCTACGGCGTCGTCGATCCCGATGGGCAGAGCACCCCCGGTGGGTACAACCCCGAGGACGAACCCGGTGACACGGGAGCCGGCAACGATTCGATGTCGGCCCAGGACCACCTCGACGCCGCAGAGGTGCACGAAGAGGCCGCGGCACGCATCGACGCCGGCCTCGACGAGGGGACCGCGGAGGACGCGCAGCGCCACCGTGACGAGGCCGCGGAGCACCGCGAGGCCGCAGACGGGAAGGGGCAGGGAACGGACTCCTCCGGCGGCGACCAGGGCAGCGGCACGGATTCGTCGGGTGACGACGGCTCGGGTGACGACAGCGACGACGATTCGGGTGACGACAGCGACGACGATTCGGGTGACGACAGCGACGACGATTCGGCTGACGACAGCGACGACGACTCGGGTGACGACGCCAGCGGGCAGGGCGACGGGAGCGGCGATGCGGGGGAGGACGACGTCGAGTACACGCCCGATCCGGAGGGAACTCCGCCGCCACCGCCGTTGACGGCAGCCGAGGTGCGCCAGATGCTGGACGACATGGTCGCTGCGAAGCAGGGCGAGCTCATCAACTACGGGCCCGAGGGGTCGGCGGTGGTCGTCGACCGCACGGGCTCGCCGACCGGCAAGCTCGACGGCATCAAGCCGGTGCTCCCACCGGATGACGAGACGCCGAGGCGGACGGACGGACCGGTGCCCGGCGACGTGCCGCCGCGAGGCGGCGGGTACACCGATCCACCTGATGACGCCGTGACCGGGCCCCAGCAGATGGGACCGACCGAGGATCCGTTCGACCGCACGCCGGGACTGAAGGGGATGACGCCCCCGGGATCGCAGACCGGCACGGAGTCCGACGACGACGTGGTCGAGATCCCGCTGCGATCGACGGATCTGCGGTTCGCCGCCGGCAGAGGTGCGCAGCTGCCGGACCGTCGTGTCGACGACGGATCGACGCCCGACGAGCCCACGGTGCGTACGGTCCGCAGCACGCCGACCCCGGAGCCGAGGCAGCCCGAGGGGGCCGGGGAGCTGGCCTTCGGCGTCGGGCGCCTCCCGTCCACACCTCCCGTCGAGGCACCGGACGCGTCGACGCCGATCGACATCGATCCCGACCTCGACTTCGGACACGGCGCCCCCGAGCTCCCTGCGCCGATCATCACCGGTGGACTCGACGACGAGTTCGAGCGGGCGGACGGCCCCGACATCGTGGCCGATCTGGGACCTCGCGTCGACGTCGATCCCCCGGTGTTCGGGGCGGGTCTCGACGGCGACGACGACGGCACGTCGGTCTCGGCCCCGGTCCAGTCCGCGACGTTCGGGCTGCGCCCTCCCGTGCGGAGCGAGGCCGAGGAGGCGGCCGACGACATCGAGTTCGTGCACCCCGACGATGACGACCTCTTCGACCTCGACTGACCGCCGCAGCACCGCGCCGACACGCCGGTGCGGGGGGCGCGGCCCGATCGTCGATCCGACCAGCCGGTAGGGTCTGTCGCACGGGCCTGTCGCTCGACGTTGCACGATCATGGCGTACTTCCTGGGCATCGATCTCGGCACGACCTACACCGCCGCAGCCATCCACCGCGGTGACGCGTCGGAGATGGTGCAACTCGGGTCCAGTGCGACCTCCGTGCCGACGGTCGTCTACCTCGACGGCGATGGGACCTGCCTCGTCGGGGAACCGGCGGCTCGGCGGTCGCTCGCCGATCCCTCGAGGGTGGCACGGGAGTTCAAACGCCGCATCGGTGACCCGACACCGCTCCTGCTGGGGGGTTCGCCGGTCTCGACCGAGTCCGTCCTGAGTCGCGTGCTCCAGTGGGTGCACCGGGCGGTCTGCGAACGCCAGGGTGAGGTGCCCCAGGGCGTGGCCGTGACCCATCCCGCGAACTGGGGACGGTACAAGACCGACCTGCTCAAGCAGGCCATCCGCATGGCGCAGCTGCCCGACGCCCTCCTGGTGACCGAGCCCGAGGCGGCGGCGCTCAGCTATGCCATGGCGACACGGATCGCGCCCGGTGAGGTCGTCGGTGTGTTCGATCTGGGCGGTGGCACGTTCGACGCCGTCGTGTTGCAGAGCAGTGACCGCGGCTTCGTGGTGCTCGGCGCACCGGAGGGCATCGAGCGGCTCGGGGGCATCGACGTCGACGCGGCCGTCTTCGCTCACGTCGACCGCGTGCTCGGCGCACCGATCGCTGCGCTCGATCGAGCAGACCCGGCGGCGGTGGCCGCGGTCAGCCGGCTGCGGGACGAGTGCCGGGAGGCCAAGGAAGTCCTCTCGGTCGACACGGAGGTGGTCGTCCCCGTCGCGCTGCCCGGGCTGCACCAGCAGGTGCGACTCACCCGGTCGGAGCTCGAGCAGATGCTCCGACCGATGCTGGGGGACGCCGTCGCCGCCATGCGACGGGCGGTGACGTCGACGGGACTCAGCGACGACCGGGTGAGTCGCATCCTGCTCGTGGGGGGGTCCTCGCGGATCCCGTTGGTCGCGGAGCTGCTCTCGGCGGAGTTCGGCCGACCGATCGCCCTGGACGCACACCCGAAGAACGTCGTGGCCATCGGGGCGGCACTGGCGGCCTCGGGCGTCGTGGCCAGCTCGGCGCAACCGCCGACACGGATCGTGCCGACCCTGCCGCAGGGGTCGCCGAAACCGCCCGCAGAGCCCGCGACCCCGTCGCCCGGCGCGGCGCGGACGCCGCCACGTCCACCAGCGGCACGGCCGACCGTCCGGTTGTCGGCACCGACCGCCGGCCTGCCGCCGACCCCGGGGCAGGCCACCGTCCCACCCGGCCACCGGTCGGTGCCGGTGCCGGTGCCGGCGGGGTCCGGCGATGGTCCATCGCAGGGCCCTCCGGTCGGCGCGGCACCGGTCGGCGCGCGGACCGAACCGCCCGCCCGGCCGGCCGCCGCGGCACCGAAGGAGGTCTCGGCCGGCCCTCCCCGCGGCCTGAAGGTCGCGGTGGTGGTCGCGGCGGTGGTCTTCGTGCTCACCGCCGCCGCGGCGGTCTGGGTGGCGTTGACCGGGGGATCCGGGGACGGAGCCGGTCCCGACGCCACGTTGGCGTCGAGTGACTCGCTCCCGGGCGCGTGCGCCGACCGGGAGGGCGACTACATCTGCATCACGGAGATCGTGCGCAGCGGGAACGACCTCGAGGTGCGGTTCGTCTCCACGGTGCCGCTCACCCTCGACGAGCTCGACGGCGAGCTGGTGGAGGGGACGCACCACGCCCATTTCTTCTTCAACACCGTCCCGGCCGGGCAGGCAGGCGTGCCGGGCACCGGACCGTGGGAGCTGCACGGCTCGACCGATCCCTTCACCGCCTTCGCCGAGAGCGACATCCCGCCCTTCGCCACCGCGGTCTGCGTCCTCGTCGCCAACGCCGACCACACCGTCATCCCCGGGACCGGGAACTGCGAAGCCATCCCGGCGGGCTGAGCGGGCGCGGTCGGGCCGGGCGGGTCAGACCTGCTGGACCAGCGACGCGACCATCCCCTCGCACGTCCGTACCAGGACGCGGGCAGCCTCGACGTGGTCGGGTCCCGAGAACGGGCTCTCCGCCAGCTCGGACCACCGACGATGCTCGGCCAGCGTCAGGTCGCGCAGGGCGGAGGCGGGCGCGTCGTCGTCGGCACCCAGCCTCGCGGCGATCCCCGGACCATCGACTCCCAACAACCGTTCGGCCGCCTCGGCGTCGTCTCCCAGATCGAGTGTCCCGAGTCGCAGCTCGTTGAGGAGTCGCAGCTCGGTGATCTCGTGGGCGGATGCCTCGAGCACCTCGAGCTGGTCGGTGAGCACCTCGGTGCCCGGCACCGGGTACCGCTCGAACAGGGCGCGCAGTGCCAGCATCGCCGAGCGGGCCTTGAGCACGTCGGCCCGCTCGGCGAACCGCGTTCGCAGCAGGTCCTGCAGGACCTCGACGCCGCTGGTGGCTCGCAGCAGCTCCGCCAGCTCCGTGGACGACGACACCCGGCCTCGGCTCAGCTCCTCGACGGTGACGCGCAGGCCGAAGAGGCCCAGCCGATCCAACAGGTGGGCGCGGGTGGCGGTGGGCGCGGGGATGTCGGATCGTTCCGCTCGGAAGCGGTCGACCGTTCGGAGTAGGTGGCCTCGGGTCGGGTCCGGCAGCTCCGCCACGGTGCGCAGTGCGAGGTGCTCGTCCTCGGTGAGGGTGGCGGCCGCCTCCGCCAGCAGACCGATCACGGGACACACGGTCTGACACAGCCGTCGGAGGCGCGGATCGGCGGCGTATCGGGTGGCGATGCGCCCCGCCGAGGCCATGGCGTCCGCACGAGCCGCGCCGATCTCGTCGGCCCGCGACAGCACCGCCAGGGCGTGGACCGGTGCGGCGTGGGTCAACTCCTGATCGTGGAAGGCCTCGAGGAGGCGCACGTCGGAGGCGTGGAGGTGGCGCAGCAGATAGATCACGGCGTCGGCCTGCGCGGGATCCTCCTGTCCGGCGAGGAAGGCGAGGCTCCGTTCGGTGACGCCGACGCCGAGTGAGTCGATACCCGGTGTGTCGATGAGCGTGAGGTCGCGCAGACCGGGGACCGGGGCGGTGACCACGATGCGGCGCAGCTGATCGGGCTGCCAGCCCGCGAGGTCGATGTCCAACCTCCCGGACGACCGATCGAAGCGGGCTGCCCAGGCCGGTCCGGCCTTCGGTTCGATCGTGACGCCGTAGGTGAGCCCGTACCGATACCAGGTGACGATCTGCGTGCACTCCCGGGCATCGGTCGCGGCGAGCTCCTGGCCCACGAGCGCGTTGAGCAGAGTGGACTTGCCCGCCTTCACCCGCCCGGCGATGGCGACGCGCAGCGGGTCGTGGAGTCGTGCGGTGATCGCGTCGAGGTGTGCCTCGCCGGTGTGACCGGCGTACCGGGGTCGCACCTCGGCGAGGAGAGCATCGACCCGGGCCGCCAGGGTGGGCAGCGCCGGCCTGCTCACGGGGCTTCCTCGCGGCCCACAGCCCGGAGCAGGTCGTGGGCCCGCTCCTCGAGCGCGTCGAGACGCGCCAACTCGGCCTCGACGTCGGCGAGCCGGCGGGTGACGTCGGGCTGCTCGGCTGCGGCTCGGGCGGCCTGGAGCGCCTGCGCGGCCGAGGCGTGGGCCTGCTCGGCGAGCTCGGACAGGTCGTCGCGCAGCGTCCGCTGGACCCGTCGCAGGGCGTCACGCGAGTCCTTGCCCACGGCGAATGCGACGTCGTCGATGTACCGGTGCACGGCCAGCTTCGCCTGTTGGCGCTGCTGGGCGAGGCGACGCTTGCGTTCGTCGCGGATGGCCTTGCGGCCCATGCCGATGGTGACGAGGAAGGTGAGCGGGTTGAGGAGTGAGATGCCGATCATGCTGGCCGCCATCGAGAACATCATGAGCTGGCCGTAGGCGCCACGGGCGCCGGTGAGCAGGGAGGAGCCCACCCGCGACAGGCGGGAGCCCTCCGGATCGGGGCGGGCGTCGAGGCCCAGCGCCGCCAGCACGTCGATGGGTGTCTGGACGGCCGAGCCGGTCCGCGGGTCGGCGGACTCGACGAAGAGGGCAGCGACGTCGCAGGCGACCTCGTCGGTGCGTGCTGCGAGCAGGTCGTAGTTCGCGACGACCGCCGCCGTCACCCGTTCCTGCACGTCGGCGGCGAGCTCGTCCCACTCGGCGATCGGTTGGCCGGCATCGATGCGATCGTCGAACTCCCGGTTGAGCTGGCGGAGCCGCTCCCGTAGGTCGTGATCGACGTCGGCCACGAGGTCCTGGATGGCGTCACCGAGCACCTGCTGCCATCGAGCCGACCGACTCCGCAGCTCGTCCGTGCGGTGTTGGGCCTCTTCGAGCCGGACGAAGAGCTCGGCTCGGCGGCTCGGATCGGCCAGGGCGGCGTGCTCCGCCGTGAAGGGTTCGCGCAGCCTCCGTGCCGTCGTGATCACGGCCTCCGCAGCGCCCGTTGCGCGCCGCGCCGCCGCCTGGACCTGGATCCCGTCGCGCAGGAAGGCGGCGAGCCGAGGGAAGCCGGACTCCTCGTTCAGCTCGCGGTCGCCGTCGCTGGTGGCCGTCACCCGCAGCGGCGACGAGACGCCGAAGACCGGCACGTCGATGCCGCGGTCGGCGAGGTGCACCCGGTCTGCCTCGACGATCTCGCGCCATGCGGGTGAGATGTCGATCTTCGGCTCGACGACCGCGGCCGTGGGGCAGCGCGCCAGGGCGAGCGCCAGGTAGTCGAGCTCGGTGGCCGTGAGCTCCTGGGAGGCGTCGCTGACGAAGAGCACGCCGTCCGCGCCGCGCAACGTGGCGAGCGCCGCCGCACCGTGAGCGCTGGGCAGGCCGCCCAGCCCCGGCGTGTCGATGACCGCCATGCCGGCTCCCAGGAGCTTCCGGGGGAGGGACACCTCGACCCAGCTGGGCCGAGGTGGACCGTGCGGGTCACAAGCCGGGTCGAGCACGATGCCGGACACGGCGTCGATCGTGAGGGGTTCGCGGATCTGCTCCGTGTGCGTGTCGTCCACGTGCACCGCCGCGGCCGACGGTGGATCGCCGTAGCGCAGCAGGGTGGGCACCGCCGTCGCGATGTCGTCGTCGACGCCGCACACCGTCGTGCCCAGCAGGGCGTTCACCAGACTGCTCTTGCCCTGCTTGAACTCGCCGAGCACCACCACCGTGTTGTCGGGGGTTCGGAGGCGCTCGAGTGCCGCTGCGGGGATCGATGCGAGGTCGTCGCGTCCGTAGGCGGCCACGGCGGCGACGGCGAGCCCGAGCAGCCGCTCCGCCTCGTCGAGCGCATCGGTCGGTTCCCGCGCCTGCGCCATCGACCCCATTGTGGCCGAGGCGCGCAACGGAGGGCGTGGTTCCCCGACCAGTCCGGTGTCGGAGGCGCGATCGGGGTGCGCGGTGGGGGGTGGGTCGATCTGCGGACCGGGCGGGTGTGCGACCGGTCATCGATCCCGGGCAGGTCGTCGATCCTGTCGTGACCGGGGGCTGCTCCCTGCCGACCGGGCGCCCGGCGGGAACCCGACCGCCGATCGATCGGCATCCGCTCAGGTCCGCTCGGCGAAGGCCTCCACGGCGTCCTTGTCGCCGGCGACGAGGACGTGGGCACCCGGTTCGAGCCGTGAATCGGCGTGGGCGTACGTGTAGCCCTCGCCTCGGGGCTTCACGAAGACGATCGTGACCCCGAAACGCGCCCGGAGGTCCGACTCGGCCAGGGTCTTGCCCCACAGCTCCCGGGGGACCCGCGTCTCCACCAGCGCGAACCCCTCGTCGAGCTCGATGTAGTCCATGACCTTGCCGGTCACCTGATGGGCGATGCGGCGTCCCATGTCGTGCTCGGGCAGCACCACGTGCGAGGCACCGACCTTCTCCAGGATCCGTTTGTGCGACTCGGTCACGGCCTTGGCCCACACGTCGCGCACGCCGGTGCCCACGAGCTCGGCCACGGTGAGGATGCTCGCCTCGACGTCGCCGATGCCCACCACGACGTGGTTGAACTCGGTGGCCCCGAGCTGGCGGAGCACCTCGGGACGGGTCGTGTCGGCAGCGAGCGTCTTGGTGAGCAGGGGCGCGAACTGCTGCACGACGTCGGGGTCGGCGTCCACGCCGAGCACGTCGTGGCCGAGCTCGACCAGCTCCAGGGCCAGGCGTCCACCGAAGCGGCCGAGGCCGATGACCAGCATCTCCTCGTCGTGGCGGGCAACACGGCGGCGTCGATCAGCCAAGGAGGGGCCGTCCTTCCGGGTAGCGGTACAGGGTCTCGCGGCTGCGCAGCATGAGCGCGGTGCCGACCGTCACCGGGCCCAGACGGCCGAGCAGCA
>JALOLF010000024.1 GCA_025456085.1 Acidimicrobiales bacterium
CCCTGCACCGCGCTCGAGGTCGCCGAGCGCCACGAGGTGCCCGGGCTGCTGGTGGAGCGCACCGACTTCGGCCCCGGCTTCGACCGCGACGCCTACACGCGGCGGGTGGTGGACGTGCTGCGCGACCACCACATCGACCTCGTGGTCATGGCCGGCTGGGGCACCATCTTCGGCGTCCCGCTGTTCGAGGCCTTCGACGGGCACATCGTCAACACCCACCCCGCGCTGCTGCCGTCGTTCAAGGGATGGCATGCCGTGCGCGACGCCCTCGCCGCCGGCGTCAAGATCACCGGCTGCACCGTCCACGTGGCCACGGCCGACGTCGACGAGGGGCCGATCCTGGCCCAGGAGGCCGTGCGGGTGCTGCCCGACGACACCGAGGCCAGCCTCCACGAGCGCATCAAGGACGTGGAGCGGCGGCTCTACGTGCAGACCATCGAAGAGATCCTCGAAAGGGGCTCCGTGCTATGAGGGCGCTGCTGTCCGTCTACGACAAGACCGGGATCGCGGCGTTCGCGCGGTCGCTGCACGAGCTGGGGTGCGACCTCGTCTCGAGCGGCGGTACGGCGAAGGCCATCGCCGAGGCCGGTCTCCCGGTGACCGACGTCGCCGAGCTCACCGGCGTCCCGGCCATCCTGGGCCACCGGGTGGTGACGCTGCACCCCAAGGTGCACGGGGGCATCCTGGCCGACCGCACCCGGGCCGACCACGCCGCCGACATGGAGGCCTACGGCATCGAGGCCATCGACCTCGTCGTGGTCAACCTGTACCCCTTCTCGTCGGACCCGTCGGTGGAGCTGATCGACATCGGTGGACCGGCCATGGTGCGCGCCGCGGCCAAGAACCACGCCTTCGTCGGGGTGGTGACCGATCCCGACGACTACGAGCGGGTGCTCGCGGACCTGCGTGCCGACGGCGCGCTGAGCGACGCCACGCGCCGGTACCTGGCCCGCAAGGCCTTCGCCACCACGGCGTCCTACGACGCCGCCATCGTGGCGTGGCTCGACGCCGGTGCGCCGGCCCACGAGGCCCAGCCGGTCGGCGGGGTGGACGAGCCGGCGGAGTTGCCCGAGGTGCTCACCGTCACCCTCGAGCGACGGCAGGTGCTGCGCTACGGCGAGAACCCCCACCAGGTCGGTGCCCGCTACGCCACCGCCGGCGACCACGGCTGGTGGGAGTCGGCCCGCCAACTCGGCGGCAAGGAGATGTCGTACCTGAACGTGTACGACACCGAGGCCGCGTGGCAGCTCGCCCATGCCCTGGGCGACGGGCCCGCAGCGGTGGTCATCAAGCACGCCAACCCCTGCGGCGTCGCCGTGGCCGACGACATCACGACGGCCTACGTGCGCGCCCACGAGTGCGACCCGGTGTCGGCCTTCGGCGGCATCGTGGCCGTCAACCGACCCGTCACCGTGGCCATGGCCGAGGCGTTGGCGCCGGTGTTCACCGAGGTCGTGGTGGCACCGGGGTTCGACGAGGGGGCGCTCGGCGTGCTGCAGGCCAAGAAGAACCTGCGCATCCTCCAGGCCGCGCCCCCACACGTGCCTCCCTTCTCGCTGCGCACCCTCGACGGCGGGTTCCTGGTCCAGGACGCCGATGCGGTCGCGGTGGACCGCGCCGCGTGGCGCGTGGTGACCCCCAAGGCACCCACCGACGAGCAGTGGGCCGACCTGGAGCTGGCGTGGCGGGTCGTGGCCAGGGTCACCTCCAACGCCATCGTGCTGGTGAAGGACGGTCAGGCGGTGGGCATCGGGTGTGGGCAGCAGAACCGGCGCGACGCCGGGCGACTGGCCTGCGAGAAGGCCGACGGCCGGGCCGCGGGCGGCGTGTACGCCAGCGACGCCTTCTTCCCCTTCCCCGACGGTCTGGACGGCGCGGTCGACGCCGGTGCGGCGGTGGTGGTGCAGCCCGGGGGCTCGATCCGAGACGACGAGGTGATCGCCCGGGCCGACGAGGTGGGCCTGGCCATGGTCCTCACCGGCGAGCGTCACTTCCGCCACTGAGCGACGCCGACGAGGAGGAGGGGAGCGACGTGACCGCGAAGGTGCTCGACGGCGAGGCGGTGGCCGCCCGCATCAAGGCGGACCTGGCCGACCGGGTCGCCGCGCTGCGGGACCGGGGGATCACCCCCGGTCTGGGGACGCTGCTGGTGGGTGACGACGGACCCTCGGCCAACTACGTGGCCATGAAGCACCGGGACTGCGAAGCCCTCGGCATCGCCTCGCAACACGTGCACCTGCCTGCCGACGCCACCCAGCGCGACGTCGAGGAGGTGGTCGCCCGGTTCAACGCCGACGCCGGCGTCGACGCCTACCTGATGCAGTACCCGTTCCCCGGCCACCTCGACTACGAGGGGGCGCTGCTGGCGGTCGACCCGGCCAAGGACGTGGACGGACTGCACCCGGTGAACCTGGGCAAGCTCGTGCAGGGCCTCGACGCCCCGCTGGCGTGCACGCCGGCGGGCATCCAGGCGCTGCTCGTCCACCACGGCATCGAGATCTCCGGCCGCCACGTCGTCATCGTGGGTCGTGGACTCACGATCGGGCGGCCACTGGCCAACCTGCTCGCCTTGAAGCGGCCCCACGCCAATGCCGCGGTGACCGTGGTCCACACCGGCGTGGCCGACCTGGGGGCCCACACCCGCCAGGCCGACATCCTCGTGGCGGCGGCGGGCTCGCCGGGGCTCATCACCGCCGACCTGGTGAAGCCGGGTGCCGTCGTGGTGGCGGCCGGCGTGTCCTTCGCGGGGCGCAAGCTCCTGTCCGACGTGGCCGACGAGGTGGCAGAGGTGGCCGGTTGGCTCTCGCCCCGCATCGGCGGCGTCGGGCCCATGACCCGGGCCATGCTCCTGCGCAACACCGTCGAGGCCGCCGAGCGCCGAGCGGGGACGTGATGCGCCGGCGTGAGGCGGTCCGCACGGCAGCTCTCGCCGTGGCGGTGGTGGTCGGCGGGGTCGGGTCGGGCGCCCTCGCCGGCTGTACCGACGACGATCCGGTCGAGCCGGCCGACACGACGGATCGGGTCGACACCTCGGACGAGGTCGACACGACCGACGAGCGCGACGCGGAGGAGGCCGAGACCCTCGTCGCCGGTGAGGGCGATGCCGGCGAGGAGCTCGAGCTGGTCGTCGGCCAACGCCTCGAGATCCGCATCGACTTCAACGCCTCCATCGGCGACGACTGGCGCCTGTCCGACGAGGGCGATGCCGACGTGCTCGAGTACCTCGGCGACGACGTCGAGCTCGACGACCCCGAGGCGGACGGTTCGGGCGGCACGCTCACCTACGCCTTCGAGGCCCTCGCCGGAGGCGAGACCTCGATCGAGCTGACCAAGTGCTACCGGGGGAGCTGCCCCGACGATCCCGATCCCGAGCCGGAGACGGCCGAGCTGTCCTTCCCGGTGGTGATCGTGCCGTGACCGGCGACTTCCGGGTGGCCACCGCCGTGCGACCCGACGAGCACGTCCCCGGTCGGCTGCACGCCGAGATCCCGCCCGGGTGGAACTCGCCCGCCGGGGTGCACGGCGGCGTGTTCCTGGCCACCGTCGCCCGGGCGATGCTCACCCGCGTCGCCGATCCGGACCTGGTCCTGCGCACGGTCCACGCCTCGTTCCTGTCCCGGCCCGCCAGCGGTTCGCTGGTGATCGACACCGAGGTGGTGCGGCGCGGCGGGGTGACCACCCACGTGCGCGCCGCGGCACGGGGTCACGGCCAGGACGAGCAGGCGCTCGACGCCTGGGCGCTGTTCACCCGCCCCCGCTCGGGCGACGCGCTGCGCCCGCTGTCGCCCCCCGAGGTCCCCCCGCCCGGGGACTGCGCACCCGTCGAGGTGCTGGGGCCACCTGCCGCACCCGGCGGTCTGGGTCGACCGCCGCTGTTCGACCACCTGGAGATCCGACCCGCAGTGGGCATCGTCCCCTGGCGGGAGGGCTGGACGCCGCACCAGGAGCCCCGCTACGTGTGCTGGTACCGCTACCGCACGTTCCCCGCCTCGGACGATCCACGAGGCCATCCCGACCTGCTCGCCCTGCTCCCGCCGGCGGACCTGCCGGCCCCGTCGCTGTGGCTGCACTACGCCCCGGACGACCCCGTACGGGCCCTGCTGAGCCTCGAGTACACCGCGCACGTGCTCGAGCGGCCGACGACCGAGTGGTTCTGCGTCGACACCCGCCTGCGGTGGATGGACGACGGCTACGTGTTGATGGAGGGTCGGGTGTGGAACGACGGGCGCTTCGTGGCGGCGACGAGTCAGGTCATGCTGGTGCGCGTGGTTCCGGCGCCGCCGTCGCCGGTCGGCTGACCCCACCGGCGCGGCCCCGTCGCGTGCCCGCCCGGGCCGCGACCTCGACCGGCCGGGGTGCGGCCGCGCCTAGCCTGGTCGCCCTATGACCAAGATCCGGGACCTGCTCGACGGCGGGCGCACCTTCTCCTTCGAGTTCTTCCCGCCCAGGACCGACGAGGCCGCACGCGAGCTCGAGAAGACCATCGGCGAGCTCGAGCCGCTCCACCCGTCGTTCGTCTCGGTGACCTACGGCGCCGGCGGCTCGACCCGGGAGCGCACCCGCGACGTGGTCGTCCACATCGAGCGCGACACCGGCATCACGGCCATGGCCCACCTGACCTGCATCGCCCACACCCGTGAGCAACTCGTGTCCCTGTTGGAGGAGTACCGGGCCGCCGGCATCCAGAACATCCTCGCCCTGGCCGGCGACCCGCCGACCGACACCGTCGACTTCCCCCACGACCTGACCTATGCCCTGGAGCTGGTGCGCCTCATCCGGGAGGTGGGGGACTTCTCGATCGGTGTGGCCGCCCACCCCGAGCTGCACCCCCGGTCGTCGTCGCGGGACAGCGACCGCCGGCACCTCGCCGAGAAGCTGGTCGAGGCGGACTTCGGCATCACCCAGTTCTTCTTCGAGGCCGAGCCCTACCTGCGCATGATCGACGAGCTGGCGGCCCTCGGCTGCACCACGCCGGTGCTGCCGGGGATCATGCCGGTGACCAACGCCAAGCAGGTCCAGCGCTTCGCGCAGCTCGCCGGCGCGGCGTTCCCACCCCACCTGGCAGCTCGCTTCGCCGCCGTGGCCGACGACCCGGTCGCGGTGCGCGCCCTCGGCGTCGAGATCGCGACCGATCTGTGCCGCACCCTGCTCGATGCCGGGGTGCCGGGCCTCCACTTCTACACGCTCAACCGGTCACCCGCGACCCGTGAGGTGTACGCCAACCTCGGCCTGTCCTGACGGGACACCCACCGCCGCGGCCCCGCCCGCCCCTCACGCCCCCCCCCAACGACGAAATTGCGCGTTTCGGCGCCGGAGACCGACGTCGGAGGACCCGATTTCGGGGGTTTCGGGGGTGGCCGGGGTGATCAGGGGAAGAACTGCTGCTGCACGACGGTGACCCAGCCGTCGTCGACCACGATCCAGCCCCGCCAGAAGGTGCCGGGTTCGGCCCGTCTGGGTCGCGGCCGGTTCCGAGTAGCCCGGGCCCGCCAGCGTCACGACGGCCACATCGGGCACCGCGGGCAGCGTGTACCCGAGCGGGTTGGCGTTGCGGATCCAGTAGTCGTTCGGCACGGGGATCTCGCTGAAGCCGTCCTCGGTCGCGGCGGCGTTCGCGGCGTCGCCGGTGAAGAGGCAGGCCAGGTCGAACGAGACGGTCACCGCGGCCGGGTCGACGCCCGTGAGCACGCCGAACCACGTGCCCTCGGGCAGGGTCGACGTCGATGGCGGACTGCAGCCGCTGCCGTCAGGGGAGACACCGTCGTCGGGACCCGAGGGGTAGTCGATCGGTGTCGCCGGAGGCTCCGGCGGTGACCCGACGGTCGTCGTCGTGCTCCCCGAGCCGGAGGGGACCGACGAGGCGCTGGCCGACGAACCGCCTGCGGAGGAGGTCGTCGACGAGTCGGTCGAACCGGAGCCGGTGGTCCCGGCGGTCGTGTCGGTGCCGGCATCGGTGGTGGTGGTGGTGGACGAGGCGTCGGAGCTCGCCTCGTCGTCGTCGCCGCAGGCCGCCAGGGGAGTGGCGACCAGCAGCAGCGCCGCCAGCGCGGCGCGGGCAGGCAGTGTGGACCTCATGGCCCCAGCGTGACCCGGTCGGTCTCGGCTCGACAGAGCCGACGGCCCCGCCGGTCGCCGGCGGAGGTCCCGTCCCGCACGCGGGCCCCGCTCCCCACCTCTGCAGACTTGTCTCTAACTTGTCTGCACTGGCTGCGGCCGCTACCCTGCCGGGCATGGCCGACAAGATCACCATGAACGCCGACGGCACGCTGAACGTGTCCGCCAACCCGATCATCCCCTTCATCGAGGGCGACGGGACCGGGGTCGACATCTGGCCCGCCGCGAAGCTGGTGCTGGACGCCGCCGCGGCCAAGGGCGGCAAGGTCATCGAGTGGCGGGAGGTCCTGGCCGGCGAGAAGGCCTTCAACGAGACCGGTGACTGGCTCCCCCAGGCCACCATCGAGGTCTTCCAGGAGTACCTGATCGGCATCAAGGGCCCGCTCACCACCCCGGTGGGCGAGGGCTTCCGCAGCCTGAACGTGGCCCTGCGCCAGATCCTCGACCTCTACGTGTGCCTCCGGCCCGTGCGCTGGTTCGAAGGCGTGCCCTCGCCGGTGAAGCACCCCGAGAAGGTCGACATGGTGATCTTCCGGGAGAACACCGAGGACATCTACGCCGGCCTCGAGGTGCAGGCCTTCACGCCCGAGGCGGCCAAGCTGCGCGAGCTGTTGCACGACGCCTTCGGCTGGAACATCCGGGAGGACTCCGGCATCGGGGTCAAGCCCGTGTCGGAGACCGGCTCCAAGCGGCTCGTCCGCGCCGCCCTCGACTACGCCGTGAAGCACCACCGTTCGAGCGTGACGCTGGTCCACAAGGGCAACATCATGAAGTTCACCGAGGGCGCCTTCCGCAACTGGGGCTACGAGCTGACGCGAGACGAGTTCGCCGACGTCGCCGTGGGCTGGGACGACTGCGGCGGCAAGCCCGGCGACAAGGTCCTGGTGAAGGACGCCATCGCCGACATCACGCTGCAGCAGGTGCTGACCCGGCCCGACGAGTTCGACGTCATCGCCACCATGAACCTCAACGGCGACTACCTCTCCGACGCCCTGGCCGCACAGGTGGGCGGCATCGGCATCGCCCCCGGCGGCAACATCAACTACGTGACCGGGCACGGCATCTTCGAGGCCACCCACGGCACCGCCCCCAAGTACGCCGGCCAGGACAAGGTCAACCCCGGTTCGGTCCTGCTGTCGGGCGTGATGATGTTCGAGCACCTCGGCTGGGTCGACGAGGCGAACGACATCGTGCGGGCCATGGAGGCCACCATCGCCGACAAGATCGTCACCTACGACTTCGCCCGGCTCATGGACGGCGCCACCGAGGTCAAGACCTCGGAGTTCGCGGCCGCCATCGTCGACCGCCTCTGACGCGCGCCACGCCGCGCCAGGTGACGTCGGGGCCGTGGACACCGGCCGTGACGGGCCGTGGCGCCCGGTCGCGTCGCCGGCGACAGCGGGTAGCGTGTCGGGCACGCCGTCCGTCGCCGACCAGGGGGGTCCCGTGCGTCAGTACGACAAGCTCTACATCGACGGTGCCTGGGTGCCCTCCACGGGGCAGGGCACCATCGAGGTGATCGACGCCTCCACGGAGGAGGTGTGCGGTCGCATCCCCGAGGGCACGCCCGCCGACGTCGACCGGGCCGTCGCCGCCGCGACGTCGGCCTTCGAGACGTGGGGTCGGACCTCCGTCGAGGAGCGCGCCAAGTACCTCCAGGCCATCGGCGAGGGTCTCGCCGCTCGCAGCGAGGAGATCGGCGAGGTCATCTCGCAAGAGGTGGGCATGCCGCTCGTGTTCGCCAACATGATCCAGGCGGGCCTGCCCACGAGGAACATGCTCGGCTACGTGCAGGTCGCCGCCGACTTCCCGTTCGAGGAGCGCGTCGGCAACTCGCTCGTGCTGCGTGAGCCGGTCGGCGTGGTGGGCGCCATCACCCCGTGGAACTACCCGCTGCACCAGATCGTGGCCAAGTTGGCCCCGGCGCTGGCGGCGGGCTGCACCTTCGTGCTCAAGCCGTCGGAGGTCGCACCCCTCAACGCCTTCCTGCTGGCCGAGATCGTCGACTCGGCGGGCCTCCCGGCGGGTGTGTTCAACCTGGTGAGCGGCGTCGGTCCCGTGGTGGGCGAGGCGCTCGCCGCGCACCCCGACGTGGACATGGTCTCCTTCACCGGCTCGACGCGGGCCGGCAAGCGGGTGAGCGAGCTCGCCGCGCAGACCGTGAAGCGCGTGCACCTCGAGCTGGGTGGGAAGTCGGCGAACATCATCCTCGACGACGCCGATCTGGAGGCCTGCGTGCCGCCCGGCGTGCAGTTCGGCTGCTTCCTCAACTCGGGTCAGACCTGTTCGGCGCTCACCCGCATGCTCGTGCCCCGGTCGCTGCAGGACCGCGTGGTGGAGCTGGCCGCCGAGAAGGCCGAGAGCCTCACGGTGGGTCCGGCGAGCGAGAACCCGGCGCTGGGCCCGCTCGTGTCGGCCGCGCAGCGCGACCGGGTGCGGGGCTACATCGACCAGGGCGTCGAGGAGGGCGCCCGGCTGGTGGCCGGCGGGTCGGCGCCGCCCGAGGGGCTCGACCGGGGCTACTTCGTGCGGCCCACCGTGTTCGCCGACGTCACGCCCGACATGACGATCGCCCGGGAGGAGATCTTCGGCCCGGTGCTCGTGATCATGCCCTACGACACCGAGGACGAAGCGGTCGAGATCGCCAACGCCACGGTGTACGGCCTCGGGGGTGGCGTGCAGTCCGGTGACCAGGAGCGCGCCCTGCGCGTCGCCCGGCGTCTGCGCACCGGTCAGGTCGAGGTGAACGGCGGCGCCTACAACCTGCTGGCGCCCTTCGGTGGCTACAAGCAGTCGGGCAACGGTCGCGAGATGGGCAGCTACGGCCTCGAGGAGTTCCTCGAGGTGAAGTCCATCCAACTCAAGGAGTGACGGCGCAGGTCGAGCCGAGCGAGCGCGACGCGTCCGACCCGGCCGCGTCGGGCGCCGAGGACCCCCGTGGCGTGGTTCGGCGAGGGCTGGGCGTGGCGCGCCGGTACGCCCGCGCCGAACCCTGGGTGTTCACCGGGTCCATCGTGGGGGCGACGCTGTTCTCCCTGCTCCTGGTGCTGACCACGGTGGTCATCGGACGCATCGTCGACGAGGTCCTGGAGCCGGCCTTCACCACGGGCACGACGGCGGACGACGTGCGTGTCGCCGCCCTCGCTCTCACCGCACTGGGCGTCGCCCGGGCCCTGTCGATCGTGCTGCGCCGCTTCCTGGCCGGCGTGCTGCAGTTCCGGGTGCAGCGAACCTGGCGCGGACGGATCTCCGACGCCTACGTGGACACGTCGCTGTCCTACGTGCAGGGCCGCCCCACCGGGGAGTTGCTCGCCCACGCCGACGCCGACGTGATGGCGGCCACCGGCATGCTGGCCCCGCTGCCCTTCAGCGTGGGGATCGTGGCGCTGGTGGTGTTCGCGGTGGTGAGCCTGTTCGCGATCGACCCGTGGTTCGCCCTGGCTGCGTCCACGATCTTCCCCGTGCTGGGCGTCGTGAACCACGTCTACACGACCCGCATCGAACAGCCCATGGCGGAGACCCAGCGTCGCGTGGGCGAGGTGAGTCGCATCGCGCACGAGAGCTTCGACGGCGCGCTCGCGGTCAAGACCCTGGGCCGCCGTGACGCGGAGGTCGAGCGGCTCGACGCCGCGGCGGAGCAGCTGCGGCTGGTGCGGGTGCGCGTCGGTCGCATCCGGGCCGTGTTCGAACCTGCGCTCGACACGGTCACCTACGTGGCCTCCATCGCCCTGGTCCTGCTCGGTGCGTGGCTCATCGACGCCGGGCGCATCACCACGGGCGAGCTGGTGCAGGGCATGGCGGTGTTCGGTCTGCTCTTCTTCCCCATCCGGGTGTTCGGCTACTTCCTCCAGGAGCTGCCCCGCTCGGTCGTGGGGACCGATCGACTCGACGCCGCCGAGGCCGGTGCCCGGGCCGACGTCGTCCCGACGGACGGCACGACCGCGCTGCCCCCCGGGCCGCTGCCGGTCGAGGTCGACCGGGTCTCCTTCGCCTACGAGCGCGGGTCGGCGGTGCTGCGCGACGTCTCCTTCACGGTGTCGCCCGGTGAGATCGTGGCCGTCGTCGGCGCCACCGGATCGGGCAAGAGCACCCTGTGCGACCTGGTCGCGCACCTCGCCGAGCCCGACGCCGGCGTGGTGCGCGTCGGTGGGGTCGCGGTGGCCGACGTCGAGCCCGGCGCGCTGCGTGCCGCTGTGGCCCTGGTGTTCCAGGAGGCCTTCCTGTTCGCCGACACGGTGGCTGCCAACATCGACCTCGACGGGACCGCGACGCCGGAGGCCATCCGGCGGGCGGCGCGTCGTGCCCGTGCCGACCGCTTCGTGGCCGCCCTGCCCGACGGCTTCGACACCGTCGTGGGGGAGCGTGGGGTGACCCTCTCGGGCGGACAGCGCCAACGGCTGTGCCTGGCCCGGGCCCTGGTGCGCGAACCGAGGGTGTTGCTGCTCGACGACGCCACGAGCGCCGTCGACCCCGTCATCGAAGCCGAGATCCTGGCCGAGCTACGGGGCTCGCTCGACGCCACGACGCTCATCGTGGCCCACCGGGTGTCGACCATCGCGCTCGCCGATCGCGTGGTGTTCCTGGCGGGCGGCCGGGTCGTGGCCACCGGTACCCACGACGAGCTGCTCGCGCTGGCGGCCTACGAACGGATCGTGCGCGCCTACGAGAGCGAGACCGGGTGAGCGCGCCGGAGCAGGTCCCGGCCCGGGCCCGTCGCACCGGGGTGCCGGGCGCGTCCGATCCCGTTCCGGACGCCGTGCACGCCGAGGTGCTGGTGCCGGGCAGCCTCGACGAGCCGACCGCGCTCGAGGCGGTGGCCGCGGCGCCCGATCTGGTGGAGCCCGACGACGGCCTCGGCTCGGACCGGGCGCTGCAGGTGCTGCGCCGGGGGCTGGCGGTCAGCCCCGAGCTGCGGGCCAGCCTCCGCTTCACCGCGGCGACGGCGCTGCTCACCGCGGTGGGGCGCATCACCATCCCCATCCTCATCCAGCAGATCCTCGACGAGGGGGTCACCGGCGACTCGGGGTTCCGTCCCGGGTTCGTCCTCGGCGCCTGTGCGCTGGCCCTCGTCGTCGTGGCCGTCGTGGCTGTCCTGAGCCGGCTCACCAACGTGCGCATGCACGGCGCGGGTCACCTCCGACATCGAGACCATCGCCCGCTTCGCCCAGTGGGGTGCCATCGCCTGGGTGGTGAACCCCATCGTCATCGTCGGGGTGCTCGCCGTGCTGGCCGTCTACTCCTGGCAGCTGGCCTTGGTGTGCGTGGTGATCCTGGGCCCGCTCGTGCCCATCCTGCGGGTGTTGCAGCGTCGCCAGCTGCGGGCCTACGACGAGGTGCGCACGCGGGTGGGCGAGACGCTCACCGCGGTGTCCGAGAGCGTCATGGGTGCCGGGGTGATCCGCGCCTACGGCGTCGGGGTGCCCGTGCGCCGCCGGCTCCGCAGCGCCAGCCAGGAGCAGTACCGGGCGGAGGTCACGGCCGCGGCCTACTTCGCCACCATGTTCCCGCTGGCCGACGTGTTCGGTGGCCTGGCCCTGGGAGCGGTCGTGGCGGCCGGGGCCTGGTGGGGGCCGTCGTGGGGGCTCGACGTCGGCGCGCTCATCGCCTGCATCTTCCTGGTGCAGCTGATGCTGTCGCCCATCGCGGAGCTGGGGGAGGTCCTCAACGACACCCAGACCGCCATCGCCGGGTGGCGCAAGGTCCTCGACGTGCTCGACCTGCCCGTCGAGGTGGTCGAGGCGGTGCCCGGGCTCGACCTGCCCCGCGGCGCGCTGTCGGTGCGGGCCGACCACGTCGGCTTCGCCTACCGCGACGGCCCGCCGGTGCTGCGGGACGTGAGCGTGGCCATCCCCCCTGGCTGTGCGGTGGCCATCGTGGGCGAGACCGGTTCGGGCAAGACCACGTTCGCCAAGCTGCTGTGCCGCCTGGCGGATCCCACGGCCGGTTCCATCCGCGTCGGTGGCGTCGAGCTGCGGGAGGTGGCGGCCGCGGAGCGCCACCGGGCCATCCGCATGGTGCCCCAGGACGGGTTCCTCTTCGACGCCACCGTGGGCGAGAACGTGCGCATGGGCCGTCCCGGCGCCTCGCTCGACGACGTCGCGGAGGCGTTCGCCCGCCTGGGTCTCGACGGGTGGTTGGACGGCCTCGCCGACGGGTTGGACACCGAGGTCGGCGAACGGGGCGAGAACCTGTCGGTGGGCGAGCGCCAGCTCGTGTCGCTCGCCCGCGCCCAGCTCGCCGACCCCGGCCTGCTGGTGCTCGACGAGGCCACGTCCGCCGTGGACCCCGAGACCGAGCGGGCGCTGTCGACGGCGCTCGTGCGACTGGCCGAGGGGCGCACGACCATCAGCATCGCCCACCGGCTCTCGACCGCGGAGTCCGCCGAGCTGGTGCTGGTCTTCGACGACGGTCGTCTCGTCGAGGAGGGGCGCCACGACGAGCTGGTCGCCGCGGGCGGGCGCTACGCGGAGCTGTACGCCGGCTGGGTGGGCAACACTCGGCGCTCGACGTAGTGGCCGGTCGGCGCGCGGCCCGGACGGGCCGTCGGCCCGCTCGCCGACGATGTGTTCAGGCCTCGCCGGCCCGGCGGGAGTCGTCGATGCGGCCGATGAGGTCGTCGCGCGCTCGGGCCACCCGCGAGCGGATGGTCCCGACGGGTACCCCGAGGGTGTCGGCGGCCTCGGCGTAGGACAGCCCCAGCACCTGGGTGAGCACGAAGGCCTCTCGCCGCTCCTCGGGGAGGGTGGCGATGAGGTCCTCGAGGGGCAGCGACCGGTCGGCACCTGGCGCGTGCGCGCTCTGGCGGCTCGCCCGCTGGCGCAGTCGCTGGTGGAGCGCGTCACGCCGACCGCGTCGCCGGAGCTCGTCCAGGCAGACCCGCTTGGCCACCCCGAGCAGGAACGACCGCCCGGTGCCCTCGCCCCGGAACCCGTGCAGCGCCCGCGCGGCGCGGAGATACGTCTCCTGGGTCAGATCGTCGGCGCTCTGGACGTCGACCAGCCGCGCGCACCAGCGCCACACGTCGGCCTGGGTGGCCCGCACCAGGGCGTCGAACGCCTGCTGATCACCGTTGGAGGCACGTTGCGCGAGCGCGGTGGTGTCGTCCACACCCCCGAGTCTCGTCGGCGTGACGATCCCGCGCCAGCCGACGGATCCCCGGGGAACCAACATGCGTCGAGGAACGACTGTGGAGCATGCAGTGCACGTCGTATCGCGAGATCCTCTCCGCCGAGCAGGACGGAGAAGCCCTGCCACGCGAGATCGCCGCGGCCCGCGCACACCTGGCGGGCTGCCCGTCGTGCGCGGCGTACGAGACGGCGATCGGCGACCTCGGCCGCCGCTTCGTGCTGCGGGTGGCCGAGCCCGTGCCGGATCTCACGCTGCGCATCACCGAGCAGGTGCGGGTGGGGCGCGACCGTGTCGCGCTGGGGCTGCGGGTGGCCCTCGTCGGTGTGGCCGCGGCCCTGTTCGTCGTGTCGGTCCAGTGCCTCGCCGAGACGACACACCCCGGTCACAGCTCGCACCACCTCGCCATGTGGGACCTGGCCTTCGCGGTCGGGCTGGTCGTCGTCGCCCTCCAGCCCCACCGGGCGCGGGGCCTGGTGCCCCTCGGTGCGGCCATGGTCGGGCTGATGATCGCGGCGAACCTCATCGAGCGGATGGAGGGGACGGCGGGCGACATGACGGTCACCGCCCACCTGCTCGAGGTCGTGGCGACCGGTCTGCTGTGGCTGCTCGGGCGACGTGAGACCCGGTCGGAATCGGCGCCGTCGCTCACGGCCACCCCCGCCCTGCTCGCCCACCATGTGGCCCCACCCCGGCTGCGTCTGGCGGCGCCGCTCGGGGCGCTGCTGCTGGCGGGCGCACTGGTGGTGGTGACCTCGCCCCAGTCCGGTGCGGCGACCGGTGAGCCGACGGGAACCGTCGACACCCACGAGCACGACGCCCCGTGACGGTGTCCCCCGTGCCGGTGTCCCTCGTGCCGGTGGCGCCGCCGGGATCGCCCGAGTCGCCTCCGGCGTGACGCATGTCACCGGCCTCGGGACGGCGTCGCCCGATTTCGGGGAACTGAACGACCGTCCACGACGACAGTCCCTCGTGCGGTCGGCACGGCCGCCCGGGTGCACGACCCCGGCGCGCGGCGACGCCGATGTGACAACCCCCGATGAGACAGCCCCCGACGAGAGAAGGTCGAACATGAAGCGGTACGGGTACTTGGCGATGGCGGGCTTCCTGGCCCTCGGCACGATCGCGGCGGCTGGCTGCAGCGACGACGACGACGGCGAGGAGGCGACCACGGGCGGGACCGCCGCCACGGCCACCGATGAGGGCACCTCGGTCGAGGCGGACACGGCCATCGTCGTCACCGACGCCTGGTGCCGGACGTCGCCCGCGAGCGCCGAGAACGGCGCTTGCTACATGATGATCGAGAACACCGGTGACGAGGACGACGCCCTGGTCGACGCCCAGGCGCCCACAAGCGTGGCCGCCAAGACCGAGGTGCACGAGGTCGTCATGGCCGACGGCGGCATGACCGGCACCTCCATGGCCGACGACGGCATGAGCGAGGGCACGATGGCCGAGGAGGGCATGACCGGCACCTCGATGGCCGGCGGCGGCGAGATGGAGATGCGTGAGGTCGACCAGGTCGACCTGCCCGCCGGCGAGACCGTCGAGCTCAAGCCGGGCAGCTACCACATCATGCTGCTCGAGCTGGCCGCACCCCTCGAGACGGGTTCGACCATCGAGGTGACCCTCGAGTTCGAGAAGGCCGGGTCCCAGACCGTCGAGGCCGAGGTCCGCGAGAGCTGATCGCCCACCGGTCCGGTCGGGGCATCGACCGGACCGACCTGCACGCGAAGGGCCGGCCTGGCGCAGCCGGCCCTTCGCGCGCCCGTCCGTCCGCCGACCGAGCTCGCCCGGACCACCGGGTTTTCCGCCTGGCGGCGAACCCTCGCTAGATTCGTACGAGTCAACGAGATGTCATCGAGGAGCTCTGCCGTGACCATGAAGGACCCCGTTCGCGTCGCCGTCACCGGGGCCGCCGGCCAGATCGGGTACAGCCTGCTGTTCCGCATCGCCAGTGGCGCCATGCTGGGCGACGACCAGCCCGTCATCCTCCAGATGCTGGAGATCACGCCCGCCATGGACGCGCTGCGGGGCGTGGGCATGGAGCTGGAGGACTGCGCCTTCCCGCTGTTGGACGGCATGGTGCAGACCGACGACCCCAACGTCGCCTTCGGCGACGCCGACTACGTGCTGCTCGTGGGGTCCCGTCCCCGCAGCAAGGGCATGGAGCGCAAGGATCTCCTCGAGGCCAACGGCGCCATCTTCACGGTGCAGGGCAAGGCGCTGTCGGACAACGCGGCGGCCGACGTGCGGGTCCTCGTGGTCGGCAACCCCGCCAACACGAACTGCCTCATCGCCATGCACAACGCCCCGAACATCCCTGCCGAGCGGTTCACCGCCATGACGCGCCTGGACCACAACCGGGCCATGGCCCAGCTCGCGGCCAAGACGGGTACGACCGTCAACGACATCACCCGGATGACGATCTGGGGCAACCACTCGGCCACGCAGTACCCCGACGTGTTCAACGCCGAGGTGAAGGGGCGCAACGCCGCCGAGGTCGTGGGTGACGAGACCTGGATCGCAGACGACTTCATCCCCACGGTGCAGCAGCGCGGCGCAGCGGTCATCGAGGCCCGTGGGCTGTCGAGCGCCGCTTCGGCCGCCAACGCCGCCATCGGCCACATGCGCACCTGGGCGTTGGGGACCGCCGAGGGCGACTGGGTCAGCATGGCCATCCCCTCCGACGGCAGCTACGGCGTGCCCGAGGGCCTGATCTCCTCGTTCCCGGTCACCTGCTCGGGTGGCAGCTACTCGATCGTGCAGGGACTCGAGCACAACGAGTTCGCCCAGGCCCGCATCGACGCCACGGTGGCCGAGCTGGGCGAGGAGCGTGACACCGTCGCCGAGCTGGGGCTGCTCTGAGCCACGGACGCGGCCGGGCGACCGCCGTCCGGGCGTTGCGCACGGGGGTCGTCGGCGTCGAGCCGGCGGCCCCCGTCGTCACTTCAGGAACCTGCTCGTGGTGTTGTCGGCGAGCACGCGTCCCCCGGTCTGACAGGTCGGGCAGTAGTTGACCGTGTAGCTGGCGTACGTCACGGCGCGCACCGTGTCGCCGCACTCGGGGCAGGCCTCGCCCGTGCGCCGGTAGACCCGGCCGGGCCGCTCCGCCGACGAGCTCATCTCCTCCCGGCTCCGTTCCGCCGTCAGCGCGTCGTCGATGCAGGCGGCGATGGCCCCGTGCAGCTGCGCCACCTCCCGGGCGTCGAGCCTGCCCGTGGGGGCGAAGGGGGACAGCTGCGCCCGGTGGCAGATCTCGCTGGCCAGCCGGCGTCCGATGCCCGACACCGCCCGCTGGTCCCGCAGGAACCCGTGCAACCGCATCGAGCGGGCGCGGAGTCGGTCCTGCAGCGCGTCGAGGGCGATCGACGCCGCGTCCGGGCCCAGCCCCTGCAGCGGCGGTTGGGTGAGGGGGTCGTCGGCCACGAGCCAGATGCCGGCCCGCTTCTCCTTGGCCTGTTCGCTCAGCAGCAGCGCGTCGCCGGCGTCGAAGGACCACCGGGCCAGGCCTCCCCGGGGTCTGGCGGTCTGCTTCACGTCGACGCTCAGGCGGCCGCCCTGCATCAGGTGCACGACGAACGTGGCCGAGGGGAAGCGCACCAGCAGGTACTTCCCGACGCGGTCGACCTCCTCCAGGGGTTCGCCCGCGAGCGATGCCGGATCGGGTCGGGCGGTCTTCATGGCGGTGAAGGACAGGGCCACGAACCGTGCCAGCCGCTGTCCGGCGAGCAGCGCGGTGAGTCGTTCGGCGTGGGCCTGCAGCTCGGGCAGCTCGGGCACGGCCGTTCAGTCCCGCGCCGCGCGCACGGCGGCGAAGACGTCGCCGAGGCGACCGAACGCCTGCTGGTGCTCGAGCAGCACGAGCGGGTTGCCGCCCACGCGCAGGCTCCCCGACAGGAAGGCGGCCAACGGGCTGAGGCGGCCCTCGTGGATGGCCCGGGCCGTCTCGTGGTCCGTCGAGAAGCTGGCGTCGGCCTGCGGCGCGTCGCCGGGATGGACGGCCACCTCGCCGTCGTCGAGGACGAAGAACCAGCCCGTCGGACCCTCCGGCCCGTCGCTCAACCGTTGCTGGAGCACGAGCCGCCGGCCTCGGCTCGCCTCGCGCAGCTCCGCGTCGCCGGCCGCCGTCTCGTGCAGGGCGGCGATCCAGGCGGCGGTGGCGAAGCTCGGCACGGCATCAGGCTACGTCCTACGATCGCTCGCCATGCAGGAGATCGGTCACGGCGAGAAGGTGTTCGACGCCGCCGCGGTGCGCGGGCGGTGGCGGCTCATGGAAGGCCCCGAGGACGTCCTCGACCTCATGGACACCGGCGCCGAAGGGGTCATCGTGGCCGTACGGGATGCCGGCGCCACGTTCCTGTCGCCCATCTTCCACGAGCTCGCCGGCGTGGTGTGCACGGGCGGCACCCCGCGCAGCCACATCGGGATCGTGAGCCGCGAGTTCCAGGTGCCGTGCATCATGGGCCTGCAGCTCACCGGCGACGGGCCCGTCGCCGACGCCGAGGTCGAGCTCGACTGCTCGGGTGAGCGCGGGGTGCTCCGTGGGTGAGGCGGAGCCCACCCCCGAGTCGCTGGACCACCGGGCGGCCGCGAACCGGCTGATCGCCTACCACAGCCCGATCAGCGCCCGACTCACCGCCGAACGCACCTCGTACAGCAGCCAGCTCATCCCGGTGACGGCGTACATCCTCGTGGCGTGTGCCGAGGCCTTCGGCCGCTACCCCGAGATGATGCGCCGCATCGACGCCGCCCTGCCCGCCGACCGGATCGGCGTGGCCGGTCGTCGGCCCGGTAGCCGCATCAACAGCGTCTACCTGTGGTCGATCGCCAACTTCTTCCTCGTGGGTCGCAACCTGGTGTGCTCGTTGGACCCCTCCCGTGACGACGCCGAGGCCGCCCACACCGTGCTCGACTTCTGGGACCGCGCCGCGCTGGCCTTCCGGGGCGACGGCCACCGCCAGGCCTGGGACGCCGACGGCGTCGTGCGCCCCTACGGGGCCGACGTCGTCGAGCGGCTGCTCGACGGGTCGGTGCCCGTGACCGGCGACGAGGAGCGGTCCCGCCTCAAGCGCTTCAACGCCACCCTGGTCAACTACCTGTTCCTGCTGTACTTCGACACCCGCGTCGGCACCGGCGACACCGGCCCCTACCCCCTGCCCGACGGCCGCACCCTGCTGGTGCGCGACTTCTACCGGATGGGTCCCAGCGACTTCTGGTGGTCCGACGTCGCTGCCGAGCTGCCGTACCAGAACCTCACCGCGGCCCTGGTGCTCGACGACGTGGACGTGCGGGTCAGCGACTTCGGTTCGTCGGTGACCACCCCCGAGGACTACCTCGACCGGCTCGTCGGCTTCGGCCTGTTCACCACCGACACCCCCGACGGCTCGTTGCGACCCGTTCCCGCCGGCGAGCTCGACGAGCTGTCGGCGTTGGTGCGCAAGGTCAACGCCGCGCACTACCGCCGGGTGGTGGCCATGTCGCGCGAGGAGCGCATCCGCTGCGGTGCCTACGTGTACTTCACCTTCCTGCGACCGTTCGCCGAGGTCGCCGGCGTAGCCGACGAGCTCGACTGGACGGTGCCCCGGGATCTCCCGGCGTCGGTGTTCGAGATGCTGTGCGCGATCGAGGGCTCCGAGATCGAGCTGCAGCAGGTGCCCGACACCGAGTACTACCCGCCCATCGCCTGACCGCGACCGGGCCGAGGGCGGCGGTTTGCTCCGTGGGCGGTGGGCGTGGTCTTGTGGAAGGGTGAGCACGAACCACGATGAGGACGATCTGAACCTTCTGCTCATCCGTGCGGCTCGGGCGCATCGTGTCCGGCTCGGCCGCCTGTTGGCAGAACTGGGACTGCATCCCGGCCAGGAGGGCCTGCTCATGCAGCTCTGGGCCCAGGATGGGCAGACCCAGGCCCAGCTCGCCGCGGCCCTCGGCGTCGAGGCGCCGACCATCACCAAGATGGTGGCCCGGATGGAGGCGCACGGCCTGGTCGCCCGTCATGCCGATGACGCCGACCGGCGGGCCAGTCGGGTGTACCTGACCGCGGAGGGCAAGCGGCTCAAGCGGCCGGTGGAGCGTGCGTGGAAGAAGCTGGCCGAGGAGATGACCGCCGAGCTGTCCGAGCGCCAGCAGGGTTCGCTGCGCGCCGGGCTGCGCTCGGCCGTGCACAACCTGCAGGGCTGAGGTCGCCGGCCGCGCTCGTCGCTAGGATGCGGCCCGTTCCGCCCCAGACGGTGGCCGGGAGCAACGGGAGGACGAATGGGCTTTCTGGACGATGTGAAGCGCAGCGCCAGCAAGGTGGCGTCGTCGGTGAACACGAGCCTGGACAGCAACCAGGCCCGCTCCCGGGCCGAGTTGCTGTGGCGTGACATCGGCGTGATCGTCTACCTCCAGCAGACGGGCCGTGCCGACGAGGAGATGAACGCGAACCTCCAGCGCATGCTGGAGGAGGTGCACTCGCTCGAGTCCCAGGGGGCGTCGCTCCTGTTCGCCCTGAAGACGGCTGCGCCGCCGCCCCCCGGTGCGGCCGCGGCGGGTGCGGTGCCGCCGGGTGGCATGCCCGCAGGCGGCGCGCCGCCGCCTCCGGGCGGGGGGTTCGCGCCGCCGCCTCCGGGCGGGGGGTTCGCGCCGCCGCCAGCTCCCGGCGAAGCCGCGGCGGCGGTGGAACCGCCCCCGCCTCCCGGTGGCGGCATCTTCGCCGCGCCGACCGCCCCGCCTCCTGCGCAGGCGCCGTCGCCCGTGGCGCCGCCGCCGCCTCCCGGTGGCGGGTTCGCGCCGCCGCCGCCCCCGTCCGGTGGCATGGCGCCGCCCGCCCCGGCCGCGCCTGCGGCAGCGGTTCCCCCGCCGCCGCCTCCGTCCGGCCTCAGCCCCGTCCTGCCGCCCGGTTCGCAGCCGGCCCCGCCCGCGGCCGACGAGCAGGCGCCACCACCGCTCGCTGCGCCTACTCCGCCGCCCCCTGCGGAGGGCTGACCTCCTCGGCGGGGGCCGTCGTGCGCACCATGGTGCACGCGCCGGCGTCGTTGGCGACCATCCGGAAACCCAGCGACAGGTAGAGGTGGCGCGCCGGGTTGTCGTGCTCGACGCTGAGGCACAGCGCCGGCACCCCGTCGGCCGCGGCTGCCGCCAGGAGTGCCGACAACAGCCGGCGTCCCACGCCCCGGCCGCGCCAGTCGGCGACCACCCCGATCGAGACCTCGGGAACCCCGGCCGACACGAACCCGAAGCCGGGGTCGGCGGGGTCGAACACCCGGTACCACGCCGCGCCAACCGGCGTCGGCCTTCCCGGCCCGCCAGAGGGGTCCCGGTCGGGGGTCTCGGCGATCACCCCGCGGTCGCCCGGTCGGGGCCAGCCGAGCACGTAGTGGCCGAGCTCGGGTGTGTCGAGCAGCGTGGACCGGTCGAGCCGGACAGCACCGGGGCGCCAGCAGACGGCTTCCACGAGCATGTCGCCGAGGAACCCGGCGTCGTCGGGCCCTGCCGCTCGTAGCGTCACCTCCACTGACGGGCAGTCTCCCACGTGGCCGTGACGCCCGGGGTGGTGCGGCGCGGGCCCGGGCGGGCCTGCGCCGTCTGCGAGACTCCCCGCATGACCGACTGGCTCCAGCCGACCGACGAATGGCCCCACGAACCCGGACCCGAGCAGCTCTGGAGCGAGTCGTGGTACCTCGACTTCCACGACCGCGACGGCGAGGTGGGCGGCTACGTGCGGGTGGGCCGGTACCCCAACCTGGGGGTGGTCTGGTACTGGGCCACCGTGGTCGGCCCCGGTCGCCGAACCGTGCTGGTCGCCGATCACGAGGTGCCCGTCCCCGCGGGGCGCTCCCTGGAGCTGCGGGCGCCCGGGTTGTGGGCGGACCACAACGTGGAGACCCCGCTCGAGCACTTCAGCCTGGGTCTGGAGGCGTTCGGGGTGGCCCTCGACGATCCGGCCGACGCCTACCGGGGCCTGCGGGGGGATCGGACACCCCTGGGCTTCGACCTCGAGTGGGAGACCGACGGTGCGGTGTTCCCGTGGCCGATGGGCTTCGATCGCTACGAGATCCCGTGCCGGGTGCACGGCGAGGTGCTCGTGGGCGAGGAGCGCATCGAGCTCGACGGGTTCGGCCAGCGCGACCACTCGTGGGGGGTGCGGGACTGGTGGAGCACCGCCTGGTGCTGGAACGCCTTCCGCATGGACGACGGCCGCCGGTTCCACACCGTGTCCGTGCGACCGCACGGTGGCTACGCCATCGGCTACGACCAGCACCCGGATCGGGAGCTCCAGGTCGTGACCCGGGCCGAGGTCGTCGAGGAGCCCGGCCCGGAGGGCATCCCCACGGGCGCCGTGGCCACCATCGAGGGCCGACGCTTCGAGGTGGAACCACTGGCCTGGGCCCCCCTCCTGCTCGTGGCGCCCGACGGGCGCGAGTCCCGCTTCCCCCGGGCGTTGGCCCGGTTCACCGACGACGCCGGCGTCCGGGGTCTCGGCTGGATCGAGTTCAACCAGCCCCCGGCGGCAGCTGCGGGGTGATCACCGGGCGGCGGGGCCGCCCACTAGCCTGAGCGGCTCATGCGTTCCACCCTGATCGCCGTCGGTCTCGATGCGGAGAAGCTCATCCGCAGCGTCGGGTACTTCGGTCTGCTGGCCGTGGTGTTCGCCGAGTCCGGCATCATGCTCGGCTTCTTCCTCCCCGGCGACTCGCTGCTGTTCATCGCCGGGTTCCTGTCCTATCGGGGCGAGGTGATGCCCGACATCGTCTGGGTGTCCCTGGGCTGCTTCGTCGCCGCCGTGGCCGGCGACCAGGTCGGCTACGTGACCGGTCGACGGGTCGGCCCCGCCCTCTTCCAGCGGCCCAACTCCCGGCTCTTCCGTCAGGAGTACGTCGACAAGGCGGAGGGGTTCTTCGAGCGCCACGGGTCGAAGACGATCGTGATGGCGCGGTTCGTGCCCATCGTGCGGACGTTCGCGCCCATCGTGGCCGGCGTCTCGAAGATGCACTACCGCACCTTCGTCGTCTTCAACGTCATCGGTGGCTTCCTGTGGGCGGTGGGCATCACCCAGGCCGGTTACTGGTTGGGACGCACCTTCCCGTGGCTCGGCGAGGAGATCGACAAGGTGGTCATCCTCATCGTCGTGGTGTCGGTGCTGCCGATGGGCATCGAGGTGCTCCGCCACCGCCGTCGGGCCCGGCGGGAGGCGGCGGCCGCCGTCGAGGACACCGCCGCCTGACGGCCGGGTGGCGCCGGCTCACCGGGTGTCGGGCCGGTGGTCAGTCTTCCTGGAGCTCCTCGATGAGGTCTTCGTCGGTGCGGCCCTCGATCCGCTCGGCGATCGTCGTCACGCCGATGACCACCACCACGCCGACGACGGCCAGCAGCAGCGGGATGCCGACGTCCCCGGCCGGCAGGGCCAGCTCGTTGCCGTCCGTGCCGTCGGGCCACGGCCACAAGACCCGCAGCGAGCCCACCATGAGGCCGATGAGAGCGGCCAGCACGGTTCGCTCGTGGTGCACCAGCCCCCAGTGCAGCGCCTGGGAGAACGACGCCAGCCCCAGCACGCAGCCCAGCGTGAACACGCTCAGCGTCAGCAGGTCGGCGTCGGTCACGGCGCCGAGCACGTTGTCGTACATGCCCAGCATCAGCAGCAGGAACGAACCGGATATCCCCGGCAGGATCATGGCGCAGATGGCGATGGCCCCGCACACGAAGTAGAACCACAGCGCCGGGTCCTCCACGATGCCCTGCTGCAGGCCGAGCACGAAGAAGGTGACCACGGCACTGAGGACGGCGACGCCCAGCCGGTTGGCGTCCCAGCCCTGCACCAGGCGCGACGCCACCACCACCGAGCCGATGACGAGGCCGAAGAACAGCGCGGCCATGCGCACCGGCTCCTCCTCGAGGAGGCTCTCGATGGTGTGGGAGAGCGCCAGGATGGCCGCACCGATGCCGGCGGCCAGCGGCACCAGGAATGCCCACTCGACCTCACGCAGGCGGGCGGCGGCGTTGCGTGCGTCGGCCCTGGCCAGCGAGCCGAGCGCCCGCGAACCGGTGCGGACGTTGGTGATGAGCCGGTGGTAGATGCCGAGGACGAGGGCCACGGTGCCGCCCGAGACACCGGGGACGATGTCCGCCGCGCCCATGAGGAACCCTCGACCGGCCTGGATCGCCGTGCGTTGGAGCATGGATGAAGAATCTACCCGGAACTCGACTTCGTCCTTCAGCACCCGCTGCGGGGCGGGCGGCGCGCAGACGAGGCGGCTCGGCCTACGGGAAGCCCTGGCCCTGGAGCTTGCGGTTCTTGATCTTGGCCTTGATGTAGTCGCGGTTCATGTAGGCGATGAAGTCGATCGAGATCTCCTTCGGGCACGCCTCCTGGCACTCGCCGTGGTTGGTGCACGAGCCGAAGAACTGCTCCATGCGCTCCACCATGGCCTCGGTGCGCTTCCACCGCTCGGCCTGGCCCTGCGGGAGCAGGTTCAGGTGGTTCAGCTTCGCCGAGGTGAAGAGCTGCCCGGCGCTGTTCGGGCAGGCCGCCACGCAGGCCCCGCAGCCGATGCACGCCGCGGCGTCCATGGAGGAGTCGGCCACCGGCTTGGGGATGGGGATCAGGTTGGCGTCGGGCGCGGCGCCGGTGTTGGCGTTGATGTAGCCGCCGGCCTCGACGATGGCGTCGAGCGGGCTGCGGTCCACGATCAGGTCCTTCATGATCGGGAACGCCGCGGCCCGCCACGGCTCGATGGTGATCTCGTCGCCGTCGCGGAAGGTGCGCATGTGCAGCTGGCAGGTGGCGGTGCCCTTCTGGGGGCCGTGGGCCTGCCCGTTGACCATGAGGCCGCACGTGCCGCAGATGCCCTCGCGGCAGTCGCTGTCGAAGGCGATGGGTTCCCGACCGTCCTCGATGAGGCGCTCGTTCACGATGTCGAGCATCTCCAGGAAGGACATCTCGTCCTTGATGTCGGCGGCCTGGTAGGTCTCGAAGCGGCCGCCCGTGTGGGGGCCGTCCTGGCGCCAGACCTTGAGGGTGAGGTTCACGTTCGTGTCTCCGGTTCCGGGGCGTGCGTCACTTGTAGCTGCGCTGGGTCAGCTTCACGTACTCGAAGTCGAGGGGCTCCACGTGGAGCTGCTGAGGGGTGTCGGCTCCCTGCCACTCCCACGCCGCGGCGTTGGCGAAGTGCTCGTCGTCACGCTTGGCCTCGCCCTCCTCGGTCTGGTGCTCGACCCGGAAGTGGCCGCCGCAGGACTCCTCGCGCCACAGGGCGTCGCGGGCCATCAGCTCGGCCAGCTCGAAGAAGTCGTCGACGCGCTGGACCTTCTCGAGGGACTGGTTGATGCCGTCGGCGGTGCCCAGCACCCGCACGTTCGTGCGGAACTCCTCGCGCAGCGCAGGGATCTCGGCGATGGCCTTCTCGAGGCCGTTGCGATCCCGGGCCATGCCGATCTGGTCCCACACGATCTTGCCCAGCTCGCGGTGGTAGTGGTCGACGGAGCGGGTGCCGCCCACCGACAGCCACCGGTTGATGTCGTCGCGCAGCGCGGCCTCGGCCAGCGTGAACACCGGGTCGGAGGTGGGCACCACGGGATCGCCCAACATGCCGGCCAGGTAGTCGCCGATGGTGTACGGGGCGACGAAGTAGCCGTCGGCGAGGCCCTGCATGAGCGCCGAGGCGCCCAGCCGGTTCGCCCCGTGGTCGGAGAAGTTGGCCTCGCCGAGGGCGTACAGGCCCGGGATGGTGGTCATCAGGTTGTAGTCCACCCACAGGCCGCCCATCGTGTAGTGGGTGGCGGGGTAGATGCGCATCGGCACCTGGTAGGGGTTCTCACCGGTGATGCGTTCGTACATGTCGAACAGGTTCCCGTAGCGCTCCCGCACCACGCTCTCGCCGAGGCGGCCGATGGAGTCGGAGAAGTCGAGGTAGACGCCGTTCTTGAGCGGTCCGATGCCGCGGCCCTCGTCGACCACGGTCTTGGCGTTGCGCGACGCCACGTCACGGGGCACCAGGTTGCCGAAGGCGGGGTACTTGCGCTCCAGGTAGTAGTCGCGCTCGGCCTCGGGGATCTGCCCGGCCGGGCGGTTGTCGTCGAAGCCCTTGGGCACCCAGATGCGGCCGTCGTTGCGCAGCGACTCCGACATCAGGGTCAGCTTCGACTGGAACTCGTCGCTGGCGGGGATGCACGTGGGGTGGATCTGCGTGTAGCAGGGGTTGGCGAACAGCGCGCCCTTGCGGTGCGCCCGCCACGCCGCCGTGACGTTGCAGTTCATGGCGTTGGTGGACAGGTAGAAGGCGTTGCTGTAGCCGCCGGTGCACAGCAGCACGGCGTGCGCCGAGTGCGAGGTGATCTCGCCGGTGGACAGGTCACGGGTCACGATGCCGCAGGCCCGCCCGTCCTTGAGGACCACGTCGAGCAGCTCGGTCTTCGTGTACAGCCGCACGGTGCCCAGCTGCACCTGCTCCATGAGGGCCTGGTACGCGCCCAGCAGGAGCTGCTGGCCGGTCTGGCCGCGAGCGTAGAAGGTGCGGCTCACCTGGGCGCCACCGAAGGAGCGGTTGTCGAGCAGACCGCCGTACTCCCGGGCGAAGGGCACGCCCTGGGCGACGCACTGGTCGATGATGTTCACGCTCACCTGGGCCAGGCGGTACACGTTGGACTCGCGTGCCCGGAAGTCGCCGCCCTTGACCGTGTCGTAGAAGAGGCGGAACACCGAGTCGCCGTCGTTCTTGTAGTTCTTGGCGGCGTTGATGCCGCCCTGCGCGGCTATGGAGTGGGCCCGGCGGGGGCTGTCGTGGAAGGTGAAGGCCTTCACCTTGTAGCCGAGCTGGGCCAGGCTGGCCGCGGCCGAGGCGCCGGCGAGGCCCGTGCCCACCACGATGACCTCGAAGCGCCGCTTGTTGTTGGGGTTGACGAGCTTCATCGAGAACTTGTGGTTGTCCCACCGGTCCTCGATGGGCCCCGTGGGGCACCTGCTGTCCAGGGTGATCGTGCTCATGGCGTCCTCCCTCAGCCCACGACGCCGGTGAGCACGGCGATGGGGAAGCTGATGTTCATGCCGGCGACGAGCACGGCGAACCCGGCGGCGAAGGCCCGGCGGGCCCCGTTGTAGCGGGGGTTGTTGACCCCGAGGCTCTGGAACATGCTCCATGCCCCGTGGAACAGGTGGATGCCCAGGGCGATGTTGGCCACGATGTAGATGGCGGCCACGCCGATCCGGTCGAGGCTGTAGGTGACGTTGGCGAAGGCCTCGCCGCGCTCGAACTCGGAGTTGATGAACCCCACGCCCCAGGTCAGGTCGGCCAGGTGGAACAGCAGGAAGAGGCCGACGATGATGCCCGACACGCGCATGGTGCGGCTGGCGTAGTTGGCGGCCAGGTAGTCACGGCGGGACTGGTAGCGCACCGGCCGGGCCTTCTGGTTCATGCGGGTGAGCGAGGCGGCGGCTGCGATGTGCAGGCCGAACGCCACGATCAGGCCGATGCGCAGGAGCCACAGCGCCACGGTGTGGGGCAGGATCGGGTACAGCAGGTCGCGCAGGAACTCCGCGTAGTGGTTGAAGTCCTCCTCGCCCATGTACATCTTCAGGTTGCCGATGGCGTGGAAGAACACGAAGCCCATGAGGGCGGCCCCGGTGAGGGCCATGATCCACTTCTTGCCGACGGCCGTCTGCCAGTAGACGAGGGGGAAGGGCAGGCGCTTCGAGGGCCGCTTCATGACCGGGGCGACGGTGATGTCGGGGGTCAGGGGAGGCGCTTCCTGGGTTGCTGTCACGTGGGGACCTCCGGGCCGGCCGGTGACGATGAGCAGGTTGACGGGCCCCGTCCGCGCGCCGCCGTGTCGCAGGCGTCGGGATGACGGTGACCTGCCGAAACGCTAGTGCTGACGTTTCGTCAGGGGCCACTTCAGGTCGGGACTGCTCGGCGTCGCGCTCGGCCCGCGGTGGACCCCCGGGGCTGTGCCAGGATGCGTCCGGGCGCGTGTGTGGAGCGGTGCCGTCGCCCGCGGAACGGAGGAGCGATGGACGCGCGGAACGGGAGACGTAGCTGATGGGAGCGGCACCGACCGGTCCGGTCATCGGGTGCACCGACGGCTCCGAGCTGGCGGTCGCGGCACTGGGGGCGGGGTTGGCGCTGCTGCCCGCCGAGGTGCCCGTGGTGCTGGTCACGGTCGTCGCCGAGCCGGATCCCGCCCTGGTGACGGGCTCCGGCCACGCCGGCGGCGTGCTGTCACCGCAGGACTACGCCCGCGAGCGCGCCGAGGCCCACGCCCAGGGCAAGGCGGTGCTCGACGCCGCCGCTCGAGCGCTCGGGCGTCACGACGCGCAGCACCGCGTGCTGGAGGGCAGCGCCGGGACCGCCATCTGCGCGCTGGCCGAGGAGCTCGACGCCCGGGCCGTCGTCCTCGGGTCGCGCGGCCGGGGCGGCCTGCGCCGCGCCGTGCTCGGCTCGGTGTCGGACCACGTCGTGCGCCGAGCCCCCTGTCCGGTGCTGGTGGTCAACGACCGGGTGGTGGTCGACGACGGGTGAGCCCCCGTCAGCCGGGGACCACCCGTGCCGACTGGCTCGTGGTGGTGTGCACGCCGTCGCCGGTCAGCGTCACCGACAACTGGAGCACGTCGGTGTCGTGAGGCGTGGTGAACGCCGGCACGACGAACTGCAGGGTGCCGACCCGCACGACGGCGTCGGCAGGAACCGATCCGGACCAGGTCCACGTGTCCCCGTCGGGCGGCAGGCCCCGACGCGCCGCGCCAGGTCCGCTGGCGAAGCGCAGCTCGGCCCGGGCGGTGAGACCCTCGACGGGCTCGCGGCGGTCGTTCACGACGTGGACGTCGAGCGCCAGTGCCTCGCCGGGACGCACCTCGGCGGGCGGCCGGTCCGTCGCCACGATGACCGCCGCGCACGCCGCCGCCAGCGCGGCGTAGCCGAGCTTGGGGGCCCGGGTGTGATCCAGCACCGACCAGCTCACCGCCGGCGCTGCGTCGGCCAGGCAGAACAGGGCGAAGCCGCCGCACGGTCGGTACTTGAGCCGGCGCAGCGTCTCCACGTGGTGGCGGATCAGCGCTGCCTGGTAGCGCTGGGTGGCGTCGCGCCAGGCGTCGAAGGACGGGTGGGCATCCGGGGGGACGTGGTCGTCGAAGCCGCCCTTCCGCAGCGCGTGGTGGCGGGCGGCCCGGTCCCAGTCGAGGTCGGGCCAGCGCTGCGGCTCGAGGAACGTCGCCTCCCCGGGCACGGCCTGCGCGCCGAACTCGCCCACGAAGCGGGCCAGCCGCGGCCAACGGCGCAGCAGGGGCTCGAGGTCGCGCTCGGAGCCGTGGTGCCAGCCGAACCAGAGGTGGCTGTCGGTGCCGTCGAGCTGAGGCGGGTGCGGGAGCACCCCCGAGTGGGGCACCACCGGCCGGGACGGGTCGCTGCGCTCCAGGGCGCTGCTGATCGAGTGGTCGAGCACGCTGCGGTTCCACGAGGGCAGCGCCTGTGCTGCGGCCGCCCGTCGTCCCAGCCGGCGGCGTCGGGTGGGATCGGCCAGCGTGTCGGGCTGCACGTCGAGCGCCATCGGTTCGTTGTGCCCGCACCACAGGAACACCGACGGGTGGTGCCCGAGGAGGTCCACCAGCTCGCGGGCCTGGCGACGGGCCTGCGAGCGCACGCTGCGGTGGTAGCCCCACTGCAGGGGCATGTCCTGCCACAGCAGCAGTCCCGCCTCGTCGGCGGCGTCGTACAGCGCCGGCCGCGCGACGTGGGTGTGCACCCGCAGGAAGTCCAGACCGGCGTCGCGGGCGAGGCGCACGTCGCGGGCCACCTCGTCGTCGGTGGCCTCGGCCAACGCCTGCCGGGTGGGTCCGTGGCAGGCGCCCTTCAGGAAGAGCCGCTCGCCGTTGACCGACAGGATCCAGTTCCGCAGCTCCACCTGGCGCAGGCCGATGCGGCGGTGGCGACGGTCCGACACGACGCCGTCGCCGGTTCGGACCTCGACCGTGAGGTCGTGCAGCACGGGCTCGCCCAGCGCGTGCGGCCACCAACGCACCGGGTCCGGAACGGTGACGGTCCACTCCATGCGGTTCTCGCCGGCGGCCAGCGGCCGGGTCTCGACGTGCTCCACGCCGGCGACCCGGGTCACCAGCTCCACGCTCGTCGGTTCGACGGCGTCGAGCACGCAGCGCACGAACACCTCGGCCCGGGCTTCGGTGGCCCGCAGGCACAGCGCCCGGCTGTGACGGATCCGCACCGGGCCGCTGCGCTCGAGGCGCACCGGGCGCCAGATGCCCCCGGGGTTCCAGTCGGGGTCGATCAGCAGCCCGTGCTGGAACACGCCCGTGAGGTTGCGCTTGGCTCGCCGGTCGGTCTGCGGGGCACACGTCACCTCGAAGGCGAGCAGGTGGTCGGTCCGGGCGGCGACGTGGTCGGTGATCTCGAAGGTGTGGGGGAAGAACCACCCCTCGGTGTCGCCCACGTAGGCGCCGTCGAGCCACACGTCGCTCGTGTAGAAGATGCCGTCGACCACGAGCCAGGTCCGCGAGCCGGGTGCGTCGGGCCCGTCCCGGGCGGTCGCGGTCTCGAAGCGGGTCCGATAGAGCAACGGACCGTCCTGGTCGGCGAAGGCGGGGTTCGAGCGCCAGTGGGAGGGGACCGCGACGTGCTCCCAGGGGGCGTCGTCGAAGTCCGGCTCCGCGTAGGTCCGCCGCAGCTCCTCGTCGGCGGGCGCGGCGCGCCACGTGCCGGAGAGGTCGATGCCCGCGTGCAGGTCCACCGCGGGGACGCT
Source organism: Acidimicrobiales bacterium (assembly GCA_025456085.1). GTDB lineage: Bacteria > Actinomycetota > Acidimicrobiia > Acidimicrobiales > Acidimicrobilacustridaceae > JALOLF01. The sequence continues at coordinate 29,965 of JALOLF010000024.1, forward strand.
ACCGGTTCGCCGCGACCCGGGGTCCCCCGAACTCCTTGTACCCGGAGCGATACAGTGAGCATCCGGGCGCAGGCGGTCCCGACGTGGTGGGAGGGCGAGGTGACCGGAGTGTCGACCGATGACCACGAGCGGAGGGCCCAAGGACAGCCCGTGGCCCGCAGCGTGCGCCACACGCTCGACGCGCTGCGCCATCGCCTGGAGTTCGAGGATCTGCTGGCCAGGGTGGCGGCGTCGTTCATCAAGCGCCCCAACCGCGAGGTCGACCTGTGCATCGAGGAGACGCTGGCCGACATCGGCTCCTTCGTCGGGGTCGACCGGGCCTATCTGTACCAGTGCCGGCACCTGCGCGGCGCCCCGTCGATCGAGCTGACCCACGAGTGGCTGGCCCCCGACGTCCCCCGTCGCCACGACGGTCGTCCCCACGTCGCCCAGGACGAGCTGCCACGGTGGATGGAACGCCTCGACGGACAGGAGGTCGTCTACGTCCCGCGCGTGGCCGACGAGGACGAGGCGTGGCGGCTGGAGCTGCTGCTGCTGGAACCGGTGGACGCCCGCTCGGTGCTGGCCGTGCCGGTGCACGACGAGGCGCGGCTCATGGGCTTCGTGGGCTTCGACCTGGTCCGCGACGAGCGGATCTGGTCCGACGACCACCTGGCCGTGCTGTCGTCGGCGTCGGGCATCATCTCCCAGGCTCTGGCCCGCAGCGACGCCGAGCAGCGCTTCGAGCTGGCCTTCGACCACGCCCCGCTGGGCATGGCGTTGCTGGGACCGAACGGCCTGCACGTGCAGGCCAACCGCACCTACGCCGAGCTCCTGGACCGCACTCCCGCCGAGCTGAGCGAGCTGCGTGACCTCGACCTCGTCCATCCCGACGACCGGCCGGCGCTGGCCGAGCTCCAACGTCGCCTCCACGACGGCGAGATGCCCGCGTACAGCACCGAGGTGCGCATGCTGCGGCGCGACCTGGCCATCCTCTGGGTGCGGGTGCACAGCGCCGCGGTGCGCCATGCGGACGGCTCGCTGCGCTACACGGTGTGTCACATCGAGGACGTGTCGGAGCGCCACCGCCGCGAGCTGGAGCTGCGGGCCAGCGAGGAGCGCTACCGCACGCTGGTCGAGAACTCGCCGGCCATCGTGGTTCGCTTCGACCGGGACTTCGTGCCCGTCTACGTGAGCCCGGCCGCGGACCAGCTCCCCGGCCTCGACATCGCCCGTCTGCTCCACGGCGACGGGCTCGACGAGCTCGGCGCCATCGGGGCCCGCTGGCGCCGGGTGCTGGAGGTCGTGCTCGAGACCGGCCGGACCGACGAGCGGGAGTGGAAGGTGAACCTCGGCGGGGAGACCTTCTGGTTCCAGTCCCGCGCCGTGCCCGAGCTCGACGAGGACGGCGACGTGGCCCACGTGCTGGTGCTGAACACCGACATCACGGCCCTGAAGCGCAGCGAGGCGGAGCTGGCCCACCAGGCGTTGCACGATCCGCTCACCGGGCTGGCCAACCGGCCGCTGCTGCTCGACCACCTCGACCGGGCGCTGGCTCGCCGGCCCCGGGAGCAGCGCACCCTGGCGGTGTTGTTCCTCGACCTCGACCGCTTCAAGCTCATCAACGACTCCCTGGGCCACGGTGCCGGCGACGCCCTGCTGGTCGAGGTGGCGGAGCGCCTGCGGGGCATCGTGCGACCCGGTGACACCGTGGCCCGCCTCGGCGGCGACGAGTTCGTGGTGCTCATCGAGAGCATCGAGGAACCCCGCGACGCCGTGCGCATGGCCGAGCGGGTGCGCCGCTACCTGGCGCGGCCCGTCGACGTGCTGGGCAACGAGGTGCTGGCCACCGCCAGCATCGGCATCGCCATCGCCGGCGCCGAGCACTCGGACCCGGAGGGTCTGCTGCGCGACGCGGACGCGGCGATGTACCTGGCCAAGGCGCGGGGACGCAACCGCTCGGAGCTGTTCGACGAGGCCCTGCGCACCGAGGCCACCGAGCGCCTCCAGATGGAGAACGCGCTGCGTCGGGCCATCGACAACGGGGCCCTCGAGGTGCACTACCAGCCCGAGGTGGACCTCGCCTCCGGCGAGCTGGTCGGCGTCGAGGCCCTCGCCCGCTGGAACCGCGGCGAGCACGGGGTGACCGCAGCCTCGGCGTTCATCGAGCTGGCGGAGGAGACCGGCCTCATCCTGGAGATCGGTGCGCGGGTGCTGGCCGAGGCCTGCCGGCAGCTCGGCGAGTGGCGCCGCAGCGGCCAGGCGGATCGCTTCACGCTGCGGGTGAACCTCTCGCGTCGTCAGCTCACCCAGCCCGACCTGGTCGACCAGGTGGTGCGGGCCATGGACGACGCCGGCATCGAGCCCACCAACCTGTGCCTGGAGATCACCGAGACGGCCCTCATGGCCGACCCCGTCGTCGGGCTCAGGGTGCTGAGCGAGCTGCGCGCCCTGGGTGTGGAGCTGGCCATCGACGACTTCGGCACCGGGTACTCGTCGTTGTCCTACCTGAAGCGGTTCCCGGTCCACGTGCTGAAGATCGACCGCTCCTTCGTCGACGGCCTCGGCGACGACCCGGACGACACGGCCATCGTGACCGCGGTGGTCAGCCTCGCCCGAGCCCTGGGGCTGCGGGTCGTGGCCGAGGGCGTCGAGACGCGCCAGCAGCTCGCCGAGCTGCAGCGACTGGGCTGCGACAGCGCCCAGGGCTATCTGTTCGCCCGACCGGTCCCCCCCCACGCGGTGTGGGACCGGCAGCTCCCGTTCCCGGTCGGCGTGGGGTGAGCGACCAGCGCACCGGGCCCGTGGGGGGGATCGCCGTGCAGGCCCCGGGGGAGGCCTCGCCTCGGCGGGGCGTCCCGTGGTCGTCGCTCGGCTTCCTCCTCACGCACGTCTCGGCCGGGGTGGTCGCCATCGACGACCTCGGCGACGTCACGTTCGCCAGCGCCGGGCTCCGCTCCCTGCTGGGCTACGACCCGGCCTCGCTCGTCGGACGCAACGGCTTCGCCCTGCTGCATCCCGACGACCTCGACTACGCCGTCGCGGCGCTCTCGCGCTGGTCGGACCGGGCCGGTGTGAACCCGGGCCCGGAGCTGCGCATCCGCCACGCCGACGGCACCTGGATCCCCGTGCTCGTGGACGCCGTGACCGGCCCGGCCGTGGCGACCTTCGGCGCCGTGGTGCTCACCGTGCGGCGCCGTTCGACCCACGGTGGGGCGGAGCAGGAGCTGCGGGTCCGGTTGGCGAACGAGGACCGGCTCACCCGGATCGCCACCAGCTTCGTGTCCGTGCCCTGGGACCGCTTCGACGAGGGGGTGGATGCCGCCCTCGTGGAGCTCGGTTCCCAGCAGTACGCCGGTCGGGTGTCGGTGTGGCGGGTGGACGGACCGGTCCTGCGGCGCACGCACACCTGGGTGGCACCCGCCGGAGGCCCCGTCGGCGCCCTGCCCGAGGAGCTGCCCCGGGGAGCCTGGGAGGTCCTCGCCCGGTTGGAGGCGCTCGAGGAGATCGACGTGAGCAGTGTGCGGGCGCTGGCAGCGTCCGGTGAAGCGGGCTGGGTGGCGCTGCACCGGGGCGGGGTTCGTTCCCTGCTGGCCGCCCCGCTCGTCGGCCCCGCGGGCTTCGCCGGCCTGTTGGCCTTCGAGGTCGGGTTGGAGGAGATCACCTTCGACGCCGGCCACCTGACCACCCTGCGCGTCGCCGCGGGCATCATCGCCGAGGCCTTCACCCGGCACGACGCGGAGCGCGAGCTGGCCTTCGAGGCCCAGCACGACCCGCTCACCGGGCTGGACAACCGGTGGCGGTTCCTCGACGAGCTGAGCCGGGCGGTGGCTGCGCTGCCCGCCGACGGCAGTGGCGGCGTCGCGGTGCTGGAGATCGACCTGGATCGCTTCAAATCGGTCAACGACACCTTCGGACACGGCCTCGGGGACCGGCTCCTGCAGCAGGTGGCGAGCCGCTGCCTGGCACAGCGCGCCGCCGGTGAGCGCATGGCCCGGTTCGGCGGCGACGAGATCCTGGTCCTGGTCCCCGACTGCGCCACGGTCGACGCCGCCGTCGGCCGGGCCCGGGCGCTCTCGTACTGCTTCGACGAGCCGTGGCAGGTCGCCGGTCAGCGGTTGACGGTTCGGGCCAGCATCGGGTTGGGGCACACCACCGACCCCTCCACGCCACCGGCCCGCCTCCTGCAGGAGGCCGACGCCGCCATGTACCGGGCCAAGGACCGCGGGCGGAACCGCATCGAGCCCTACGACGACGAGCTCCGGCGGGCCGCGGCCCGCCGGCTGCACCGCTCGCAGGTCCTGCGGGGGGCCCGGCGCGCCGACGCGCTGCGACTCGTGTACCGGCCCGAGGTGGACCTGCGCACCGGTGCCGTGCGGGCGGTGGAGGCGCTGCTGTCGTGGCCCGAGGTGGGCGACGAGCCGCCGCCGGCCGACGAGATCGAGGACGCCGCCCGCGACGCCGGCATCGTCCAGGAGCTCGATCGCTGGGTGCTGCGCGCCGCGGTCGGCCAGCTCGCCGAGTGGCACCGGGCCTCGGCGGTGCCGGAGGTGGTGCGCGTCCGCCTCAGCGACGCCGCGGCGACCGGCACGTGGCTGCTCGACGAGCTCCGCCTGCTCCTGGCCCGCCACGCCGTGGACGCCCGCCACCTGGCGGTGACCTTCTCGGAGTCGGCGCTCATGGCCGACGTGTCCGCCGCCCGGGTCGTCCTCGACGGGCTGCGCGAGCTGGGCCTCGGGGTCGTCGTCGGCTCGTTCGGGACCGGCGCCTCGAGCCTGTCGGCGCTGAAGCGCCTGCGACTCGACGCGGTGGTCGTCGACCGGAGCTTCGTGGCCGGTCTGGCCGCGGATCGGGGCGACCGGGCCGTGGTCGACGCCGTGGTCCAGATCGGCCGGGTGCTGAACGTGCGGGTCGTGGCCGAGGGGGTGGACACGCCCGAGCAGCTCGCCGAGGTCGTGGCGCTGGGGTGCGGTGGGGCCATGGGCCCGGCGCTGGTGGCGGTGGCGCCCGCGGCGAGCGCCGTCCTCGACGGGACGGTGGCGCTGCGATGAGCCCGGGGCCCGTCGGTGCGCACGACGTCGCCGGCCGCGGCTTCGTGAGCGACCAGGACCTGTCGGCCCTGCTGGCCCACGTGAGCGAGGTGCTCCTCGCCTGTGACGACGCCGGGGTGGTCACCTTCGTCAGTCCCGCCGTGCGTGAGCTCGCCGGCTACGAACCCGACTGGTTGGTGGGTCGCTCCGTGCTGGAGTTCCTCCACCCCGACGATGCGGTCGACGCCCTCGACCGCATCGCCCGGTGGCACGGTCGCCGCGGGGCCACCGTGGGTCCGGTCATGCGGGTGCGGCGTGTCGACCGGACCTGGGTGGACGTCGCGGTCGAGGCGGTGACCGGGCCGGAGGTGGCGACGCTGGGGACGGTGGTGGTGACCCTGCGCGGCGTCGGTCCCCGCACCGACGTGGAGCGCCAGCTCCGCCGCAGGCTGGTCTCCGAAGACCGGCTGACCCGCCTCGCCACCGCCTTCGTGCACCTCGCACCCGAGGACTTCGAACGGGGACTGCAGGCCGCGCTGGCCGAGATGGGCTCGCTGGAGGGCGTGGACCGGGTGTCGGTCTGGCGGCTCCTGGACGACGGCGCCACCGCGCGCCGCACCCACGTCTGGGTGGCGCCCGATCTCGCGATCGAGCTGGGCTCCACCGAGCTGGTGCTCGCCGGGACGGACCCGGGCGAGCAGTTGCTGGGACTCGCGGAGATCCACATCGACGATGTCGCCGCGCTGGCCGGTGGCCCGCAGGCCGAGCTGCACGACGTGCTCAGCTCCCGGGGCGTGCGGTCGCTGTTCGCCGTGCCCATGGTGGAGCGGGGTCGCTGCGCGGGGTTCGTGGCCTTCGACGCCATCCGGGCGCCGCAGGTCTTCGAATCCGTGCACGTCAGCGCGCTGCGTACGGCGGCGGGGATCCTGGCGCAGGCCTTCGCCCGCCACGAGGCGCAGCGGGAGCTCGCGTTCCGCGCCCGCCACGACGCCCTCACCGGGGTGGGCAGCCGCTGGCTGTTCCGCGAGGAGCTCGGCGGTGTGCTCGACGACCACCGACGCCGCGGAGCGGGCCTGGCCGTGCTGCTCGTCGACCTCGACCGGCTGAAGATGGTGAACGACTCGCTGGGGCACGGCGCCGGGGACGACCTGTTGGTCTCGGTGGCGTCGCGGGTGTCGACCGCCGCGCTGCCCGGCGAGCTGGTGGCCCGGCTGGGCGGTGACGAGCTCGCCGTGCTGTGCCCCGACCTCGCCTCCGCCGAGGAGGCGCTGCGCCGGGCCGCCGAGCTGCAGGAGCTGCTCGAGACCCCGGTCGTGGTGGCGGGCCACGACGTCGTCATGACCGCCAGCGTCGGGGTCGTCTTCGTGGCCGGCGACCACGACGCGGTCGGAGCGGACGAGGTCCTGCACCGCGCCGACGTCGCCATGTACGCCGCCAAGGAGCGCGGGCGCAACCGGGTCGAGCTGTTCGACACGCCGTTGCGGGAGCGGGCGGCCTCCCGTCTCCGTCAGGAGCGCGAGCTGCGCCAGGCCGTGGACGAGGGCCGGTTCGTCGTGCACTACCAGGCCGAGTTCGACCTGGCCACCGGCGCGGTGGTGGGTGCCGAGGCCCTGGTGCGGTGGAACCACCCCGAGCGGGGCCTCGTCGTCGCCGGCGAGTTCGTGCCCCTGGCCGAGGAGACGGGCGTCATCTTGGACCTCGGCCTCTTCGTGCTCGCCGAGGCCTGTCGCCAGCTCGGCGCCTGGCAGCGCAGCAGACCCGATCGGGAGATGGTCGTGCGGGTCAACCTCTCGGCGCGCCAGGTGGCCCAACCGGACCTGGTGGACCAGGTCGTCGCGGTGCTGGCCGAGACGGGTGTCGAACCGGCGGCGCTGTGCCTCGAGATCACCGAGACCACGCTCATGGCCGACGCCGACCTGTCGCTCGAGGTGCTGGCCCGACTGAAGCACCTCGGGATCCGGCTGGCGGTGGACGACTTCGGCACCGGGTACTCCTCGCTCGCCTACCTGCGGCGGTTCCCCGTGGACGTGGTGAAGATCGACCGCTCGTTCGTGGCGGGTCTGGGCGGCGATCCCGACGACACGGCCATCGTCTCGGCCATCCTGCACCTGGCCGAGGCCCTGGGGCTGGGAACCACCGCCGAGGGGGTGGAGACGCCCGGCCAGCTGGCGGAGCTGCGGCGACTGGGTTGCCGACGGGCCCAGGGCTTCCTGCTGGCCCGTCCCGAGGCGCCGGCCGCCCTGGCCCAGCGCTGGTGACGGGCGCCCCGCACCGGGACCTGTCACCCGACGGCGCACCTCGTGCGACGCGACGGTAGGTTGACCGGACCACGAGGTGGGCGGCACCGCCGCCGAGCCGTCGACCGTGCCCCCGGGGGAACCACGCCATGAGTGAACGAGCCGAAACGCTGGGCCAGCTCCGAGCCTCGGGCTGGGTGTCCCGGTCGGTGAAGGACGAGGTGCGCACCAACGCCATCGAGCGGATCCGGGCCGGACGACCCCTGTTCCCCGGGGTGCTCGGCTACGAGGACACCGTGCTGCCCCAGCTGGAGAACGCGCTGCTGGCGGGCCACGACGTGATCTTCCTGGGCGAGCGGGGTCAGGCCAAGACCCGCATGATCCGATCGGTGATCGGTCTGCTCGACGAGTGGATGCCCGTCGTCGCCGGCTCGGAGATCAACGACGACCCCTACCACCCCGTGTCCAGGCACGCTCGCGACCTCGTGGCCGAGGCGGGCGACGACACCCCCGTGGAGTGGGTCCACCGCGACGACCGGTTCGGCGAGAAGCTGGCCACGCCCGACACCTCGATCGCCGACCTGATCGGCGAGGTCGACCCCATCAAGGTGGCCGAGGGCCGCTACCTGTCCGACGAGCTCACGCTGCACTACGGCCTGGTGCCCCGCACCAACCGGGGCGTCTTCGCCATCAACGAGCTGCCCGACCTGGCCGAGCGCATCCAGGTCGGCCTGCTCAACGTGCTCGAGGAGCGCGACGTGCAGGTGCGCGGCTACAAGATCCGCCTGCCGCTCGACGTGCTGCTGCTGGCCTCGGCCAACCCCGAGGACTACACGAACCGGGGCCGCATCATCACGCCGCTGAAGGACCGCTTCGGCAGCCAGATCCGCACCCACTACCCGCTCGAGGTCGACACCGAGGTGGAGATCGCCCGACAGGAGGCCCGTCCCCTCGAGGCGCCCGGGGTGCGCGTGGTGGTCCCCGCCTACATGGCCGAGATCGTCGCCACCCTGAGCCAGCTCGCCCGCCAGAGCCCGCACATCAACCAACGGTCGGGCGTGTCGGTGCGCCTCACCGTGGCGAACCTGGAGACGCTCGTGGCCAACGCCACCCGCCGCGCGCTGATCCACGGCGAGGACGATGTCGTGCCCCGGGTGTGCGACCTCGAGGCGCTCGCCTCCTCGACGGCGGGCAAGGTCGAGATCGAGACCCTGGAGGAGGGTCGTGACGAACAGATCGTCGAGCACCTCCTGCGCTCGGCGGTGCTGACGGTGTTCCGCGACCACCTGCAGATGGACGTGCTGCGACCCGTGCTCGACGCCTTCGACGGCGATGTGATCGTGCACGCCGGCGAGGACATCACCTCGGCCGACTACGTGCGCCTGCTGGAGGACCTGCCCGCGCTGCGCGAGCCGGCGGCGGCGTTGGTGGAGGGCGACGAGTCCCCCGCCGCGGTGGCCAGCGCGGTGGAGTTCCTGCTCGAAGGCCTGCACCTGTCCAAGCGGCTCAACAAGGAGTCCGCCGGCGGCCGGGCCCAGTACCGCGGCCGCTGACGACCCCCACAACGCCGACATCTCGTCACCCAGCCCCGGAAGGCGGGGCCGGATGACGAGATGTCGAAAGAGGGAGCGGGGCTGGGGTCAGGCCGCTTCGACGCCGGTGTCCTCGCCGGGGGCGCCGCCGACCTCGCGGCCCACGAACCCGTAGATCACCGCGCCCAGCAGGCCCCCGATGACCGGGGCCACCCAGAACAGCCAGAGCTGCTCGATGGGCCAGCTCTCGCCGCCGAGGGCGGTGATGATCGCGGGGCCGGTGGAGCGGGCCGGGTTCACCGACGTGTTGGTGACCGGGATGCTCACGAGGTGGATGAGCGTGAGGGCGAGGCCGATGGCCATGGCCGCGAAGCCCTTCGGGGCCCGCCGGTCGGTGATGCCCAGGATGACGATCACGAAGATGGCGGTCAGCACGATCTCGATGATGAGCCCCGCCGTCACGTTGTAGAGACCGGGCGAGTGGTCGCCGTAGCCGTTGGAGGCGAGCCCCCCGCCGGCCAGGGCGTCCTTGGTCATGCCCCGCTGGTTGATGGCGACGACCCAGACCGTGCCGGCGGCGACGACGGCGGCGATGACCTGGGTGACGATGTAGGCGGGGGCGTCCTTCCAGGCGAAGCGCTTCGCCGTGGCCAGGCCGACCGTCACCGCGGGGTTGAAGTGGCCGCCGGAGATGTGGCCCAGACCGTAGGCGCCGGCCAGCACGGTGAGGCCGAAGGCCAGCGACACCCCGACGAAGCCGATGCCGAGGTTCACCACACCGACCGTGTCGACGACCGGCCGGTCGTTGACCACGAAGAACTTGGCCGCGAACACGGCGCTCCCGCAGCCGCCCAGCACCAGGATGAAGGTGCCGAGGAACTCCGCGCCGAGTCGGCGCACCATCGATTGGTCCATGTCATCTGCCTCCCGGTTCCCCGCGCCCATCGCCGGCGCAGGTCTCGACGTGCTCGGACCGCGGCATCGGGGCCGCGGACCGGGGACCGATCCGAACCCCGGTCGCGTCAGTCTCCGACAGTCGCGACGCCCGGTGGTGGACCGACGAGGATCTTCACGGAACCGTCACGGCGGGTTGGGGCCCCGTTCGCCGTGCAGCAGGACCGTCACCGACCCGTCGGCCCGGGCGACCACCACCCGCTCCACGGTCTCGCCCAGGAAGATCCCGTGCTCGACCAGGCCGGGGACGGCCTCGAGCTCGCGGGCCAGTGCGGCCGGGTTCTCGATGGCGCCGAACCGGGCGTCGAGCAACAGGTTGCCGTTGTCGCTGCGCTCGGCCCGGGTCGTGACCTCCAACGCGCCGAGGGCACGGACCCGCCGGGCGACCACCCCCGGCGCGAAGTCCAGCACCTCCAACGGCGTGCCGAACGGGCCCAGGCGCTCGACGAGCTTCGACTCGTCCACCACCACCACGAAGCGAGGCGCCATCTGGGCCACGAGCTTCTCCCGGGTGTGGGCCCCGCCACCGCCCTTGGTCAGGTTCAGCAGGGGGTCCACCTCGTCGGCACCGTCGACCACCAGGTCGAGCTCGCCCAGCTCGTCCGGTGGCACCACGCGCAAGCCGAGCTGCAGGGCCAGCTCCTGGGTGCGCAGCGAGGTCGCGGTGCACACGATGTCGGGGCGGCGCTCGCCCAGCTCCACGATGGTCCAGTGCACCGTCGATCCCGTGCCCAGGCCGACCCGCATGCCGTCGCTCACGTAGCCGGCGGCGTTCCGACCCGCGGCCTCCTTGGCCCGTTCGAGGGGATCGCTCATGGGGCGCAGCTTGTCACGGTGCCGTCGTGGAGGCCGTCGCTCCCGGCGCGGCGCCCTCGGGAGCGAGCACCAGCGCCTGATCGGGGCCGAGGCGGCCTCGGTACCGGGCGCCCTCGCCGGTGGGGCCGTCCGATGCCACGACGACGCGCCACGCCCCCGGGACCGGGACATCGACGGTCCCGGTGGTGAAGTTGACCGCCACGACCCGCCGCCCGGGGCCGTCACCGGGCCGCGCCCGCTCCCACGCCAACACGCCGGTCGGCGCCTCGAGCCACGTGAACCCCCCGACCTGCAGCGCCGGGGTGGCCCGCCGGACGGCGAGCAGCCGCCGGTAGAGCCACAGGATGGAGGCGGGGTCGCGCTCGAGCCGCGCCGCGTCGTGGGTGTCCGCGTTGCGGGGGAACGGCAGCCACGGCGTCGTCCCCGGCCAACCGTGGTCGGCCGTGTCCGTCCACGGCAGCGGCGCCCGGCAGCCGTCGCGCCCGCCGGGGTCGAGTCGTGCCGCATCGGGCACCTCTGCGTCGCGCAGGCCCAGCTCCTCGCCCGCGTAGAGCACCGGGGTGCCTCGCAGGGTGCACAGCGCCACCACTGCGGCCCGGGCCCGGGCCTCGCTCCCGTAGCGCTCCACGTGGCGGGGCTGGTCGTGGTTCGACAGCACCCACGCCGGCCAGTGGCCGAGCCGGGTCACCGCTTCGACCCGGTCGACCTGGGCCCGCCAGGCCTCCGCGTCCCAACGCTCGTACATGGTCTGGAAGGCGAACAGCAGGTGCAGCTCGTCGCCGTCGCCGTAGTAGGGAAGGGTGCGGCCATCGCCTTCGAGCTGCACCTCGCCCAGCAGCAGGTGGTCGCCGGGCGCCTCGTCGACGACGCGCCGGATGCCGCGCAGGTGCTCGTGGATGACGGGGTCGTCGTGCTCGTCGGAGCCGGTGCGCAGCTCCAGCTCCGGGGGCAGGTCGGCGAGGTCGGCCGGCTTGGCCAGCGCGGCGAGGGCGTCGATGCGGAACCCGTCGACGCCCCGCTCGAGCCAGAAGCGCAGCACGTCGTGCATGGCGTCGACCACCTCGGGGTTGCGCCAGTTGAGGTCCGGCTGGGGGACCAGGAACGAGTGCAGGTACCACTCGTCGGTGGCCGGGTCGAAGGTCCAGGCGCTCACGTCGGTCCCGGGCGCCGGGGGCACGCCGTTGCGGGGACGGAGCTGCCCGTCTGGGTCGCGCTCCCAGATGCGCTCCCCGGTGAACGACCCCCGCCAGTTGTTGGGCGGCCGGCCGTCGGGCCGTGGGGGCCGCCACACGTACCAGCCCCGTCTCGGGTCCTCCCGGGACGAGCGCGACGCCACGAACCACGGGTGGCGGTCGCTGGTGTGGTTGGGGACGAAGTCGACCAGCACCCGCAGACCCCGGGCGTGGGCCTCGGCGATGAGGCGCTCGGCGTCACCCAGCGCGCCGAACAGCGGGTCGACGTCGCAGTGGTCGGCGATGTCGTAGCCGAAGTCGACCATGGGGGAGGGGTAGAAGGGGGACAGCCAGATGGCGTCGACGCCCAGCGCCACGATGTGGTCCAGGTGCGCCAGCACGCCGGGCAGATCCCCGACGCCGTCGCCGTCGCTGTCGGCGAACGAGCGCGGGTAGATCTGGTAGAGCACCGCGGTGCGCCACCACGGCGTGGCGGTGGTGCCGTCGGGCGGTTGGCCCGCATCGCCTGTGGTCATCGCCGGGCCCACTCCGCGGCCAGCGCCGCGCTGCCCTTCGGGCGGCGGTCGCGGTCGAACAGTCCGAAGGGCACGTCGTAGCCGTGGTCCCACTCGTAGTTGTCGATGCCGGTCCAGTGGAAGAAGCCCCGCACGTCCACCCCGTCGTCGATGGCCCGCTCCGTCTCCACCAGCGACTGCCGCAGCAGATCGGTGCGCCACCGGTCGTCGGGCGTGCCGAACCCGCACTCGGCCACCAGCAGCGGCCGCCCGGGCAGCTCGTCGGCCAGTCGGCGCAACACGATGCCCAGCCCCTCCGGCCACGGGGCGTAGCCCATCGGACCCACGCGGGCGTCGGTCGGGTACGGCCCCGTGCTCCGATCGGCGTAGACCGAGGCGGCGCTGTAGTACGAGAACCCGATCAGGTCGAACGAGCCCGCCATCTCGGGGATCTCCCGCTCGGGTCGACCGGGCACGGCCAGCACGCCGTCGCGCAAGGCCCGGATCCACGAGGTCCAGTAGACGGCGTCGAACAGGGCGGTGTTGGCCTCGGCCCGGTCCCGCTCGGCGGGTTCCCGGGAGCGCACGGCCGGGAACACCGGCGACAGGTTCATGATGGTCGCCACCGGCGTACCGCCGCTGCGCAGCAGACGCCACGCCTCGTGGTCGGCCAGGTGGATCGCCTCCAGGGCCTCGAAGAAGGCCTCGGGGTCGCGCCGGCCGGGTGGGAACATCCCCAGCAGGTAGCTCGCCCCGGCGTAGGCCACCGGTTCGTTGACGGGCTGCCACCCGAACACCAGGTCGCCGAAGGTCTCGCCCACCCAGTCGACGTGGCGGGCCCAGTGGTAGGACCGGGCCCGGTCGTCGAGGAACCCGCCCAGGTCGTCGCCGAACCAGCCGGGCAGGGTGAAGTGGTGCAGGCACACCCACACCTGCACGCCCGCGTCGCGCGCGGCGCGCAGCATCGTCGTGTAGTGCTCGACGGCCCCGGCGTCGTGGCGACCCTCGCGGGGCTCGAGCCGGGCCCACTCCAACGACAGCCGGTGGTGCGTCAGCCCGTACGACGCGAGCAGGCCGAAGTCGTCGGCGTAGTTGGTGGCGAAGCCGTTCCCCTCGCCGCTGCGGGGCACCCGGCCCAGGTCCTCCCAGCGCCGCCAGGTGCTCGCCGGTGCGGAGCCCTCGGTCTGGTTCGACGAGGCCGCCGTGCCCCACCAGAACCCCTCGGGGATCGCCATGGCCTCATCCTGGCACGTGCGCGGCCGGCGTCGCGGTGCCGGCCCGGCGGGGCGCGATCGCCCCCGGACCGGTACCCTCGGGTGATGGCCCGGGGGAACCGCGTGCGCTACTCCCGCTGGGACGGCACCCAGACGGGGTTCGAGCTCGACGCCACCGACGTGTTCGGCGAGCTGACCGACGACCTGCTCTACCACGGCGACCTGAACGCGGCGCTGCGCCGGATGCTCAACGACGGCATGCGGGACCGCAACGGCGAGCGGCTCATGGGGCTGCGCGAGATGATGGACAAGCTCCGCAAGCGCCGCCGTGACCAGCTCGAGCAGCACAACCTGGGCGGCGTCTACGACGACATCGCCCAGGAGCTGCGTGACGTCGTCGACACGGAGCGTCGCTCCCTCGACGAGCTGGCCCGTGAGGCGTCCGAATCGGGCGACGACCGCCGCCGGGAGATCACCGACGAGGTGGTCGCCGAACGGAACCTGCAGCTCGACATGCTGCCCCCCGACCTGGCCGGTCAGGTGCGTGGCCTGCAGGACTACGAGTTCACGTCGTCGGAGGCGCGGGAGCGCTTCGAGGAGCTCGTCGACCAGCTCCGCCAGCAGCTCATGCAGAACATGGTCGACCAGATGACCGGCGCCGTGCAGAACCTGGGGCCCGAGGACCTGGCCCGCATGAAGGACATGCTGGCTGCGCTCAACGAGATGCTGGCCCAGCGCGGCCGAGGCGAGGAGCCCGACTTCGACGCCTTCATGGAGCGCTACGGGGACTTCTTCCCCGAGAACCCCAAGGACCTCGACGAGCTGCTCGAGGTCCTGGCCCGGCGCATGGCGGCCATGCAGTCGATGCTCAACTCCATGACGCCCGAGCAACGGGCCCAGCTCCAGGGCCTGTCCGATCAGCTCCTGGAGGACATGGACCTGCGTTGGCAGGTGGACCAGCTCGGCGCCCAGCTCCGCGGGCTCTTCCCCGAGATGGGCTGGAACCGCCGCTACGACTTCTCGGGACAGGATCCGTTGGGCTTCGCCGACGCCGCGCAGCTCATGCAGGAGCTGGGCGACATCGACCAGCTCGAGAACCTGCTGCGCGGCGCCGGCAACCCCGGCGCGCTGGCCGAGGTCGACCTGGACCGGGCCCGCGAACTGCTCGGCGACGAGGCCGCGGCCAGCCTCGAGCGGCTCGCCGAGGTGACCAGGCTGCTCGAGGAGGCCGGCCTCATCGCGCAGAAGGAAGGGCGCTTCGAGCTGACGCCCCGCGGCATCCGCCGCATCGGTCAGAACGCCCTGAGCGACCTGTTCAGCAAGCTCTCCACCGACAAGCTCGGCCGCCACGAGGTGCAGCGCACCGGCATCGGCCACGAGCGGGACTTCGACACCAAGCCCTACGAGTACGGCGACCCGTTCAACCTCCACATCGAGCGCACGGTCCGCAACGCGGTGCGCCGCAGCGGGGGCGGCACGCCGGTGCGGCTCACCCCCGACGACTTCGAGGTGGAGCGCACCGAGCAGCTCGTGCGGTCCTCGACCGTGCTCATGCTGGACCTGTCCCTGTCCATGCCCATGCGAGACAACTTCCTGCCGGCCAAGAAGGTCGCCATGGCGCTGCACTCGCTGATCTCCTCGCAGTTCCCGCGTGACTACCTGGGCATCGTGGGCTTCTCGGAGGTGGCACGGGAGCTGAAGGCCGAGCAGCTCCCCGAGGTCTCGTGGGACTTCGTCTACGGCACGAACATGCAGCACGCCTTCCAGATCAGCCGGCGCCTGCTGGCCCGCCAGAGCGGCACGAAGCAGATCATCATGATCACCGACGGCGAGCCCACCGCCCACCTGCTTGCCGACGGCGAGCCCTTCTTCAGCTACCCGCCGGTGCGCGAGACCGTCGACGCCACCCTGCGGGAGGTGGCCCGCTGCACGCGGGAGGGCATCCGCATCAACACCTTCATGCTCGAGCCCAGCGCCGATCTGCGCCGCTTCGTCGAGAAGCTGACCGAGCTCAACCGGGGTCGGGCCTTCTTCACCACGCCCCAGACGCTCGGCGACTACGTGCTCGTCGACTTCATCGAGCAGCGTCGCTCGCTGCTCAAGGGTCGCCGCGGCGCCTGAGCCTCGCCGTGGCCCCGCCCGGCGGCGGGCTCACCGGGCGCCGAGGAGCGCGTCGTAGCGACGGGCGGTGACGTCGTCGAAGGCCACCAGCACGGCCTCGTCGAGTCGCTCGCCCAGGTCCGTCGCGCCGGCCTCGAGGGCGGCCACGGCGACCCGGGCCGCGGCGTCGGGTGGGTAGCCGAAGATGCCGGTCGAGATGGCGGGGAAGGCGATGGTGCGCGCACCCGCCTCGGCGGCCACCTCCAGGCAGCGTCGGTAGCACGAGGCCAGCAGCTCGGCCTCACCCCGGTCACCGCCGTGCCACACCGGGCCGACGGTGTGCACCACGAACCGGGCGGGCAGGCCGAAGCCGGGGGTGACCACGGCGTCACCGGTGGCGCAGTGCCCGACGGCGGCACACGCTGCGTCGAGCTCCGGGCCGGCCGCGGCGAAGATGGCTCCGCACACCCCACCCCCGCGGCGCAGCGCCTCGTTGGCGGCGTTCACGACCGCGTCGACGGCGAGCGTGGTGATGTCGCCCTGCCACACCGTGATCTGCACGGCCTCACCCTGCCACGGACGCGGCGAGGCCCGGCGCATCGTCCGCCGGGCCTCGCGTACTCCTGTGGAGCGGTGTCGAGCCGCTCCGGGGTTCTCACGTCAGACGGACGTCACGTCCACGACGTTGCACTTGTTGCCGGCTTCACGCAGCGGGATGAAGCCCTGGTCGCGGATGGTGTCGAGCACCAGCTGGTGGTAGTTGCGTGAGGCCTTCACGAACTCCGTGCCGAGACCGGGATCGCCCACCGGCTTGGCGTGCTGGCCGGCCGGCTTGCAGATCCAGCCGTTGCTGCCCACGAAGCCGAGCGTCTGGGCGTTGACGAGAGGGGCCGGGCCCGACAGGCGGTAGGCGTTGTACATGAACCGGGAGAAGGGGAAGTCGCCGGTCTGGATGTTGGCCTCCGTCGGTGCGAAGCCCTCGACCGAGCCGAACAGCGAGCTCGCCTTCGCGGCCGGCTGGGAGTTGTGGACGCCCACCGAGGCGAAGAAGATCGAGTAGCGCTCGTTCGGTGCGCAGACGTCGTCTTCGACCAAGGCCGCCTGGTGCTCGCGGACCACCCGCTCGCCGGGGCAGGCCACCGGGGTGGTGTTGTTGCCGTCCTTGTACTCGGCGGGGATGCACACGTCACTGGAGCCACCCACGAAGGTGTCCCACGACGACCGGGATCCGGAGCCGGGGATGGCGGTGAACACCGTGATGGGCTGGTTCTCGCCGCCGATCTGGCTCCAGTTGGTGATCGTGCAGTCGACGAAGATGTCGTTGAGCTGCGACTGGGTCAGGTTGGTGCTGAACGGCGTCTGGCCGGCCCAGTACACCCAGGTGAGGGCGTCCTTGGCGAAGGCCACGAAGCGCAGCTTCAGTCCCTGGTTGAGGGTGGGGTTGCCGTAGGCGCTCACCGGGCACTGGAAGCCGACGTCGGGCGCCGACGACGACCGGGCGTAGGTCACGAAGGGCACGCCTGCGGGTCGGGGGTTGGTCTGCGAGCAGAGCTGGCGCCGACCGGCGTTGGAGCCCTGCGGGAAGTAGCCCCAGGCCACGTCGTGGTCGTAGTTCTCCGTCGTGACCGTGCCGGCGGGCTGCTGGGCCTCGGGCTTGCACTGGTTCTCGGTGCCGGTCTCGGGGAAGTTGACCGACACGAGCTCGCAGCCCTCGCTCTGGTTGTAGGCGGCGCTCAGCGCGTCCATCAGGAAGTGGGTGGTGTCGGAGCCGCTGCCGATGATCGACGTGGGCTGCACCGACCCGTTCATGAACGGCGGCAACGCGGCCTGCGCCGGTGTGAGCGTCGTGCTGAACGCCAACACCGCCAGGCCTGCTGCCAGGAGCAACAGGGATCGCTTCACGTGTCTCCTCCATGGTTCCCGCCCGGCGGTTCGCCGAGCACACCTCTTGTAACGAACCAGGACGACGGCCACCGGTACGCGCGGTGAACACCAGGCGAAGGTCGCGCCCACCTTTGGTGCCGGTGGCCGGTGCGGTCGGTCGGTCACCGATCGGTCGGTTGCCGTTCAGGGAGAAGGGGTCCGTCGTTCACCTCGCCGTCGATCGGCCCGGTCAGACTCCTGCCATGCCACTCCGGATGCTTCGCCGGCTGTCGATCATGACCGGTGCCCTGGCTCTCGTCGTGGGCGGTGCGGCCTGCTCGTCAGACGAACCGGGCACTGCCACGGACGCGACGGCGGACCTCGCCCGGGAGCAGGACCCGCGTGTGCAGGCAGAGAACGAGGTGCAGCCCGAGCCCGAGGCGTTCGCCTTCACCCAGGAGGTTCGCATCACCGACACGGCGGTGGTGCCGGCCACGGGGGTGGCGATCGTGGGCAACGAGGTCGTGTTCCGCAACGAGACCACGGCGCCGCTCACCATCGACTTCCTGAACGGGCCCATCGACGAGACCGACACCCGCACGACCGGCGAGATCGCGCCCGGCGGCGAGTTCCGCTTCACGCCGGCGAGGGTCTACAGCCACACCTTCGCCGTGGTCGGGCGACCCGAGCTTCGAGGTCAGCTGCAGGTCGACCCGGGCGAGGACTTCGACGACGGCGGTGCGGGCGACCCCGGGACGGAGCCGGCGGGATGAGCGGCGGGTGCCGGCGCCGAGCCGGGACCGCCGGTCGCACCGCGGGGGCGGTGTTGGTCGTGGTGGGTCTCGCGGTGTCGGGGGCGTGCGGCGACGACGGTCCGACGGCGGGTGAGCGGGCGGCATGCGACTCGTTGCAGCGCATGGTCGACGACCTCGAGGCGGGTGAGCAGACGGCGGCGTTGGAGGAGCTGGCGACGCTGGACGACCTGGTGCGCGACTCCGGGAACCAGGTGATGGTGGATGCCGGGGTGCGGTTCTTCTCCGCCATCTCCGAGCCGGTGGACTACGGCGCGCTGACCGTGGACGAGAGCATCGAGCTCGGCAACCAGGTCCTCGAGGAGAGCGCGCTGGGCATCGACGCGTTGGGGACCGAGTGCGATCGCCTCGGCCTCACGGTCGAGGCCGATCGGGCCAGGCTGGACGCGCAGACGCCGGAGTGACCCGGAGGGTCGGACCCGGCGCGCCGCTCGACGGCGTGCCCGCTCAGACCCGTTCGAAGCGGACCGCGTCGCGGGCGGGTTCCGCGCGGGCGTAGAGCACGTCGCCGTCCACCTCGACCTCGGTGGGGTGATCGGCGGCCCACGTCGCTGCCTGCTCGCTCCAGGGCTCCCCGTCGAGCTCGACGTCGACCAGCCCGACCCGCCCGTCAGCGACGTCGATGCTGCCCGTCGCCGTCTCGGCGGTGGCTGGCGTCGCCGAGACGCCGTCGTCGTAGGTGAGCGCGCACCACAGGGTGGCCTCGAAGCGGTCGCCGTCGACGGCGATGGTCCGGAAGGAGGCGAGGGTCAGCTCCACCGGCTCGACCCGCCCGATGCTGCAGCCGGTGCTCTGGCCCTGTGCCAGGTCCCACTCGCCCTGCAGGGCCTGCGCGAGCGCGTCGTCGTCGAGCTCGGGTCCGGCGGCGCCGGCCGCATCGACGGGGATGCACCGCCACGCCTCGTCGAGCACGACCTCGCTGCCCTCCAGGGCCACGGCCACCTCGAGTCCGCCGGGCTCCAGTTGGTCCCTGCCGTCCTGGGTGTACTCGACCATGCGCATCGCCGTCGTGTCGAGCGACGCGTCCTCGAGCACGCATCGCAGCACCGCACCGGGCTCCCCATCGGCGTCGGGCTCGGCCAGCTCCAGGGTCAACGCCCCGTCCTCGAGTTGCCAGGTGCCGTCCGTCTGGCCTTCGCCCGACGCCCCCAAGGTGAAGGTGCCGTCCGCTCGGATCTCGACGTCGAGGGTGAAGGGATCGGGGCCGCTGTCGTAGAGATCCACGGCCTGCCAGCGCCCCAGGGCGGCCGCGATCAGCGCGGCGTCGGCCTCGGTGGCGCCGAGCCCGGCGTCGCCTCCCGACGAGTCGCCGGGTGGCCGGGTCACCGGGTCGCCGTGCAGGCCGTCGTCGTCGTCGGCGTCGCCGCCGCAGCCGACAGCCAGCACGACGAGGCTCGAACCCATCGACAACAGCAAGGTCCGTCGGTCCATCTCGTCCTCCCGCTCGCCGTTGCCGGCGACGGTACTCCCACCCGACGCCACCCGACGGGGTGACCGGCGTGGCATCGACTCACCTCAGTCGAGGGGCTCGGCGGGCGGGTCCGTGGCCGGCGGCAGCTCCGAGGGGCAAGCGGTGCCGTCGGCGTCGGGATCCAAGCCGTGGGGATCGCTCCCCGTGACCAGGATGTTGCGCTCGACCAGGTCCGCGCACGCGACCCGGGCCGGCGGGGGCGGCACGCAGGCCCCGGCGTAGCCCGGGTCGCACCCGCCCTCGGCGGGGATCGGCGGGGCGGTGTTCGGGCTCGTGTCGTCGTACTCCTGGC
Source organism: Acidimicrobiales bacterium (assembly GCA_025456085.1). Lineage (GTDB taxonomy): Bacteria > Actinomycetota > Acidimicrobiia > Acidimicrobiales > Acidimicrobilacustridaceae > JALOLF01. The sequence continues at coordinate 49,952 of JALOLF010000024.1, forward strand.
CGACGTAGGTCGTGGTGGTGGTCGTGGTCGTCGTGGACGGCGGGGCGGGTGCCGTCGGGTCGACCCCGTCCGTCGAGGCCTGCTCGTCGGGGCCCGTCGGGTCGCCGTCGTTCCCACCTGCTTCGTCCGCAGCGGCCTGCGCGTCGGTCGTGCCGTCGTCACCCCTGTCCCCGTCGAGCACCGTTCCCCGCGTGGCGTCGCCCGTCGTGGGCGGTGGTAGCACCCGCCCGCCACCGTCGCCGCAGGCCCCGGCCAGCAGCGCCAGGCCGAGCACCATCGCCGCGCCGGCCCTTCGAGGCCGGGCGCTGCGGCGGGTCGTCGACGGCGGATCGGACACCACCGAGACCACGGACACCACGGGGGACGACATGCGCGGCGGCTCTCCTAGATCGTCGAGGGCAACAGACGCTGCACGGAGGTGAAGAACAGGTAGCCCGAGGCGAGGATGATCGGTGTGGTCAGCAGCCACGTGGGCCAGCGGCGCCACCGCTGGTAGAGGAGCGCCGCGGTGACGACCGCGGCCACCAGCACCTCGCCCCACAGGAGCACGCCGCCCCATGCCGACCGGTCGCCCGTGCGGCCGAGCTCGTCGTCGTCGAGGGCGACCTGGCGCGAGGCCTTGTCGGTGGTGGCCACGGGCCGGCCCTCCAACTCGGCGATGACGGCCAGGCGCTCGTCGGCTCGGAACTCGGGGTTCGAGGTGACGAGGGTCAACAGGTTTCGGCCCTCGGGGTCGCCGCCCAGCACGTCGGGGTCGTCGGCGCCCACCACCTTGGTCTCGGTGACGGTGTAGCGGAAGGCGCCGGCCGTGGTGACCACCCGGATCTCGTCACCGGCCACCAGCTCGCCGAGGTGCTTGAAGGGCGAGGCGTAGGTCGTGCGGTGTCCGAGCAGCACCGCGTTGCCGGCTTCGCCGGGGAGGGGGGTCGGGCGGAGATGACCCGGGCCCTCCATGAGCTGTTCGACCCCGGTGCCCTCCACGACCGTCTGCTGCAGGGCGATGGCGGGGATCTCCAGGCTCGCCACGGGCGTGCCGGGCGCCAGCTTGGCGATCACCAGGGTGACCCGGTCGATGTCGATGAACTCGGTGCCCGCATCCGGGATGGTGCGCACGATCAACCCGGGCAGCACGTCCCGGCTGGGCTCGGTGACCTGCTCGATCTGCACCTCGGTGCCGCTGAACGCACCCAGCTCCGCGATCTGGGTGGTGACCGCCTCGGGTGTCTGGCCCTGCAGATCCGGCATCCGAGGCGCTTCACCCCCGAACTCCAGGGTTCCGCTGCCGAACTCGCCCCCGCTCTCGCTGCCGCCGGTGGCCAGACCCACGGCCGTCACGAAGCGCTTCTCGAACTCGCCGCTGAGGCGGTCCTGGGCCCGGACCTGCTGGAGGTCCGTGACCCACAGCGAGAACACGACGAAGGCCAGGCAGAGCACGCCGAGGCCGGTGAGGACCCGGCCGACGGTCGTCGCCGTGGAGGCTCGCGGTCGCACGGGTGCGTCGGACGCGGCCGGAACCGGTGTCGATGTGGCGCCGGCCGACGAGGTAGGGGGTGCCGTTGCAGCGTGCGTCGCCCGGGGTGGCGGCGGCAGCACGAGGTGATCGCCCGGCGTCGACACGGCCCCGGGGGATGCCGTCGAGATGCCGGTCGGCCGAGGGTCTGCGGAGGACGGGTCGTCGTCGGTCTCGGTGACGGCGTTCGAGAGGTCGCGCAGGGTGGGGTTCCCGGCTGTCATGGGGTGGCGCCCGACTTCCTGCCCTGCAGCTTCAGGTAGGTGCCGACGGCGACGCCCACGAGGCCGAAGGCGAGAGCGATGGGCACGGTCACGCCCGCACCTCCTGCG
>JALOLF010000110.1 GCA_025456085.1 Acidimicrobiales bacterium
GCCAGCCGGGTGATGCGCTCGCCCCGGGCCCGGTTGCCGACCTGGTCGTGGGTCTGGAGGCTGGCCACCAGCCGGGTGCCGGGCACCCCGGCGGGATCCCGTCCCACCCGATGACCCCGGTGCGGGGAGTGGCGTCGGCGGTACACGTAGCCGTGGCGGTAGGCGTCGGCCACGTCGGCCAGCCCGCGGTAGTCCTCGTAGTAGCCGGACCGCTCGCCGGTGAGGGCCACGTGCACGCCGTGGTGGAGGTCGTCCACCCAGTGGCCGTCGAGCCCGAACCCACCCTGTGACGGGTCGCGGACCAGTCGGGGGTCGTTGCGGTCACTCTCGGCGATGAGCAGCGTGGGCCGTCCGAGGTCGGCCTCCAGGGCCCGGACGGCCTCCGCCAGCTCCTCGAGCAGGTGCACGGCGGTGGTGTCGACCAGCGCGTGCACGGCGTCGAGGCGCAGCCCGTCGACGTGGAACTCCCCCAGCCAGGAGCGGGCGTTGTCGATGAGGAACCGCCGCACCTCGTCGCTGCCGGGTCCGTCGAGGTTGACGGCATCGCCCCAGGGCGTTCGGTAGCGGTCGGTCAGGTACGGGCCGAAGCAGGGCAGGTAGTTCCCCTCGGGGCCGAGGTGGTTGTAGACCACGTCGAGCACCACCGCCAGGCCCCGACCGTGGCAGTCGTCGACGAAGGACTTCAGGTCGTCGGGGTGCCCGTAGGTCGGGTGCGGCGCGAACAGGCCCACGCTGTCGTAGCCCCACCCGTGACGACCGGCGAAGGCGTGCACGGGCATGAGCTCGACGTGGGTGACCCCCAGCCCGACCAGGTGGTCGAGGCGTGCCGCAGCGGCCGCGAAGGTGCCCGCGGGGGTGAACGTGCCCACGTGCAGCTCGTAGAGCACCGCGTCCGCCAGCGCCGGTGGCCGCCAGTCGTGGTCGGACCACCGGTAGGCCTGCGGGTCGTGCACCCGGCTGGGTCCGTGCACCCCGTGGGGCTGCCACCGGCTGCGGGGATCGGGCAGCGGCTCGCCGCCGTCGAGGCGGAAGCGGTAGTCGGTGCCGGCGGCGAGCCCGTCGTCGAGCACGAACCACCCGCCGTCGGCCGGGCGCAGCGTCCGGTCGGGGATCGCCGCGCCACCCGGCGCCGGCTCCACGGTGAGCTCCACCCGTCGCGCGTGCGGTGCCCACACCCGCAGCGGTGGGGTCACGACGCCTCGGCCTCCAGCAGCGCGACGGGAAAGGCGCCGAGCAGGTCCTCGAGGCGCACGGTGCCCGACCAGGGTCGGGCGTCGAACACCCCGCGCCAGTCGCCCCGGGGCAGCGCGATCGTGGTGTCGCCCCATCCGGACGCCGTCCGCAGCACGAGGCGCGGCACCACGAGGGCGATGCCGCGGCGTGGTTCGGTCGGGTGGATGCGGGCGTAGCCCAGGGCGGCGTCGGCCGAGGGTCCCCGCGGCGCCAGCGCGGTGTAGGCGCTGCCCGAGGCGAAGGCGGCCGACCGGCTGCGGCGCACGTCGAGAGCGCGCCGCACGACCGCCAGCTTCGCCAGGCCCGGGTCGTCGGGGTCGTGCAGCGCGCGTGACAGCGTCTCGGCGGGCGCGGTCGCAGCCTGCTCGAGCAGCGACCGTCGCAGCGCCCAGTCCACCGCCCGCCGGTTGTCGGGGTCGACGAGGGCCAGGTTCCAGAGCTCGTCGCCCTGGTACAGGTCCGGCACGCCGGGCGCGGTGAGGTGCACCGCCAGGTGGGCCAGCGCCGCGGTGCGGCCCGGCACCAGCAGGGGCGCGACGAAGGCGTCCAGCTCGTCGCGGAAGCGTGCATCGTCCAGCACCGTCGTCGCGAAGTCGAGCACGGCGCGCTCGTGGTCGACGTCGGGTCGCAGCCACGAGGTGTGCACCTTGGCCTCGCGCATCGCCTTGGTCAGCCACGTGGTGACCCGGTCCGGTGGGAGCGGGTGGCAGGCCACGAGGGTCTGGTAGAGGAGGTACTCGGTGCTGCGATCGGGGCGGTCACCCGCCCGGTGGCGGTCGTTCAGCGCCATCCACCGCCGCACGGTGCTCCCCCAGGTGTCGGGCATCTGGGCGAGCAGGGCCAACCGCACCCGGACGTCGGCACTGCGCTTGGTGTCGTGGGTGGAGCGGGCCGACATGGCGCGGGGCAGGCGCCGCTGGCGGGCCGCCGCCCAGGTGTGGAACCCCGCCGCGTCGACCGGCGCCCGGTCGGGTGCCCCGCCGACCTCGTTGGCGGCCAGCAGCGCGACGTGGCGGTAGAAGGCCGTGTCCTCCACGCCCTTGGCCATCACCGGTCCGCAGAGCTGCTGGAAGCGGCCGCGCAGCTCCGACGCCGGTTGGCTCTCCACCGCCCGGTCGCCCTGCAGCACGCGTGACAGCAGACCCAGCAGGTCGGGGTCGAGCTGGGGCCGGTTGGCCAGCGCGGCCGCCATGGCCGCGTCGATGACGGTGCGGTCGGCTTCCGTGGCCGTGCCGGCCTCCGTGACGTAGGTGCGGTACACGCCGAAGCAGGCCAGCACCTCGCGCAGCACCTCGTGCAGCTCCTCGCGGCTGAAGTCCCGGTAGTCGCGCTCGTGCTCGCAGACGTCGACGAAGCGCGACGTGAGCTGGTTCAGCTCCGAGCCCAGCAGGTCGCGCAGCACGGCGCGCCGACCCTCGTAGGCCACCTGCTCGAAGGACCGGTCGTCGCCGGTGAGCTGGGCGGCGAGGTCGCGCAGCGCGTCGGCACCGGACGGGTCCAGGAAGACGCCGTCGACGACCCGCAGCGCGTCGTAGCCCGTGGTGCCGTCGACCGGCCAGGCCTCGGGGAGCTCCTCGCCCGGGTGGAGGATCTTCTCGACCACGATCCAGGCCCGGGGTGCGTCGGCCCGGAGCCGCTCGAGGTACCGGCCCGGGTCGCGCAGCCCGTCGGGGTGGTCGATGCGCAGGCCCTGGACGCGTCCGTCGTGCACCCAGCCCAGGATCCGCTCGTGGGTGGCGCGATAGACGGCCTCGTCCTCCACCCGCACGCCGATCAGGGTGTCGACGTCGAAGAAGCGTCGGTAGTCGAGCTCGTGGCCGCCGGTGCGCCAGTAGGCCAGGCGGTAGTGCTGTTGTTCGAGCACCTCGTCCAGCGCGTCGGGTTCGCCGTTGACTCGGGCCAGTGCCCGGTCGACGGCGGCGGCCACCTCGGCGTGGTGCAGCAGCTCGGCGAGGCGGCGCTGGAGCACGGCCAGATCGGCGCGGCGCTCCGCCGCCGCGGTGTGATCGGTGTCGAGGGCGCGGGGGAGACGGCGGAAGGCGCGGCTCAGGTAGGCGAGCTCCTCGCACGGCGCGGTGGCCGCGGCCTCACCCAGCACACCGGCCAGCGACCGGGGCTCGAGCGGGAGATCGAGGTGTCCGGCGGCCAGGGTGATCTCCCCGGCCCGGTGCACGAGCTGCAACCCGCCCGAGCCCAGCACCCGCCCGTAGTGGTCGCCCAGCACGGGGAGCAGGACGCGGCCCCGGGGTTTGGACACCGAGGCCTGCCAGTCGATGTCGAACCAGTCGGCGAAGGCGCTGGCTCGTCCGTTGGCGAGCACGTCGCGCCAGCGCGGGTTGTGGGAGGGGTCGGCCGCCATGTGGTTGGGCACGACGTCGACCACGAGGCCGAGGCCGCGCTCGGCGGCGGTGTCGGCGAGCACGGCGAAACCGGTGTCACCGCCCAGCTCCCGGCTCACCTGTCCGGGGTCGACCGTGTCGTAGCCGTGGCTGCTGCCGGGCGCAGCCTGCAGGAGGGGCGAGGTGTAGAGGTGTGAGACGCCCAGCTCAGCGAGGTACGGCACCAGGTCCGCGGCGGCGTGGAGATGCAGGTCCGGTGAGAGCTGGAGCCGGTAGGTCGCACGGGGCACCGGGCGGTCGAGCGCCTCCGGCGCGGTGGTCTCCACGCGACCTTTCTACCCGCTCGCCCGCGCCGGTGAGGCGGTGACGCCGGTACCGCGGTCCCGGTCCGGTCGCCGCCGGTCAGCCGCGCAGCTTGCCGGCCGCCTCGTCCATGGCCTGCTGCAGGTCGCCGAGGGCCTTCTTGGCGCCGTCGGCCAGCGCACCCAGGGCATCCCCGGCAGCGGAGCGGGCCTTGTCGGCCTGGTCCCGGGCGTCCAGCCACCGGTTGCGCAACCGCTCGACCAGGGGGTTCAGCTCCTCGCGGGCCTCCATCTGGCCCAGGTGGGCCTGCATCTCCAGCGCGTCGATGCGCGCTTTCCAATCCTCGACCTGGTTGTCGAGCAGGTCCCTGCGGAGTTGCTCGACCTTCTCCTCCAGTGCCTGGATGCGTTCCTGGAGCTGATCGGTGACGTCGCTCATGGCGTCCTCCTTCCGACTGCGCTGCTCGCACGGTACGCCCGGGGCGCCCCGGGCCCGCAGGGTCGAACGTCCCGACGGCGGACCCCTCGCCGCCCGGTAGGCCGGTCGCGCTGCGGCGTCACCGCATGGCGTCGAGGAGGAACGCCAGGTCGTCGGGGGTGGTGCGGGGGTTCACCACGCAGAAGCGCATGACGGGCTGGTACCGCCACCGGCTGGGGACCACGAGACCGGCGCCGGCGGCGAGCAGCTCGTCGGCCCAACGCCGGTAGTCGACCGTCTGCCAGCCCAGCCGGCGGAACATGACCACCGAGAGCATGGGCTCCATCACCAGCGCCAGGTGGTCCCGCTCGCCGATGAGCGCCACCGCGGCGCGGGTGGTGGCCAGCGTCTGCTCCACGGCCTCGGCGAAGGCCCGTCGCCCGTGGACGGCGAGCGCGAACCAGAAGGGCAGTCCCCGTGCCCGGCGGGACAGGTGGTGGGCGTAGTCGGAGGGGTTCCACTCGTTCCACTCGTGGGGCTCGTTGTAGACGTCGAGGTAGGCGGCGCGCTGCGTGAGCGCGGCGCGCGCCAGCCGCGGGTCGCGGTACACCAGTGCCGCGCAGTCGAACGGGGCGAAGAGCCACTTGTGGGGGTCCACGACGAGGGAGTCGGTGGCCTCGATGCCGTCGAACAGGCCGCGGGCGCTGGGGGCGGCCATGGCGGCGCCGCCGTAGGCGCCGTCGACGTGCATCCAGATGTCGTGGCGGCGACAGGCCTCGGCGATCCCGGCCAGGTCGTCGACCATGCCCGCGTTGGTGGTGCCGGCGGTGGCGACGACGGCGAACACGTCGCGGGCATCGAGGTCGGCGAGCACGCCCTCCAGGGCGGCGCCGGTCATACGTCCCCGTTCGTCGGTGGGCACGTCGACCACGTCGACGTCCATCACCTGGGCCGACGCGGCGACCGAGGCGTGGGCTTCGGCTGAGGCGACGACCTTCCAGCGCTCGGGGCGCCCGCCGCGCTGCTGCGACGCCTTCCAGCGGGCCGTGACCAGCGCCGAGAGGTTCCCGGCCGTGCCGCCGGCGACGAAGGCCCCGCCCGCCTCGGGAGGCAGACCGGCCAGGTCCGCGACGTAGCGGAGGGCCTGGTTCTCGGCGTGGACGGCGCCGGCGCCCTCGAGCCAGGACCCTGCGTAGATGGCCGACGCCCCCACCACCATGTCGAACAGCACGGCGGCCTTGGCCGGTGCGGAAGGCACGAAGGACAGCATCCGGGGGTGGTCCTGGGAGATGCAGGCCGGGGCCAGCTCGTCGATCCAGATCCGCAGGGCCTGCTCCCCGAGGCCGTCGTCGGTGATGGTCTCGCCCACCCGCTCGACGAGGGTCCGCAGGGGGACGGGCCCGTCGAGATCGGGGGGCGACATGCGCACCCGGGTCAAGGCGTAGTCGATGACGGCGCGCGCCAGCGTGTCGGTCTCGTCGCGGTACTCGTGCATGCGGGTGGGATCCCATGGAGCACCGCCCGCTGCGTCATCGTGCATCAGCAGCTCTCCAGCATCGCCTCGAGGGTGGTGGCGGGTTCCGGTCGGCCCAGGTGGAAGCCCTGCGCCGCGTCGCATCCCATGGACCGCAGGTGCTCGAGCTGCTCGGCGCGCTCGACCCCCTCGGCCAGCACCTCGAGGTCGAGCATGTGCCCCATCTGCACGATGGCCGCCACGACCGCTTCGTCGCGCTCGTCGACCCCCAGCCCGTCGATGAACGACCGGTCGATCTTGAGCTGGTCGACGGGCAGCGAGCGCAGGGAGGCGAACGACGAGTAGCCGGTGCCGAAGTCGTCGATGGAGATCCTCACGCCCAGTGCCTTGAGCCGGGCCAGCGTGGCTGCGCTGGCGGCGGCGTCGCGCATGAGGCAGGTCTCGGTGATCTCCACCAGCAGCAGCTCGGGCGACAGGCCGGCCACGTCGAGCGCGGCGGCGAGTTCGGTCACCAGACCGGGGTCGTCGAGTTGGCGGGCCGAGAGGTTCACGCTCACCCGAACGCCGTCGGGCCGGTGCGACTGCCAGACCGAGGCCCGCAGGCACGCCTCGCGCAGCACGTGGCTGCCGATGCGCCCGATGAGGCCGGACTCCTCGGCGATGCCGATGAAGGCCCCGGGCAGCAGCAGCCCCCGGTCGGGGTGCTGCCAGCGCACGAGGGCCTCGGCCGCGGTGACGGCGTCGGTGCCGAGGTCGATGATGGGCTGGTAGTGCACGACGAGCTGGTCCGCGGCGATGGCGTGGCGCAGCGCCGTCTCGATGTCGTGGCGGTCCCGGATCGTGGCATGCAGGCTGGTGTCGAAGATGGCGACACGGCTGCGTCCCCTGCTCTTGGCCTCGTACATGGCGGCGTCCGCGTCGCGCAGCAGGTCGGAGGGCGAGCCGCTGCCGGCCCGGGCCACGGCCACCCCCACGCTGACGGTGGCGTAGATCTCGTCTGCGGGCAGACGTAGCGGCTCTTCGAAGGCGTCGACGAGGATCTCGGCCTGCTCCACGGCGTCGGCGGGGTCGGGCAGGTCCTCGCTCAGCACGACGAACTCGTCGCCGCCGAGCCTGGCGACGGTGTCACCGGCGCGAACCAGGCCGGTGAGCCGTCGTGCGAGTGCCACGAGCAGCTGGTCGCCGGCGGCGTGGCCGCGGCTGTCGTTGAGCACCTTGAAGTTGTCCACGTCGAGCAGGAGCACACCCACGTGGCGCCCGGCGCGACCCGCCCGGGCCAGGGCCATCGCCAACCGATCGAGCAGCAGGGTGCGGTTGGGCAGGTCGGTCAGGTGGTCGTGGGTGGCCTGGTACTCGAGGCGCTGCTCGCTGGCCCGCAGGGCCTGTTCGACGAGCGCCCGGTCGGTCGTGTCGCGGACGTTGGCGACCACCCCGCGCACCGCCGGTTCCTCCAGGCAGTTGGTGAAGATGCACTCGTACCAGCGCCAGTGGCCATCCGCGTGCCACACCCGGGCCTCGATGCGCACCGACGAACGCTGGTCGCGGGTCATGCTGGCGAAGCGGCGGATCAGCTCGCGGCGGTCATCGGGATGGACCTTGTCGAGCAGCGTGTCGCCCAGCAGGGTCTCGGGCTCGTAGCCCCACAGCGCCTTGACCGATGGGCTGGTCCACACGAAGCGACCCAGGGCGTCGGAGATGACGATGGCGTCGTCGGCGTTGCGCATGAGCGCCTGCAGCCGGGCTTCGTTGGTGCGCAGCGCCTCGTCGGCGAGCTCACGGTCGTGCACGTCGTGGGAGTGCGTGGCCACGCCCCCGACCGCAGGGTCCTCGAGCAAGTTGTGATAGGCGACGTCGAACCAGCGCCAGGAGCCGTCGGCATGTCGGAGCCGGTACCGAGCCCGTGCCGCGGCGTCGGGGTTGGTCAGCGCTGCGGTCCACAGGTCCGAGACGGTGGCGCGGTCGTCGGGGTGGACGAGCGCGATGCCGGCCAGCTCCATGAAGTCGTCCGGCTCGTAGCCGAGCACCCACCGAACCGACGGGGACACGAACGTGGTCTCACCGTCGGTCGTGGCGATGGTGAACACCTCGCGGGACAGGTGGGCGAGGTGACTCCACGTGGCATCAGGGTCGAGCCGAGGATCACCTCCCACCCTGCCCCTCCCAGCTGGTCTTCTGTGGCCAACGGCCATCGTAGGTGGCCCGGCGGCGGCGGGTCAGGGTCGGAGGACCTTCACCGCCGACCCATCGTGCGCAAGGCGCCGACACCGGACCGGGTCGGACGCGCCACCGCCGGGCCCTGGCGCAGGGGCCCGGCGGTGTGGATCGGTGGGCGCAGGCACGGGTCGGCACCACGTGCCGCCCGCACGAGGCCCCTCGATCAGCTGCGAGCCCGCCGACGGCGGTCGGCGTCGATCCGGCGGGCCTGCTTGACGAGCGCATCGCGCTGCAGCTGGGCGCCGTCTCCGTTCGAGGACTCGGTCCAGAACTGCCCGATGGCCTCGAGCAGCGCGGACACGGACACCCCGTGCTCCGCGGCCACGTCGTGCCAGCTGTCGTGTGCTTCCTGCGTCAGATACGCGTGGATGGCCTTGCGGGACCCTGCCATGCGCTCTCCTTCCCTCTCGTCGGACCGCATCGTCGCGGGCGTGTCGGTGAGCTCCGGCTCACAGCGTGGTGCATTCTGCCAGAACTACGACCCATGGTAGTAGCGATACGTGTCGCGTGGCGTGCAAACGTGTCGCACAAGGTTGGTCGGCGCTCAGCCGTAGGTGATGCCGACACCCGGACGGACGTCACGGTCCATCCCGTCGTCGTCGTCGTGGTCGGGGCTGCGCACGACCTTGCCCGCCACGACCACGTACTCGACGCCCGAGGACATCTGCGCCGGGTTGGTGATGTCGGCCTCGTCGATCACCGTCCCCGCGTCGAACAACGTGAGGTCCGCGTCGGCCCCGATCTGCAGTCGTCCCTTGCGGCGGAGGGCCGGTGCGCGTGCCTCGAGGCGGCGGGCGGGCAGGATCGTGCACTTCGCCAGCGCGTCCATGAGCGCCACGACGCCGCGCTCGCGGGCGTAGACGCCGAGGGTGCGGGCGAACGTGCCGGCGGCACGAGGGTGGTTGTTGGGGCGGCCGTTGGCCCGGGGTGGATCGAGGATGGCGTCGCTGCCGAGCATGATCCACGAGGTGCGCAACGCGGCCTCCACGTCGCCTTCGGGGATGGCGTGGGCGGCGACGAGGGTGTTGCGGGCCTGGTAGGAGGCGAAGGTGGCCTCGGTCAGGCGCTCACCGGTGCCGGGGACCTCGAGGTCGTCGTAGGAGATGCGGAAGCGCTCCTGCCAGCCGGGGGCGAAGCGCTCCGAGCCCAGCGTCGTGGCCCAGAAGTCGTAGGGGTAGAGGCAGGCCGTGAGATCGATGCCCTCGTTGCGGGCGTCCTCGAGCGTGGCCAGCGTCTCGTCCATGGTGTAGGTGCCGCCGGTCGAGGTGAGGTGCTCGATGTGGGTGGCAGCGCCCGTCTCCCGGGCGACCTGCAGCACCTCGGCCACGGCCTCGGCGTTGGTGCCGGGTTCCTCGGGATCGCTGTAGCGGGCGTGCCAGAAGATGGGCACGCCCTTGTCGGCGCACACCTGTGCCAGGCGGGTGATCTCCTCGGTCGGCACCCAGGGGGTGTACTCCGGCTCCACGTTCAGCCCGATCCAGCCGGCGTCGATGGCCTCCGCGAGCTGGCCGGTGAGGGTGTCGAGCTGCGACGAGGTGAGCTCCTGTTTGGGGAAGCCGTTCTGGTCGTGGCGCATGTAGCTGTGGTCGAACGCGCCCCCGTAGTTCACGGGGGGCACGGGTTCGGCCACGCCGTAGCGGGTGAAGAAGTGCTCGGCGGTGTCGTTGATGCCGTGCATGCCCAGGTTCGTGGTCACGCCGTCGCCGATCTTGAACCAGCTGCCGAAGTCGTTGGGCTCGTAGGAGAGCAGGTCGATGAACCCCGGCGCCACGACCAGACCGTCGGCGCGGATCGTCTGGCGGCCGAGGAGGGGGCTCTCGGTGATGGCCGTCACGCGATCGGCGTCGATGCCCACGTTGGCCACGGCGTCGTAGCCGCTGGCGGGATCCATCACCCGACCGCCGAGGACGACGAGGTCGAAGGTGTGGTCGGGCTCGGTCACCTCGGCGTCGGCGTCGAGCACGGCCGGTTCGGCCGGGACCGCGGGCGCGGCTCGTTCGTCGCCGACGACCACCTGCGTGGTCCCGGGCGAACCGGATCGGGGGCTGGCGCCGATGGCTCGGCTCAGCAGCACGTTCGTTGCGACGAACCCTCCGACGACGAGCAGCTTGCGCCGGTCGAACGCAGGGGGTCCGACGGGCTGTGCGTCGGCCATTGCGGCTTCGACGATAGCGGCGCCACCCGGTGAAGTCAGAACGCGCGGACGGTGTCGGGCGGGCCCCCGGGGCAGGCCGGGGGCGGGTCGATCGGTCCGTGGTGGGGTGGGTCGGACCGGCCCCGACTCAGCGTTCGTGCACCATGCGCAGGAAGCGCCGCGTGCGCTCGTGCGTGGGCTCGTCGAGGAGGGCGGCGGGCGCCCCCTCCTCGACCACGACGCCGCCGTCCATGAACACCACCCGGTCCGCCACCTTGCGGGCGAAGCCCATCTCGTGGGTCACGACCATCATCGTCATGCCTTCCTCGGCCAGGGAGCGCATGACCGCCAGCACCTCACCGACCAGCTCGGGGTCGAGTGCCGAGGTGGCCTCGTCGAACAGCATCATGTCGGGGTCCATGGCCAGGGCCCGGGCGATGGCGACGCGTTGCTGCTGCCCGCCGGAGAGCCGTCCGGGGTACTCGTCGATCTTGTCGAGCAGACCGACCTTGGCCAGCACCTCCCGGGCCTTGGCCTGGGCCGCGGGTTTGGAGCGGCCCAGCACCTTGCGCTGGGCGATCGTCAGGTTGCCGAGCACGTTCAGGTGGGGGAAGAGGTTGAACTGCTGGAAGACCATGCCGATGCGGGTGCGGATGCGGTCGAGGTCGACGTGGGGCGCGCAGATGTCCTCGCCTTCGATGAGGATCTGGCCCGAGGTCGGTTCCTCGAGCCGGTTCACGCACCGCAGCAGCGTCGACTTGCCCGACCCCGACGGCCCGATGACGCACACCACCTCCCGGAGCGCGACCTCGAAGTCGATCCCCTTGAGCACCTGCAGGTCACCGAAGTACTTGTGCAGGTCGCGGATGTCGATCGCCGGTGGAAGTGCGGCCGGCGACGGGGGTGGCCCGGATGCGCCCGTCATCGGTTGCCCCGCTTCCCGCGCTTCTCGAGGGTGGCCGACAGACGGGTGAGCGGCACGGTCAGGCACAGGTAGACGAGCGCTGCGGCGATGTAGGGCGTGGAGTTGAACGTCGAGCTGGCGTTGTCGCGGGCGAACTTCGTGAGCTCCTCGGTCAGCTGGGTGGTGCCGAGCACCGACACCAGCGACGTGTCCTTGATGAGCAGCACCAGCTCGTTGGTGAGGGGCGGCACGATGATGCGGAAGGCCTGCGGGATGACGATGGTGGCCATGGCACGGCCGTAGCTCATGCCCAGGGAGCGGGCCGCTTCCATCTGGCCGCGGGGGACGGCCTCGATGCCGGCCCGGATGGTCTCGGCGAGGTAGGCGGCGGCGACGACGCCCAGCGCCACCGCGCCGGGGCCGTAGGTGCCGGGTACCTTCGTGCCGTTCAGGGCGATGGGTAGGCCGTAGCCGATGATGAGCAGGGTCAGCAGCAGCGGGATGCCGCGGAAGATCTCGATGTAGGTGGTGGCGAACCACCGGTAGGGCGTGATGGTGGACAGCCGCATGAGCGCCAGCACCAGCCCCCACACCAGCCCGAGCGTGTAGCCGAGGAGGGTGTAGATGAGCGTGTTCTTCGCCGCGATGGTGAGGATGTCCCAGAACTGCTCGGCGAAGATCTCGGGGTCGAGGAACGCCTCCTGGAGGCTGCCCCAGTCGGCTCGGACGGCGACGAAACCGACGACGAGGATGGTCGCGGCGTAGATCGCGTAGCGGGTGAGGCGGATCCGGGTCCGGCGTTCCATCAGGGGGCACCGCGGGGTGACCGGACCGTGTGGACCGGTCACCCCGGGACGGTGTTACTCCGTCGGTGCCTCGCCGAAGTACGAGGTGTAGATCTCCTCGTAGGTGCCGTTGCTGCGGGTCTCGGCCAGTGCGGCGTCGAGCGCCTCGAGCAGCGCGCTGTCGCCCTTCTCCACCGCCATGCCGTACTGCTCGCCGGTCGGGAAGGTCTCGGTCACGACGAAGCTGTCGTCCTGGACCGCCTGGTAGGCGTTGACCGGGAAGTCCTGCAGGAGGGCGTCCACGTCGCCGGACGTGAGCGCCAGGAACATCTCGTCGGCACCGCCGAAGGACTTGATGGTGGCGCCCTCCGGGGTGTTGTCGTTGGCGTACTCCTCGCCGGTGGTGCCGGTCTGCACACCGATGGTCTTGCCGGCGAGGTCCTCGAGCGAGGCGTAGGTGCCCTCGTCCTCTGCTCGGATCAGCAGGGACTGATCGGCGTCGAAGTAGGGCTCGGTGAAGTCGACGCTCTGGGCTCGCTCCTCGGTGATCGTCACCGCGGACGCCACCATGTCGCAGTTGCCGGCGGCCATCTGGGTGAGGATGCCGTCGAAGTCGGTGTCCTTGAACTCGGACTCCACGCCGAGCAGCCCTGCCATGGCGCCGACGAGCTCGACGTCGAAGCCGGTGAGCTCACCCGAGTCCGTGTCCTCGTACTCGAACGGAGCGTACGGGAAGTCCGAGCAGACCGTGAGCTTGCCGTCGGCGACGAGGTCGACCTCGGCCAGCAGGCCCGAGAGGTCGGCACCGCCGGCCGCGGTGGTGGAGGTGGCGTCCCCGGCGTCGGTGGTCTCGTCGTCGCTGTCGTCGCTGCAGGCGCCGAACAGCAACGTGCCCGCGGCGACGACGGCGAGGAGGCGAGTGGTGCGCAGGTGCATGGGGTCTCCAGTGGTGGTGGACGAGGACCGGCCGCCGCTGCCCCGGCGTCCCATCGAATGTAGTAGAGGCGACCGGCGCTGCTGGTCCGTGGTTCAGGAGCGGTTCAGCTGGTGTTCAGCGCGATGGTAGGTGCCAGTCCTCGAGCACGGCCTTGATCTGGTTCGTCAGCGCCGTGTCGAGCTGCCCGCCGACCGCGTCGAGGAGCTCGCCCAGCTCGGGGAACCAACCGAGGAGGCTGCGGCTGAACGAGCCGACGTCGTGCCACGCCACGTCGTGGGCCGCCACGCCGAAGAGCCCCACGCGGCGCCGGCGGGCGAAGCGCCAGAGGCGGTCCCAGGGCATCTGCTCGGCGAACGCGTCGCCGAGCTGGCGCAGGTGTGGCGCCGGATCGCGTCCTGCGGCGTCGAAGGGCGGGCCGAGTGCCGACGGGTCGCCACCGATGGTGAGCAGGGCCGCCGCCTTGTGGCGGGTCGCGACCTGGTGCCAGGACTGCGGCGGGTCGCCCCGCCAGATGTCGGTGAGGATCTGGGTGAGCCAGTCCAGCGCCCACAGCTCGCGCACGTCACGCTCGGGCGGCGCGGTGGGCAGGCGCAGCACCCGGCGGCAGTAGTCGTCGACCCGACCGAGCGGCTCGCTGCCGCTGTGGCGCGACAGCCGTGCGTCGGTCTCGCCCTGCTGGCGCACCACGCTGACCGCATCGCCCGATCCGAACACGAGGTGGACCATCCGGACCCGTCGCCCGCTGGCCCGCTCGGCGCGCCCGGCGGCGCTCGCGGCCGGTTCTGCCAGGTCGTAGGCGGTGCCGCAGCTGCAGACGCCGAAGCCCTGCCAGGTGCGGGGCGCCTTGAAGCCGACGAGATCCTCGACCGGGTCGGGACCCTCGAGCGGGTGGGCGGTGAGGTCCACCCCGTCGGGATCGGTGCCGAGGATGCCGACCGCGTAGGGCTCGGCATGGAAGTCGTCGTCGGCGACGGCTTCGAGCCGCAGCGCGAGGGCTTCGACGGTCTCGGGTGCGGGCGGCGCGACGTGGCCGTATCGGTCACGGGTGGGCATGGCGGTGCTCCTCGAACGAGAGGGTGTCGAGGCGACCGCTGGCCTGGGGCGGGGGG